>NZ_CP040274.1 GCF_013393905.1 Nostoc sp. C052
GTGATTTATTGTATAAATCCTAAGTGTAGACAGAGGCAAAACCCTGATGATAGTGAAAGATGCCTTTATTGCGGAACGGAACTGCTGATTGAGCAGCGGTTTAGGTTAATTAAGCCATTACGCCCTTTAGACTTTCGTTACAATACAGAAATTTTTGAAGTAGTGGATGATAAAGGCATCCACAAAGTGATGAAAGTTTTGAAATCGCAGGAATCTAAAGAAATCGAGCTATTAGAACGAGAAACGCTGACGCTTCAATTGTTCGACCATCCAGGGATTCCTAGAGTTATAGACGATTTATTGACTGTTATTCCTGAAAAAAGTTACAGGACACTGCATTGTTTAGTTATGCAGAAATTTGAGGGACAGGACTTAGAACAATGGGCGAAAGCTAATGGAAGGATCTCTCAAGCTTTAGCTCTGGATTGGCTTATACAACTAGTAAAAATTATCGATGAAGTACACCGGAGTGGTTTTTTTCATAGAGATATTAAACCTTCCAATATTATTCTCCAACCTGATGGTCAGTTGGGTTTAATTGATTTTGGTGCAGTCCGACAAGTAACTCGTACTTATTTAACGAAAGTTAGCGGAAGTGGGGGGAATGAGATGGGGCTTGGTCATCATGAAATTACAGCACTTGTAACGCCTGGCTTTACTCCCCTAGAACAAATTAATGGGCAAGCGTTACCACAATCAGATTTCTATGCTTTAGGGCGAACATTAGCATATTTAGTAACTGGAATTCATGTAATTAATCTGCCAACAGACCCAAAAACAACAAGACTTGTTTGGAGAAATAAAGCACGAGAGATTGAAAAACCCTTTGCTGATTTGTTGGATGAATTAATGTCTCCGGCTCCAGGGAAACGTCCACCATCTACACAAGTCATTTTACAGCGTTTGGAGGAATTACCGTTTAAGTTGAAGCTAAACCGGGCTTTTCAATCTAGTCTATTTAAATGGTTAGGAACTGGATTGCTCTTCTTGATACTTTTCAATATTTGTCAAGGAACTTATTTGGCTTTGTCGAGTTACTATTTTTACAAAGCTGCGCGACAGGATGAGCCGAAAATAGCTAAAGAATATTATGAATTAGCAGTAAAATACAATCCTAAAGATGAGAAAACATATAATAATTTAGCAGTGGCTTGTCAGCAGATACAAGACTTAAAGTGTGCAAGTAAAAACTATGAAAAAGCTTTAAGCCTAAGACCATTAGGTTGGGAAGTACATTATAATTTGGGAAATTTTTACGACGAACAAGATAAATACGACCTAGCAGAGCAGCAGTATAAATTAGCAATTCAGTACAGTAACAACCAAGCAATGAATTCTGTCAGCAATTTATCACGGTTGAAAAATAAACAAGAAAAATATTCAGAGGCTGCAACGCTTGCACTTGAAGGATTAAAACATACTTCTTATCCTCTATGGCAAGCTGGGTTGTACAAAAATTTAGGCTGGGCAAGATTAAAACAGCAGCGTTATGCAGAGGCAAAAGAATACTTAGAAAAATCGGTTAAATTAGATTCTCAAAGAGTAGACGCTTATTGTTTGTTAGCACAAACACAAGAAGCATTAGGTGATTTAAAATATGCACAAGCATACTGGGAGGTTTGCTTAATGCAAAATAATGTAAATTCATCTCTGCCAGAAGTGCAAAGATGGAAGCAGGAAATATTACAGAGAATTTTTAAATAAAATTGACTAAAATCTTTAATTTTGCTTAAATTACCTGATTAGAGAATATCTGATAAATGTGATGCGGACTGTACTAAAATCAGCAAATAGAACAAAAAAGTGTATCCAAATTCAAGTAGCAGCAATTGCGTCAATATTATTATTTTCAAATTTGGGCGCATCAGGACAAACTCGACCGATAACAACGCAAAATTTACAATCTGGCAGATGTGAGCCAATTGCCAAAATCATCAAAGGCGATCGCCATTGGGCAAGCTTGAGCAAAGTTTGTAAATCAGCTCAAATAAATCCAGAACCGGGGAGTACAGTTGAAGTTTTTTGCTATCTAAGGGGAAGTATTTTACAAGTTTCTGCTGGCACTATTGGCGCTCAATGCTTACCCCTTTCTGCGAGAGAAAGAAGTGGTTGTAGTCTACAAAATGAACACAATTGCATCAATATTAAAGGGCCAAATGACGATCCAGATGCGCCGAAATTAATTACCCCTTATGGAGTTACGAGTATCAATCCCCGTCCGATGCTATCGTGGGCTACGACACCAGGAGCTAGTAGTTACATAGTGCAAGTAGAGGGCATAGGAGTAAGTTGGTCGTTGTCAGTTCAAAATACGCAATTACCCTACCCGAAAGACCAGCCAGGATTGCAGGCGGGAAATGTTTATGATGTAAACATAATTGCCAAGCGAGGAGAGAAGTTTATTGCAAGTCAGAGTCTCTTGGTGTTAGTGTCAGAAGACAGAGCGCAGCAGGTAGCGACAACAATCAAACGCCTTCAAAGTCTCAAACAGTCCCCAGATGAGGTTGTTATCGATACGGATGCAGTATATAACGTGCAAGGTTTGGTAGATGAGTCAATTGCGGTGTTATCTGCACGAGCTAAAGCAGGTTCTCAAGACCCAGCTATTTATCGATTGTTAGGCGAACGCTACCTACAAGGAGATGCACTTTCTGCTGCTACTAGTGCATACGGAACTGCGATCGCATTAGCCCAAAAAGTTAACAATCCTGACGAATTAGCTAAGGCTCAAGCTGGAGCAAAAATTGCGGCTATTGCTCAAAGCCAACTACCTACAAGAATAAAAGCCGCCCAGTAGTATGGGTGGGAGTAAGTATTACTGGATATCAGGTTTAATTGTGCTTGTCTTAATGCCTCGGCTTTAGTCAGACCATTTTTCAAGTTTTTATAAAACTCTCCAATGAGTTGGGCGGTAGATTCAGCATCTACCAACCAGAGAGTAGCTAAGGTACTCCGCGCTCCGGCTTGTGCGGCGATGCCAGCAATTCCTAAAGCTGAACGCCGATCTCCCTTAGCTGTCTCACAAGCACTTAAAATAAGTAAATCAATAGGAGATTGCTTATTTTTTAACAAAGATTTTAATTCTTGAACTTTAAGTAGTTCTTTCCAAGTCAACAGAAAAGTATTATCAGGGTCAGAACTGAACTGAGCGTGGGTACTAAGATGAATTATGGGGAATGAATCGGACTCGACTTTTTCTCGAAACTTGTGAGTAGTGAATTCATCGTTGAGCATTTCTGACACAGAACTAATGCTTTTTTTTATATTTTTTATCTCCTGGGCGACTTCAGGTAGAGGCTGGAAATTTTCATGAACCAAAGAATTTTGGTAAATAGGGCCAGCTTCAGAAATCCCTGCAAATAAAACTCTCAATGCCTCTGGTTTTAAAAGTTGAGCTTGTAATTGGTGTAAACTGGATGCTGTTGAAATAGCGTAAGACTCTACAAGATACTTCTTCCCATCGTGTAACATATCAAAAGGGATATTCTGAAAATAGCTATCTAAAATAAAGACTAGATTCCCGGAAGCTGGTAAATACTGTTTGATAGGACTGATTAGCAAGTCATAAAGATTCTGAGCATAGGTGAGATAAGCGAAACCTTGAGTTTTAACAAATTGTTTCTTGTGAATGAGTTTGATAAAATTATCGACGGAATCGCTAACTAGTTTAGAATCTACTTTATGCTGATGAACACGTTGTGAAGTATTAATAACGACTTGAATTTCATTTTCTAGTTTAATAAAAAATACAAGTGGTGGTAAATTAGAGAAATCTTGGCTGTTAGCAACAGAAGGTGTAGTTAATCTCCCGCATTTTAGAAAATTCTCTATTTCAGCTATTCTGAGTTTATCTTGAATGGTAACTACTTGGAGATAATTGGCTTCTTTGGAGAATAGAAACTCCATATATTCGTGATATACAGGCTCAACTTTTTCTTTAAAATTAAACTGGATATCAGGATTCATCGCCAAAATATTACCTCTTATCTGATCAAGGCTGCTAATAGCTGCTGCATAAGCCTCATCAGCTTTTTGAGTTTGTTTGAGTTGCCGATATAAACTTCCTAATCTCCACTGCCACTGATAAGCAATGTCCCAAGCTTTTACTGATTGGGCTAATTCCATAGCTGGTTCTAAATATTTCTGTGATTCCAGTATTTGTCCCAAGTCAGCATAAATTTTACCAATAGTTCCTAAAGCATAAGATTTGGCTCGTGTATTGTTTAATTTTTCCGCATTTTCCCATGCTTTATTAGAAATAGATAGGGCAGTTAATAATGGACTCTTCGCTTGGGAAAAACTAACTTCATTTAACTTAGCGTTTTGAGCGACTTGCATTAAACTTTCAACCAGATTCAGACGAGCGTAGATAGAGTCAATGGCTGGTAAATCATCGAATTGATTATCAAGATTCAATAATTGTTTGATTAATGGCTGAATTAATTGCCTTTGTTTTTGGAAGTCTATATCTGTTAAATCTGACCATTTTTCTAGCTCTAATAAAAATTTTAATTGATTTAGCTTGGCAGATAGCAAGACATTATGCTGTGTTTTATTATCTAGCTTTTTATATAAAAACAGGGCAGATTTAGCTTGGAATTGCGCCGTGATTAAAGCCTTTTGTTTAGCACCAGAGTCATCTGTTAAATAATATTTGTTTTTAGCTTGTAAATAGAGAGTGCGTTCTGTATCTGCTAGACTTAGCAATAATTGATTGTATAATTTTGATTGTGTTAGTTTTAAATCATTAGCCATTTTCATAGCCTTTTGTAATACAACAAAAGAAGCTTCAGGATTGCCCATTAGCCTTAGTACATCACCCATCTGGCGAAGTCCGACGATTTGAACTTTTTTAAGCGGCTGATTTTGTAGGGTATGAGCTAACTTATCTGGAGACTCATCTATAGTCGCTTGTGCCGAACTAGGGCAAATCCAATCTTGTAGCTTCAGAGCTATTAATAGAGTATTGCAAGCACTGTTGTAAAACCCTTGGGCTTGAAATCCCAAGCTTTGGTTAATCAGACTACCAGTCATACCTTCAGAATCGTTTATTTGACTATAAGCTTTGTAAGCTGCTGACCAAGTTCTGATGGCTGTAGAAGCATTTCCAAGGCGTAGTTGTTCGTGTCCTGTTTGAGTTAGAATTGCGCCATTCGGCATTTGAGCTTTGACTTCTCCTTGCCACATAATTGCCAGCAATACCAGAGATAGCCCTAATAAAAAGTGCTTTAAAACAGTCGGTAATTGATAAAAAAAAGAAATCCATTTTCTTGCCATGTTTGCTTATCTGAATTAGTGTTAATGTTAATTAAAGGAATACCCCATTCAAGACGCGCATTGAAGCGATCTCCTACTTGGTACTGCAAACCCAAACCCACAGAAGCTAAAGTACCTACTGAGTTTGGTGCTTGGAGTGCATTATTCCAGGCAGTTGCAAAATCAAGGAAGGGAATAATCTGCAATTGCTGATTGTTTTGTGTCCAGGCTGCTAGATGTAACTCGGTTGAAAACAAAAATGCATTGTCAGTTAAGAAAGTGGCTTCACGATAGCCTCGCACTGAATCTGCACCCCCTGACGCAATTTGTTCGAGTGAGGAGAGAGGTCTATCAGCCAACTGAAGGTCTGCTTTAGCGATGAAGGTAGCATCGCTGCTTAACTGTTTGAGCCACCCAGCTTGACCCCGCCAAGCAAAAAAACGACCATCGGGAGCAAAATTGTTGATAGTAGCACCAAAAGCACCAATACCGAAACTGAACTGTGAGCGCAGTGAGAAAGTTCTTTTAGTGCTGCGTTCCAGCCACTCTTGCGAGAAGTTAACGGCAGAAATTCGGGTGATTCCATTAGAATTTGCCCCAGCATTTAAGGGGTAAGGGGTATTTAACAAAGATGACTCACTTTCTAAACGAGAAGCCGTGAGTTTTAAAGCAAATTCTTGCGTTGATGTGGCGGTGGCTTTGCGGACTATCGGCTGTCGAAAACTCAACTCGTAAGCACGAGCATTAGACAAAATATCTAAAGAGTTAAAAGGATTTTCGATAATATTGCTCGAAGAGTTGATGTAGCCGAACTCGATTATGCCATTCTGTGGATTGAGAGGAACAGAGTAGCTGGTTGTTACAGTGTTACTCCCGTCTGTGTTTCGATAGCCAACACTTAACTTGTCACCTATACCAAGCAAATTAGCATTGGTTATTTCAAAAAGACGCTGAAAACTTCCGGTAGCAGGTGAACGAGAATTGTCTAGAGCAGTCTCAATGGTAAATGACTGACGTTCCTTAACTTTGATGGTCAAAATACTTCTGTCTACTGAAGAACCATTATCTAATTGTGCTGATATCGATTCGATTAAAGGATCTTGCCGTAGGAGTCGCAAAGCCTCTAGTAGGTGTTTTTCATTGACTACTTCAACAGCGCTTGGTAATCGCTGACGAATGTAATTGTGCAATCGTGCGCCGCCAATGATCTCAATTTTATCGAATTGCCCTTCTACAACTTGAATGGTAATTACTGCCCCATGAGGATTAATTCGTTGATTTTCTGCAATCGGCAAAAAAGCCCCACAAGTGATGTAACCTTTATCCACATAAAATTTTGTAATTACCTTACCAACTTGGCGCAAATCATCAAATGTAATTTCTCTTTCCAAAAAAGAAGCAACTACCGTTTCTAGTTCTTGGGTTCTAATTACTGTATTACCCTTAAACACAAAACTTGCCACTTTGATGATTTGCTGATTTGAGGGTGCATTTTCTCTTAAAGGTGGTGCATTCGGGTATGGTATTGTCGGATCAAGTCTTTGAGGTAAAGGTCTAGGAACTTCCCAAGGTTCTTGTATAGTTCGGATCTGAGTTGAAGCTACTGTTTGTGAATGTGCTGGATCAATTATCAGTAAGGGGATGAGAAATATAGTTGCTTTCGACAAATGATTTAAGCACTGGAAATTGGGCATAGATGAAGATTGTTATTCTCAAAGCAGCTTTGGGTGGATTTGACTGCTAAATCCCACAAAAGCAATTATTGCGGCGGCTTTTGTGGGATTTACTTACTGTCGTGTTGATTGCTGAGGGGGCTGATCTGATTCTCCAGATGACTGTTGTACTTGTGTTTCTGATTCTTCCTCAGAATGACAAGGTGCTGCTGACAAAGAACTCCTCGGAGTTGCCTCTGAGGAAATATCTGTAAAACTTATTGTACCGTCAGTGTTGTTTCTCCAGCCCTGCGCTTCCTTATACTCGGATACTCCTTGTGTTTGAGTGCTTGCTGCGATCGCATCTGAAGGGTTGGTGGTATCAGGCTTTCGCTCATCTGACCAGCCATCAAGACTGTGAAAAGGGTCGCTAGGGCTTTCAGGGATTCCTCCGCTTCCAGCATTGATAAATTCATCTTCATTTTCAAAGGAGGAGGCACAGAGTTTGGTACTGTCAGGAGGATTGAATGCTGTTTTCGTCAGCACTGCATTCCCGAAATCAATTTGTTCAGTATTAATTGTAACTACACCATTAGCTCCGTCCTTTGAACTTGCTGTAATTCTACTATCTGGAGAGATAAAAAATCCCTGAGTATCGATAGTAATGTTCCCGCCTCTTCCTTCAAATGCATTGGCTGTAATTGTGCTGTCTTCTAAAAGAGCTACTGTCTCTGCTTTTATAGTTATGTTACCTCCATTGCCACTATTACCTGCGGTAGTAGTAATGAGACTATCAAGACGTAGTTGTAAGTCTTGAGAGCGTATGGAAATATTACCTCCTTCACCTGAATTAGTAGTCCCTGTAATCCTACCTTCGTTTAATTTAATAGATTCGGCCTTTATTTCAAGTTTTCCAGCTTCTCCTGTGCCTTGATTCCTAACACTAACTAATCCACCTCGATCAACAATTAGTAATTTAGTATTAATTGTTACCTGTCCAGGGAAAGCATTTGGTATTGAAGAAGTCCCAAGCCTCTGTTGATCTCCGTTTGGACCAGCTAAAGAATCAACGGATGCTCTTATAGCACTAGGAACATCATCTTTTATACCACTTACTTCTATTTCGGAAGCATTGATATTTAAACTACCAACTGCTCCAGTATCGAAAGATGAGGTACTAACTAAACCTCCATCTCTTAAACGTAATTGCGAGGTATTAATATTTACGCTACCAGCTTCTCCAGCTTTAGCAGATGCTGCTGATATGGCACTAGCTCTTTTAGTTGCTAGCTCTATTCCTATTACCTCTATTACATCTGCATTTATAGCCACGTTCCCCCCATTCCCAGTTCCTATTGTTGTGGAAGTCACCGATCCCCCATTGGTAACTCTAAGGTCTTTGGTTGATATCTGAAGATTCCCAGCATCTCCAGAAGCGTAGGTAGTTGCAGCAATAGAACTAACAGTAAAGGTTTGACGAGAAGTATTTATAGATGTGTTCTCCAAAAGTTGTACAGAATTGGGAGCATTAATAGTAACATTGCCTCCTTTTCCATCACTGTATGTACTTGCTCCTATTCTCCCTCCATCTTGAAGCACTAACTTTGGTGTAAAAATTGTAATATTACTTCCCTTTCCTGCACTGACTGTTTCTGAACGAATAGCGCTAGAAGCATCACCATCTATGGAAGTTCCTTTTAAAACTAGCGATTCCGAAGCATTTATAGCTAAATTTTCAGGAGTAATTGCCCCTCTGTTTTGAATTAGAAGCAATGAAGCGTCACTCAGTTTGACGTTTGCACCATTTACTTGAATAGCTCCAGAACCTATGCCACTAGTATCAACTAGTGCTTGTTTTGATAATTGAATGTCACTAAACTTGGAAACTCCTTCATAGCTAAAAGCCCATCCATCAGGAGTAGATTGTAAGCTAACTATACCAGAAGCAACACTGCCTAATTCAATCCTTCCTCCTTCTGCGGATATTGTACTGCCTGCTAGATTAATATTGCTTCCTACTAAGGCTAAAGTTTTTCCTGGTTGTACTTTTAGTCCGACTAAGTTAGTATTATCAACTTTTGTTGGTGAAAAACTAAAACTAGGTGTAATTTGATTTCCTTTCCCAGTAACTTGAATTGCTCCAGTATTACTCCCCAATCTTAAGCCAATTGGAATATTAATTGCTAGTAGCGGGGGAGCTTGTGGATTAGTAGCACTAAACTCCTCTCCATTAGGGAACATGAAAGCACTGGCTGTAGTCGCCAAAAATGAACCGCCAACCTTCAGTTGTGCATTTTGTCCAAAGCTAATACCATTCGGATTGGAGAAAAACAGATTCGCTGTACCATTGGCACTGATTATGCCATCAATGTTAGAAGCTGAAGCACCTGTGACACGAACAATAATGTTGCCAATATCAAATGTATTGTTGAAGGCTGCTATGTCACCTTTGGAGAGTGAAAAATCTTGAAAACTATGAAAAAGATTCTTCCCTACTTGAGTGCCCCCCTCAATAGTAATTTTATTCCCTTCTACTTTTATGTTTGTGTTATTAGGAAGAGTTAGATCGTGCTTCACTTGTGCCTCCGATGGGAAAGTCGTTAACATGGAAAAAAATACCACTCCCACAAAGGTATTTAAGATATATTTTTGTGTCACAATTATTAACCCTTTAAGTTCCACGCAGTCTTTGAGTACCCCAAAAGTAAGGTGGATAGACTTCTGATGGGGAACGGAATTACGCTGTTAAGTAAGTTAAAAAATTCTCAATACGAGCGAGAAAGTGTTTCTACTTTGGGTTGCTTTAGGCTTGCGTTATGACTAACGCAAGCCTAAAGCAACAGTCAGATGTTAGCGGGGTAGTCAAAGTCCGTTGGATATCTCTAGGGATAACTTGCCAGATTGTCGGGAGGCGAACTGGAACCTGTGCTTTCAATAGTTTGGAAACTATACCGTTAAGCAAGACAAATAGTCCCAGAACAGGAATTTTTCTAGGTAAATTAGCGGTCATTAATCACGAACATCAATTGGGAACTTATCAAAATAGAATACAATCGTCAGTCATCAAACCAATTCGCTTTTTCGCAATCTGTGACTTGAACAAGATGTACAAGGTTTGGAAGGACAAGTTGGACATCCATTTTTGGATGGTATTGTTGGAGAACCTGTCCAAAATCTTCTTCAAGTCACACAATCGGTCAGAATTCACCATGAATGAATGAATAAATCATTTGTTGTGTGGTGCTTCCAAGTAGTTGTTGAAACACCACACAACAAATGATTCTGATGCCGAGCTGGGGAACAATATTTGCTTTACTGATGTATTCTTCATTTCTTAGCAATCTAAAAATTGATTCTTTTGAGAATATAAGAGTAACATTTTATACTCCCCTGTCCTGTCAACGAGAAATCAAGGTTTTGACTATTTTGCAGGGAGGGAGTGAATTATTGTATTTAAACTCTCATAAAAGAAAAGCCTTTTTCCAGGGAATATCGCGGTTTTGATATTGAACTTAACTGTGAGATAAATAAATATCAAATTCAATAAAACCTACAACCTTTATTTAGCAAGAGTTTTATCCAATAAATTGAGTTTTAAAGTCATTCGACAAAACCCGATTCTTGCCCAAGAGGATTGTGATCGGTAGATTATACGACTAGCAAATAACATGATATCTTAATTAAGATTTCAGCTAGTGATTGTTCCCAAAGTTAGTTTTGTCTGATCGGGAATATCCGTCTTTTGTTAAGCTAAAGACACTTGGTTTAATCAGGGCTAAGTATAATCTTTAGCTATCGCAGTTTACCCTAAAAAAATCAAGGTGTATAAACATACTTGAAATTTGTGTCCCCCTTGTAGCCAGAAGCGATCGCAAGATCCTTAAGGTTTTGCACGCCAGTATACTGATGTCCATTAATAACCCAAGTTGGTACACCTGGGACTTTCGCCGCATTGCACAAATCTGGGTGGGGATTGATACCTCTCTTATCGCACTCCACTTTGATGCTGTTGTTGATGATCTGGTAGGCTTCTTTACCAAAGAGTAATTTTTGTTCATGACAGTGAGGACACCACCAAGCGACGTATTCTTTGGCACCGATGTTCACCAAATGCTTCGCCAAGGCTAGTTCTGCCTCCCCAGAAGTGGTGGTGATTGACCAGCCGACTCCAGGCTGAGGACGTTCTTTGGGCAGGAAGAAAATAATTGATGGGGACTTTTGGTTGTCTGTTTGTTGAGCAATATCTGTCAGTAGGGCAGAGCCATAACTCGTACTAACACAGATAATGGAGAGCGTTAACAGTGCAAGCAAAAAAGGGTGTTTGATAGCCATATTAAATATATACTTTGATTGAATAGTTGTCGAAGCGAACAATTAGAAGCTTTAAGATTGTAGTATTTTGTATAACTGATAACACGAAGTCAAGATATTAGTCTTCATCATCTTCATCTTCATAATCGAAATCATCATCACCATGTTCTTCATACCACTTTCTTTCTGACTCCAAAGCGATTTCTCTTGAGATCCTTTTTCTTTCTAGGGCTTCCCTTTCTAACTTTTCTATTTCTTGCCTTTCTATTTCTTCTCTATCTCTGATTTCTCTTTCTACCCTGTCTCTTTCAAGCTGAATTAATCGCTGCTCCACTCGTTCACAATAGAAATCCAAAGCCTTACCTGTGGCTGCTCCGGTAATCGCACCACCAGCTAAAAATATTATTACAGTTTTCCAGCCCCCAAAAGGATTACCACTCCACTCCAAACTACCTTCATTGAGCCACACCAGTAGGAAGTAGACGAGAATTCCAACAACTGTATTGATCGGTGCAAAGACTCTTGGTGTCATCTCGGTTTGACGAAGTATTAACCACTGCGCCAGACTGAGAATCATACCAAAGATTACCGCAGCGATCGCACAAAGAATAACATTACCTGTCCAAGTGAATGGATCTACTGCAAATTTAATGATTAGGGTGATAATAATCGGGGCAGAGAGCAAAAAGCTCAGGAGTAGGCTAGCGCTAATCGCAAGAAACCAGTAGCGACCGAGATAACCCAGGCGAAATTCTAACAACGACTCTTGTACTCCAAACAAAGTCATCCAAAATGCAATACTCGCGGTCAAATAATCAAGCATTAGCCGTTGTTTTACCCATGTGTTGAAGAGGGTATTTTCTAGAATAAGCTGAAATTGAATTCAGTTGGCACAAGTCAGAAATCAGAATTGAATTCAGGCACCTGACAACTGAAGTCTTTCTTGTTAACTGTGGTATTCGGCTGATTTTCGTTAAAGTATTCTTTCATCGGTGCAAAATATAAAAAGCAATTAAAAACCCCAACCTGTTTAAAGGATGGGGGCATAAATAAAAACTCTATATCCCATGATGACACAATTCAATATTTGTTCGACTGCTGTCAGCCTAGAGGTGGGCCAATGAACAAACCACCATCTAGACGCAAGAAAGTTATCCCTGTGGCATCTGGTGAACCAAAGCCAGCAACCGACTCTGCAAAGGAAAATAATTCTGGGCAGGATAACCCAGCCTCAGCAACGATTACAGTGACTGCTGTTGAAGTAAAAGAGTTGACCGAGGAAGAACAAAGCTTACGCCTACACTTGGAACAGCGTGTAGAACGTGCGTTTTTAGAAGCGGGTCAGGCGCTGATGGAGTTGAGGGACAGACGGCTGTACCGTTCCACGCACCGGACTTTTGAAGAATACTGCCGCGAACGCTTCAATTATAGTCGTGATGCGGCGTACTTAAAGATTTCGGCTACTGTCGTTTATGAGAATCTCCAAAAGTTTTTGCCGACCAATGGTCGGCAAATTCCAATGCCGACCAACGAACGACAATTGCGTTTTTTGGCGAAAGCCGAGTTGGAACCAGCTGTGCAAGCGGATGTTTGGCAGCAGGCAGTAGAGCAAGCTGGGAATAAGATTCCCTCTGGTCGGATAGTAAAAGATGTTGTAGATAGGATACGCGAAAGGACGAAAGTACCCAATCCTTACCATATTGGTGAAATATGCATTCTTTTGCCAAAGGATAACCCAGACTTGAGAGGTAAAGCGGGTTATTGGGGTGTGGTAACTCATGTTGGCGAATATAGTTGTACAGTCCAGACATGGGACGGCGATTATACCGTGAAGATTGAACACCTGAAATCACTGGAATTGCTTGATGAAGATTGCCAATTCATGCAGCAGCTATGTATGAGGTTACGGCAGTTGCATCAAGTGACGACCCGTGACTCTTCTGTAGATTGGCTGTTGCAGGGGTTGGGGAAACAAGCTAAACCTTATCTGTCATCCTTGCAGGCAAAGCTGCTGGCGGCTGTTGAAAGGGAGTACAAGCTGGTTTGGAGACAGCAAAAATAAACTTGATTGTTAATGCAACAATTCAATCTAGTGCCTGCTCTTTTTTTTTAGTTTTACGCTCTCTTCGTTTAAGGAAGATAACTTAATCCGCCGACTTTCACGCGATAGTGGGACTAAAACTGGGGCAAGACTTTGAGCATTGCTTTCTTTAAAGCTTTCCACCACCTTAGATAATTCTGCAATTGTCGATGCCTCAAATACGCTACGCAAAGGCAACTCCACGTGTAAGGCGTCGCGCACTCTAGAGACAAGCTGAGTTGCCAGTAATGAATGACCCCCTAATTCAAAGAAATTATCATAAATTCCGACGCTCTTAAGTCCCAAAACCTCAACAAAAATTTTCACCAGCTCTTGTTCAACAGGAGTTCGAGGTGCAATGTAATTTTCAGGCAATTGGGGCTTGATTCCATTATGGAATGCTCTTAAGGCGCGGCGATTGACTTTACCATTAGCTGTTAGAGGTAAAGACTCCAATACTACAAAATCTGATGGGATCATGTACTCAGGCAGTTTTTGTGCTACGTAATTCTGCAACTGCGGCACTAACTTACGTGCTGCTTTGGTTTGTAGGGGATTATTGGCGTAAGATTGCCAAGACCGAGAGAGAGTCGTACTATAGGGAAAAATAGTTCTTTTACTTACTTCATCTTGCCGTACAAAAGCTACATCATAATGTCCTTCAGTACTTGAATATGACCAGGTAATATCAACGCTATAAGGTACGTTCAGCGCATAGAAATCTTCTGGATCTACTCCGAAATTTTCTAGTTCTTGCAAAGCTTTACGTATTTGCCCTACAGTTTTAAAACCTTTTACGTCTGATAGCCATTCTGCTGTTTTAATTGCTGACATCAGCCGCGCATTAGGTACATTAATAATGCTTAATATTTCTGGCTGATTCTCAATTAATAACTGGCGTACTGCTGAGACTGTTAGATTATCTTCAGACCAGTTAAATACTGAATAATTTCCAGCATTACTAACAATTTCGGCACGAATATGAAGAATAACATTGTAACGAAACTCAGTTAACTCATTGTGATGTTTACCCCGGATCAGTTGGATTTGTACATGATTAATTTGCGGAAAGCGTTGCTTGATTGCAGTAAAAAAAGCTGGGTCAATAACTAACTCTGTTTCTTGAAATATTTGCCTTTGTACCCGTTGTTGTAACTCCAAGCAGGTAAGGGAAGGTTCAGCTTGATACAGTTGGACTGACGCATGAAAAGCTTGCAAGAGTGGCAAATTACGCACATCCCCTATGAAGATAAAGCCACCTGGAGCAGTTGCCTGCACAGCACCTTCTAATACACTAATTAGATAATCAATAGTAGGAAAATATTGTACAACCGAGTTCAGAATTACTGCATCAAAAGCTGCTATTTCGACTTTATCGAAGTTAGTAGCCATTTGCTGATACAGTGTTACCTGCGGCATTTCTTGTTTTTGTAGCTGTTGCTGAATACAGCTAAGTGAAACTGAGGAAAAGTCTGTTCCCCAATATTTAGTGCAGTGAGGTGCAACTCTAAATAGAATCAAGCCTGTTCCACAACCAATTTCTAACACTCGTTTGGGTTGTAAAGCCAAAATCTGCTCGACTTGGTTATCCACCCACTCACGCATCTGCTCTGCTGGAATAGGCTGATTTGTGTAACTACTATTCCAGCCGACAAAATTGAATGTAGGATCTGAATCAGTAGATTGATTATAAGTTTCGTTATACAACATCTGCCATTGTAAAACCTGCTCATTCTGGAATTGCATTAATTGCAAATTCTCCTGTTCGTTACTGTATTCAGTTTTTGGTACTATATAAGCTACTAGGCGCTTTTCTTGTTCATCCTGACTAGTTATTACTACAGTTTCCTGCACTGCTGGATGCTGACTCAGTACCGCTTCAATTTCTCCCAACTCAATCCGGTAGCCACGAATTTTTACCTGCTCGTCAAGACGACTTAAAAATTCAATGTTGCCATCTACTCGATAGCGAACTAAATCACCTGTTTTATAAAGCCGCGCTTTTAACTTATTAGTAAAAGAATGATAAATGAAGGATTCAGCAGTTAAGTCAGGATGATTTAAATAACCTCGTGCTAACCCATCACCGCTTATGTATAACTCTCCCGGAACGCCAATAGGTACTGGTTGTAAATGTTTATCTAATATATAAAGTTTTGTATTGGCGATCTCGTGACCAATTGCAGGTGCTAAATTATCTTTATTCTTAACAGAAATATGACCAGAAGTTGTAACAACCGTGTTCTCCGTTGGCCCATAATTATTAAATACTTGAAAAGAGTGAGAAGCTAAAGGATATTGATTTAGTTTGTCTCCACCTGTGAGCAATATTCGTAAAGCTGCATTTTTAGGAAAATCTAATAATAGAACTTTCTCTGCTAAAGGTGTTGGGATGAAAGAAATTGTTATTGCTTTTGATACTAGCCAATCTCGGAAATCGTCAGGCGATCGCCTGGTTTCATCATCCACAAAATAAATGCTTGCCCCAGTACTAAGATAAGGCCAAATTTCCCAGCCGCAAGCATCAAAGCCAACTCCAGAAATCTGCGTTGCTCGATCAAGGCGTGAAACTGCAAACGCTTTTTGATGCCAAAATACTAAATTTAACAATCCTCTATGTTCAATTTTAACCCCTTTAGGTTTTCCAGTTGAACCAGAGGTATAAATGACATAAGTGAGGTGATCTACTGTAACTTTACTAGTAAGATTATCTTCAATCTCTTGAGAAATAATTTCCCAATCTTTATCTAAACAGATTATTTGTGAATTAGAGTTTTTCAGCCGTTCAAGCCATCGCTCGTGAGTTAATAAAACTGAGACTTGAGCATCTTCAAGCATAAAGTTTAAACGTTCAGATGGATAGCTTGGATCTAAAGGTACATAAGCTCCACCTGCTTTCAAGATGCCCAACATACCGATTACCATATCAAAAGAGCGTTCTACACAAAGTCCTACTAAAACTTCGCTTTTAACTCCTAATTTTTTGAGATAATGTGCAACTTTATTACTGCGTACATTTAACTTTTTATAGCTAAGTTGCTCATCGCCAAATACTAGTGCAGTTGCCTCACTATTCTGCTCTGCTACGCTCTCAATTAACTGATGAATACACTTATCTTGAGGATAAATTGCCTGGGTATTGTTCCATCCAACTAACAATTGATGTAGCTCAGATTCGCTTAAAAATGGTAAATGTGCAATTCGGTCTTCTGGATTTGCAACTATACCCTCCAGTAACGTTTGGAAGTGTCCTAGCATCGTAGTGATAGTAGCGTCATCGAATAAATCAGTGCTATAAATTACAAAACCACTAATTCCTTCTGTGCTATCTGCCCATAACCCATTTTGAGTATTTCGCTCCCACAAGTGGAACTCCAAATCAAAGCGCGTTGTTTCCGTTTCAAATGGTAGCGGACTTAAAGTTAAATTAGGTAACTCTAAGGCTGTCATCGGCGCATTTTGGAGCGCAAAAACAACTTGAAATAGCGGATTTTGATTCAGATTACGCTCTGGATGTAGTTCTTCTACAAGTTTTTCAAAAGGTAAATCTTGATGGCTGTATGCTTCTAGAGCTACCTCTTTAACTCGACTCAATAGTTCCCGAAAAGTTGGGTTTCCTGATAGGTCAGTACGCAGCACTAAGCTATTGACAAAAAAACCAATTAATCCTTCTAGTTCGCTACGATTGCGATTAGCAATAGGTGAACCAACTACAATATCCTCTTGCTGCGTGTAGCGATAGAGCAAAGTCTGAAACGCTGCCAGCATCGTCATGAACAAGGTAACGCCTTCTTGGGAACTCAGTGCCTCTAACGCTTGAGTTAAGGTGTGTGGTAGCTCTAAAAATTGTTTTGCACCCCTGTAGCTAGGAACTGCTGGTCTTAGTCGGTCGGTGGGGAGATTCAATACCGAAATCCCGTTTAATTGCTTTTGCCAATAAACTAACTGGCTTTGTAGGGGCGAGGTGCCGTTTGCTGCCACTCCTTGTAGCCACTCCCGTTGCCATTGAGCGAAATCTGCATATTGAATGGGTAGTTCTGGTAGAAGCGTAGATACGGAGTGGCTAGTCGTCAGACATCGCTTATCCCCTGCCAAGGCTTTGTATAATACCCCCAATTCTTTAATTAGCACTCCAATTGACCAGCCATCGGCAACTATGTGATGTAGATTTAGCAGCAGGAGATATTCTGCTTCATCCAGTTGCAGTAGCTTTACTCGCAGTAATGGCCCAGTGGTGAGATTGAAAGGATGTTGAGCCTCTTGGGTTACGATTTGCTGCACTTGTGTGTCGCGTTCTGGGCTGTCTAAATTGCGTAGGTCTATTAAGGGAAGAGGTATGGTTAAGCTAGGTGCGATCGCCTGTATTGGTTGCTGCTCTACCATAACAAACCTAGTACGTAACGTTTCGTGGCGACGTACAATTTCGTTGAATGTCTGCTTTAAGGCGGTGAAGTTGAGGGAACCTGTCAGGTGAAGTGCTGTTGACACGTTGTAAAATGGATTCCCCGGTGCTAACTGGTCGAGAAACCACAATCGCTGCTGGGCGAAAGAAGTGGGAAAAACGAAAACCTCTGCTTCCTTAGAAAAATTAAGTTTTTCATCATCTGTGAGACTACTGTAAATATACTGGCTCATAAGTGAATGGCAAACAGTTGTGATGGAATTTGTGGAAACTTTTTCTCAGGTCATCTTGTTGTCAATGCTTCGATAGGAGTTTAGCTTTGAAGAACTAATGGTTCTCGGATCAGTAAATCGGTTATCAGTGACGCCCATTTCAGAAGCAGGGGAGGAGAAAGATTTTGGCAATGAAAATTTCTTAAATGCCCGCTTAAAATAGAGACAGTTCTTCTGATGATACATTTCCCCTCCATCGCATATCAAACTGAGGTGACAAGCTGTACATAAGCCCAGATTTTTTGCTTGTGAGAAATCCGGGATAAGGTTGCCATTGCGGCAAACTTTTACTTTAAGTCACAGAAAAATAAGCATTCCAGCTTTTTAGGGCGGCCACATTATCCTTTAATTCCGGCCATCTTTTCCTTTAAGTGACATTCTTCATGCACCGAACTAAAACGTTATAGCTATTTTATAAACAATGTGACAACTATGTTATTGATAGTTTTCACAAGAAATATTTTGTTGGTAAAAATATGACTCAATTATGGCTGTGAGTTGCCTTTATTGGCATGATTATTTTGGATTAATTCGTAATGAGCTACGCCCCATTACGCTCTAAGCGTAGCTATGCCGGAGGCTTTACGTAATTCATAATTAAATTTTTTGTTTATGTAGCTTGCATTTTTTCACTTTGGGGTTTTGATAGTGCTTGTAATTCTTCCCAACTGTAATGAAGAGGTAATTCAGTTGGTTTGCGATCAGCGCCTAATCCCAAACTAATAGTCGGCTGAAGTTCTTCAATAAATTCTTCTGCATAAACAACCAGTTCATTGGCTGCAACTCCAAGTGCGATCGCACCCGCAACTCCACCAATCGCAGCACCAACTTTACCACCAATCGATCGACCTAGTGCGGCTCCAGCAATCCCACCTCCTACAACTCCCAATCCCGTCGTAATAAGATGAGTATTAGAGGATGATGTTTCTCTTGAGTTTTGATTTTGCGTTTCTAAATTAGTCTGTTGATCGTTCATAAATTTGTCCATCCTAGAAATAATAAACTTTCTACTTCAAACGTTCAGCTAGATGAGCGCCTACGCGCAAAGCATTTGCCATAATTGTGAGTGTTGGGTTAGCACCGGAATTTGACGGAAAGAAACTACTATCTACCACATAGAGATTATCGACATCATGAGTACGGCAATTGATGTCAAGAACTGAGGTTTTGGGATCTGTGCCAAATCGACAACTACCACATTGATGAGCAACTGCTTGTTCAGGTAGCTGAGTGCGTGGATAAAGGCTAAATGGTAGGACGCTTTTAGCAGAGTGCGGGATTGACTTGAGTACAGATGTCCATCGGTGAATTAAGCGATCGCTTGCTTCGGTATTATTCAATGTATAGTCAACATGAATCTTGTCGCCCACCACCCGAATCCGATTATTTGGATCTGGTAAATCTTCTGTCTGCAACCACCAGCCAACCGATCGCTCGGCCAGCAAATGGCGCTCAAAATGAGGAATCAGCTTCACAAATGGAGCCATCAGTGGGGGCGCTTCTGCGGGAATCATATCAGCTAGGACATTACCTGTATTCTGTACCATGCCCATCGGATAAGGGAAATCCGGCTCTCCCCAGTAAAAATCATTGACGGCGATGGTTTTTTGAAAGTTGGCGTGATTCACCTCTAGATGTATGGAAACTATGGCTGTTTCCAGTTGTTTCATGAAATTCCGGCCCACCTGATCGGAACTATTGGCTAATCCGTTGGAATGTTTGTCATTAGTAGAGCGCAATAGCAAAGCGGCTGAGTTGACAGAACCACAGGCAACAACCACAATATTGCTTGTGAACCAATGTTGCTCTCCTCTAATTTCAGTTTCTACCTTCGTTACTTCTCGCCCCGACTCACTGGTATGCAGCCGCAAGACTTTGGCATTAGTTAAAAGAGTAACATTGGTATACTTTTCATGAGTCGGACGAATGGCGTTGACTTCAGCATCGGCTTTTGCCTGTACCAGACAGGGGTATCCATCAAAAGTATCGCAGCGAATGCAGGGGCTATTTAGGCGATCGCTTTCATTCAGCTTTAATCCTAGTGGTAGGTGAAATGGGTAGTAACCCAGTTCCCGAATGCCATCAGCAAGAGACTGCATATCTGGCTCATGGCTGACTGGCGGATAGGGATATGGTTCGCTGCGAGGTGGTTCGGTGGGGTCTTCTCCTTGCTGACCATGCACGTCATATAGCTTTTCTGCTTGTGTGTAGTATGGCTCAAGGTCTTGATACTTCAAAGGCCATTCTGGAGAAATTCCTCCTTTATGAATTACCCTTTCAAAATCTCGCTCTCGGAATCGAATTAGGGCTGCACCGTAGAGTTTGGTATTGCCACCAACCCAGTAGCCTGTCTGAGGATTAAAGGCTTTGCCTTCCTTGTTATACCATTGCTCATTAGTATGGTAACGATGTTTTTGATAGACTTCCTCTGGATTCCAGTTAGCTTTCTCTCTCGGTAAAAAGTCGCCTCTTTCCAGTACGAGAATTTTTTTACCTGTGGGTGCAAGGCGGTGAGCTAATGTACCTCCACCGGCTCCTGTACCGATAATGATGATGTCGTAGTGTTCTGTGATGTTCGTCATATTTTGACTTTTGTGTACTAGTATCGCGTTAATTCTGAGAGATTTGAGGAACGAACCGCAAAGTACGCAAAGTACACGTTCGCAAAGCGTCTAGTAGAGAAGAAAGAAAGAATCGATGCTCTAGATCCACGGAAGTTGTCAATAATCCTGGGAAAACTTTTTATCCTATGGTGTACTTTTGTTACATAGACTTGCACCTTTGATGCATCGACTTGCAAAAGTTAAACCGCTTGATGTTATGCAGTAACTTTACAAGCCAAGGAGTTTAGTCCTTACTACGAACTTATTCATCCATTGATGGACTACTAGTTTTTTTTAATTTGCTTTGCTTACAAAGTTGCAACTGAGCCACCATCTACTCGATAGTTGGAACCAACTACAAAGCTTGATTGCTCAGAACAAAGAAAGGCAATTACAGCTGCGACTTCTTCGGGTTTGCCACGTCGTTTAAGTTCAATGTGAGGGCGATCTTCATCAAGGAAACTGTCAATTGCCTCATCAAAGCTAACACCTAGCTCTTTTGATCGCTTTTCCATCATTGCGTCAGTCATTGGTGTGGCGATATAGGCGGGAGAAACTGCATTTACCAGCACGCCATCTTTTGCATAAGCTTTAGATAAATTTTTTGCAAGATTCAGCACTGCTGCTTTGCAAGCAGAGTAAGGTATTTCTTCTGGGTAAGGCTGTAGTGCATCTTCCGAACTGATGAGAACAACTCTGCCCCAACCACTTTTACGCATCGCCCCAATAAAAGCGCGACAGGTGCGTACCACCGCCATCAAGTCAACCTCAATTGTTTTGTACCACTCCTCATCACTCAGTTCGAGGAAATCTCCCGTAGCACCTGTAATTCCTGCTGCATGAACAAGAATGTCAACGGTTCCGAAGCGCTTCAGAATTTGCTCTTTAGCAAATTCGACTTCTTCAGGTTTAGTGAGATCCGCTTGAACTGTAAATATTTCTCCAAACTTTCTTAACTCTTGGGCCGCAAGTTCAAGATTTTCGGAAGTTTTATCGAGAATAGTAACCTTTACACCTTCATGGGCGAGTAGCTTCGCTGTCGCTTTACCAATGCCGGAATCACCTCCAGTAATTACAGCGATTTTCCCTTTAATACCAAGATCCATAAGCTCTAGCTTCTCTATTTCTTAATTAAGAACAATTTATGCAAAGCTGATTAATTGAGAAATATTCAGATAGTTTTTGCTTGCACGCTTTACTTTATGTCACAAACTTTGATTTTTTCAACTCATCAATGGTATATCCCTAAAATGATAAGTTCAGCCTTTAGGCATACAGCAATCCTATTTGAGTTATGGAAATTATTGAACCATTCAGAACGCCAACAAGAGAAGAAACTCTATAACTGCTATGAGTAACCTTTAACAACACCAATCTAAAATTTTAGACTCTATCCAATGGCACAATTTTCATTTATGCCTAAAGAAAGGCTAAGATTTCATTCCAATTTCATTTATGTTTATATATGATGTAAATCATACATATTTGATATTTATAAAAACTAAATTTGTATTAACTTGAACCTGCCATTTATCGCGAGTAACCAAGTTAAATAACAGGAGATTCCTATGGCTGAAGCCATTGAGATTGATGACGAGCGCCTCCTTGCTATTGTATGCCCCGGTGCTTCACTCCAGCAGCTAGCCAATGGTGCCGTTCATAGCGAGGGGCCTGTTTACTTCCACGAAGATGATAGCGTGGTGTGGAGTGATGCTCACGGCAACTGCCTGTTACGCTGGAGTTCTACCGATGGTGTAAGTGTCTTGCGATCGCCATCTGATTATCAAAGCGGCAATTACCGCGATTTAGAAGGTCGTCTAGTTGCGTGTTCCTCCGGTCTGCGTGCTATTATCCGACGCGAACATGATGGTGAATGGAAGGTTTTAGTCGGTTGCTACCAAGGTAAACGCCTGAATAGTCCAAATGATTTGGTAGTCAAAAGTGACGGCACAATTTGGTTCACCGATCCGCCTTATGGGATTACCGAACCAAACCAAGGTTACGGGGGCGAACAAGAACAACCCGGAAGTTACGTCTATCGCTTTGACCCGGTAACTGGTGAGATTTATCCTGTAGTAACAGACATGGTGCGCCCGAATGGGTTGGCTTTCAGTCCAGACGAAAGCCTTTTATATGTTTCAGATACAGCTGCCTTTAATATTCCTGGGGGCCCTCATCATATTCGCGTCTATGAGGTTGTAGACGTAGGCGTAGCCCGTCGTAGACATCGCTATCTAAAAAATGGCCGCGTGTTTGCAGTCATCGATCCAGGACAACCCGATGGACTGCGGGTTGACGAAAATGGTAATGTTTTTACGAGTTCTGAAGATAGCGTGCAGATATATGCCCCCGACGGAACTCGCTTAGGAAAGATTTTTGTACCGGAGACATCTGCTAATCTGACTTTCGGCGGTAAGGAAAGTGATCGCCTATTCATCACAGCCGGTCATTCTTTATATGTTATCGACCTTAATTACGAATTACGAACTACGTTAGCGTAGCGGGGCGTAGCCCATTACGAATTACTTTAATACCCGTGGTGTACAATTATGATTTATCAATTTGGGCTGGGTGTAGCGCTCGCTTTTTTCCTCGCTGCATTTAATTTCCCACAGCTAAGTCCACAGTTGTTAAGTTCGCTTTCTCCTGTGTATGCTGACGGATTTCCTGGATTAGTGCTTTTATTTCTCAGAGTTAGCCTTGGCTGGTTGTTTATACTACACGGTTATCCCAAAATAACCCATCTTCAAGAATGGGCTGAGTCTCTAAAAACGCCTGTCTTTCTGTGCTTTTTATCAGCTGCATCAATGTTAGGCGGCGGAATTTTTCTGATTATTGGATTCCTGACACTCTTAGCAACTTTGCCCATTCTCTGCTCAATGATTTTTGCGATATATTTGCACATCTCTGGAAGTAAGCCTTTTATAGCTCAAGATCCATACTTAATTCCTGAAGAACAGTATCAGGGTGCTTTAGGACAAGGCGAACCGCCGAGTTGGGAAAAGGCTTTTATGTATTGCGTTATGTTGATTGCGATCGCGGTTTTAGGCCCTGGTTCATATTCGCTAGATGCTTTAATTTTTGGACGTTGAATCATCAATCATAAAAACTGGATCGTGAATTTTGCCTTTATTCTGCTATTAGCAATATTGCGTGTCCATCAGGATCTTTAACTAAACAACCCTGTCTGTAAGGAAATGAGCGATCACTAAACTGTACAATCCGCGACGATACAAACTGAACTCCGTTACGCCGTAGCTTATCCACTAACTGCTCAAGATTATTTACAACTAGCTCAATTTGGATATGTGCAATATCGCAACTTTTCCAGTCACTCGGCATTGGGCGGCCTTTTCCAGGCACAATATAGTCTAACAGTTCAATTCCCACACCATCTTCAACAGGTCGCAGTGCTGTAATTTTGACTTCGGCTCCTGGTAAATGATCCAAGCGAGATTGGGTTGCACGCCAGTTAAGACTGCGGCTATCAATTTGCATTCCCAAGAGGTCGCGGTAAAAGTGTAGACTCTGCTCGGTATTAGAAATAGCGTAGGCGTAGTCCGTCGTAGACATCGCACTATGATCAATTCCCAAAAACAAGCGATGGTTTTTCTGATGCCATTTATCTTGTCCTTTATCAGGCGGAAACCAAATTAACTCTAAATCATGACCATCAGGGTCTTTAAATTTGAAGGCGCGGACACCACCAGATGTTTCATTACCAGGTAGTATTGTCTGGGGAGCAATGGAAATTGGTTCAATAGGAAATGAACGCAAGTGAGCATAAGCGCGATCCATATCACTGACTACAATTGCGAAATGTTGAAACCACAGGTCATTACTTTGTGAATCGCTAGGAATGGGTTTACCCTGAATGTTTAGATACTCCATCAACTCAATAAATTCATCTCCAAGTCGCAAAGTAACAATGCGAATTTTTGCTCCAGCTACGCCTTCTAAGTCGCTGTAATCCTGTCCTTCAACAGTGATATCAGAAACTAGTTCAAAGAAAAGTGCTTGTATGTAGAAATCTAAGGAGCTATCGCAGTTTGTCACTGTTAATCCAATAGCCCTAACTCTTTGCACCTGTATATCGGTTTGACAAGACATATTCAATAGCCTCAGTACTTATAATTAATGTTCTATTAAAGGAGATTAAGTCTAGATAAAAGCTTTTTTCTAGCCCCCACTACTTATTTACTTTTCTTCTTGTCTACGAATATTTATAATAATTTTATCGAACAGAATTCAGGAGTCAGGAGTCAGAATTCAGAATGAATTTTGACCGAAAAAGCGGATGAATAATCGGGTTTAAGACCCCCACCAAATTGAAAATTTGGTGGTCTTCTCCCAAGGGGAGACGCCAAAGGCGAACAATCAGTCGCGGGTCTGAATCCCCGACTGATTTATTCTGACTTCTGAATTCTGAATTCTTCTTCAACGCAACTCAACCCTGGGAATATATTAGTAAATACGTAATAGGAAAAAGGGCTTATTGTTTGTATATGACTTCGCAAAAATCCAAGAAATATTATTCTTGCACAAATCAATAATAAAAAAACATTATAAAATTTATCTCCAGCTTAAGAAAGACATTCAACTGACTTCATCCTTTAAAGATCTCATCCAATAATGAAATTGATATGAAATTATTCTAGTTCTTTTGATAGAGATATTTATTATTCCAATGGCTAGAAGCTTTTATTCTTGTAAACCTCTAGAGTGATGCCAGAATCAAAAAAATAGCTCTAAAAAATTAAATACACATCATCTATCCTCAAACTTTGCAAGTGAAAACCTATAGCAAAAATTCTGAAAAAACATTATGAGTTATTTCCCTTATATGCTTAAAGGTCAAAAAGCACTTGTGACAGGTGGTAGTTCTGGGATTGGTGAAGCGATCGCTCGCTATTTGGCTGCATCAGGTGCAGCAGTAGCGATCAATTACCATTCCGAAGCTGATGAAGCCCAAAAAATTGTTGATGATATCAAGGCTGCTAATAGAGAAGCATTCGCTATTCAAGCCAATGTCAGCAAAGAAGACGAAGTAAAGGCAATGTTCAGCCAGACGCTTAAACAATTTGGCACTATTGATATTTTAGTAAGTAATGCGGGCATTCAAAAAGACTCAGCATTTATAGATATGACCCTCGATCAATGGAATGCAGTGATTGGGATAAATCTAACGGGGCAATTCTTATGTGCTAGGGAAGCGGCAAAGGAATTCTTACGTCGAGGTGTGAAGCCTGACATTTCATCTGCCGCAGGTAAGATTATTTGTATAAGTTCTGTGCATGAGGTAATTCCTTGGGCAGGTCACGTTAATTATGCTACTAGCAAGGGCGGCATTAATATGATGATGAAAAGTATTGCCCAAGAACTTGCTCCTCACAAAATTCGTATTAATAGTATTGCTCCTGGTGCTATTAAAACTCCAATTAACAAATCAGCTTGGGATACTCCAGAAGCAGAAACAAAGTTACTAAAACTAATTCCAGCAAAACGTGTGGGAGATGTAGAAGATATCGCTAAAGCAGCAGTTTGGTTGGCTTCTGATGACTCTGATTATGTCAACGGCACAACACTGTTTGTAGATGGTGGTATGACTTTGTATCCAGGATTTACAGAGAATGGTTAAACCAATTCGCAATACTTCTCTACGAGAGGCTGCGCCCTAAGCGTAGCTATGCCGCAGGCTTTACGGCTGCGCTCAGTACAAGTTCGCTCTTTCGCCCATGACGCTCCTAAGTCGCTAACGCTGCGCTAACGCAATTACGATTATGGTAAAAATTCTTGCTCAAGGACAGGCTTTTGGCTCACGGGGTATCGATCCCCGATGGACTCATGCCAATAAAGATGGAGTCGGAACAGCTTACTCTATCTCTAGTAACATTTGGTTTACTATTTGGAATGGTGTTGTCACTGAAGTCTACCATCCCACAGTAGATAAACCCCAAGTTCGGGATTTACAGTATCTAATTTCTGATGGAAAAAGCTTTTTTCACGAAGAGAAACGCCATCTCGAATCAAAAGTTGAACCGATGTGGACTCATGGTTTAGGATACCGCATCACTAATTCCGATCCACAAGGGCGTTATGCTGTAATCAAAGAAGTAATTGCTGACCCGCATTTATCCTGTATTTTACAACGCACAAAGTTAACAGGAGATAGCGATTTTATTTCCCAACTCCAGCTATACGCTTTGTGTGCGCCACATCTGGAAGTTGGAGGTAGAGGTAATAATGGTTATGCTGTAGAAGTTGCTGGACATCGGATTCTCACAGCCGAGAAAGAAGGAACATGGTTAGCACTGGGTGCAACAATTCCCTTTACCCGTCTTTCTTGTGGCTACGTTGGTGAAAGTGATGGTTGGACAGATTTAGCTGATAATTTTCAGATGGATTGGGAGTTTGACAGTGCTGTAGATGGCAACCTTGCTCTGACTGGAGAACTAAATTTAGATAGCACTAAAGAGTTTACTTTAGGACTGGCGTTTGGCACAAATCTGCATAATGCCATTTCTACACTGTTTCAGTCACTGAATATTCCTTTTGAAAAGCAGAAGCAGCTATATAACGAACAGTGGAAGCGATCGCGTGAGGGCATCAAACCATTAGAAAATAGTTCTTATGATGATGGGAAGTTGTATCACAACAGCATTAGTCTGTTGTTAGCGCATGAAGATAAAACCTATCCTGGCGCATTAATTGCATCTCTGGCTATTCCTTGGGGTGAAGCCAAAGACGACCAAGACCAAGGAGGATATCACCTTGTCTGGACGCGGGATATGGTTAGCAGTGTATCAGGTTTAGTGGCGGCTGGGGAAACAGATACAGCAGTGCGATCGCTAATTTATCTCGCCACTAGTCAGCAGGAAGATGGCGGTTTTCCTCAAAATTTCTGGGTTGATGGTAAACCTTATTGGACAGGTATCCAGCTTGACGAGGTGGCATTTCCCATTCTGTTAGCATGGCTATTACACCAGCAAAAAACTTGTTTAAACTTCGATATCTATCCGATGATTTTACGGGCGGCAGGTTATTTAATTCGTCACGGCCCAGCTACCCAACAAGAACGTTGGGAAGAAAATAGTGGTTATTCACCATCAACATTAGCATCTAATATTGCCGCATTAATATGTTCTGCTCAATTTGTTCGCGAACGTGGCGATGAAGCAACAGCAAACTTTATCGAAGAATACGCTGATTTTTTAGAATCTCATATCGAAGCTTGGACAGTTACCACTGAAGGCACTTTAGTTCCTGGCATCAAACACCATTACATTCGGATTACTCCTACAGATATTAATAATCCTCAACCTAACGAAAATCCTAACCAAGGAACTCTTGTTATCAGCAGTCAACCACCTGGTCAGCCGTCAGAATTTCCCGCGAAGGAAATTGTTGATGGTGGGTTTTTGCAATTAGTACGCTATGGAATTCGCAAACCTGATGACCCGATTATTGTTGATTCTGTCAAAGTAATTGATGCAGTTTTAAAAGTTGATACATCTGCTGGGCCTTGTTGGCATCGTTACAACCACGACGGCTACGGACAACAAGAAGACAGCAGTCCTTATACCGATTATGGTAAGGGACGCGCTTGGCCTCTCTTAACAGGAGAACGGGGACATTATGAATTAGCTGTTGGCGGCGATGTCAAAACATATATCAAGGCGATAGAAGGATTTGCATCAAATACTTGTTTACTACCCGAACAGGTTTGGGATGAAGCAGATATACCTGAAAACCATCTGTATTTAGGAAGACCAACAGGTTCTGCAATGCCTTTGATGTGGACGCATTCGGAGTATATCAAACTGTTACGGTCAAATCATGATGGTCAAGTATTTGATTTAGTTCCAGAGGTAGCGAATCGATATATAGGTGAAAGAAAGCAGTGTAAATCATTGGAAATTTGGAAGTTTAACCGTCAAATAGATAAAATTAACAAAGGTTATACATTGCGAATTCACGCTTTAGCATCTTTTCATTTGCATTGGTCAGATGATAATTGGCAAACCGTAAAAGATACATCTGCTACTTCTACAAGGTTAGGAGTTAATTTTGTAGATATCTCTATTTCTGATAATCAGCAACAGCCAATCAAATTTACCTTTTTCTGGATTGAAAGCAGCAAATGGGAAGGACGCAATTATACGGTTAGAATTTCGTAATTTGTAATTTATAATTCGCCTTTAAATACATTTCGGATCAAAACGAGCCATTATTATGCAGAATAACTCATCACCCAAACCAACAATTGAATACTGGCACGTCTGGACTGACGACGAAGGTATAAGTCACCAATCCTGTTGTCAAATTGAAGACTTCATAGAAAAAGGCATAGCCCCGGATACCTCACCGCAGTGGCTTTCTAATTTGAAGCAGTCTGGTGCTACAATCACCTTTACTGTGCTACCTGTGGGATGGGTTGGTAACTGGCATGAGAACCCGAAACCCCAGTGGATCATACCTTTGTCGGGACGCTGGTTTGTGGAGACTATGGACGGACAGCGAGTGGAGATGGGTGTTGGCGAAATTTCCTTTGGAGAAGATCAGGGCACGAAAGCAGACGCGCAAGGTCATAAAGGTCACTTATCTGGAACAGTAGGCGATGCGCCAGCTGTTCTAATAATAGTGCAATTTGAAGAGACTCCGACTATAGATCAATCTTGTCGATTTAGGTAAGTGGGTTAGTAGTGATCGCTTCCAGATGTGCGTTAGTGTAACCCTTTCATTGCTACTGTTTTCGGTTTTGTGATGGTGTCAACAATGACTTTTTCCCCCTAACCGAAACCTCCCGGAATTGACTAAAATATTTTCTATCCAATGAACAGTACGACAAACTGTTGCCTCTGAAACTTGCCAATCACTGGCGATATGGAAATAAGTTCGATATTCACCAGAGGCGGAACATCTCCGGCTCCGCGCCAGTACATTAAACCTAGAGTGGTAAAACTTGCTAGAGTAGATTTTTCATGATTGAAATAGGCGTAAATAGGTAAACCAAAATTTTCAATAATAACGAATTTACTAGGTTTAAGTTTTTGCTCTAGCTAGTTTTGCCACGCTAGCATTAAACACACCTCTTCCTGGTCTTCCAAACACAGTTTCTTACAACAACCTCGTGTTTCTCTGTGACTGGCAGCACTTGCAGTACCTTGACTATCTCATCAAATGTCACTTTTTTGTCCCACAAAAAGTGAGTCATCTTTTGAATATTAAAATATTCCGCAAATTGAAACTAGTATTAATACTGCCTTATTTATAGCAAAAACACAAATCATATTGAAACTAGTTTTTAGCGATGGCTACGCCCGCCCTATGCATCGCACCTTTTTTGTCTGATCTCAGAAAATCGCGTTGCTCCCGGCTTTGAGACTTTGTTTTGTTACTCCTGAGTTGATATTTCTTCCTGCGATAAATTTGCTAACTCCGATGCTAAGGTTTCTTCCAATAAGTCTACAATTGCATGTGCATCAGTAGGAGACTTCATTATTTCGGCCTCCGGATCAAAGCGATTTTTGACATTGGGAATATCTTGGCGTAATTCCTCAACCAACGCGATGAGTTTAGCGATTTTCTGCTCAGAAAGTAGGTTGAGTTGAAGGCTAAGTTGCGCCCGTTGCTCTGCTAACTTTTCTTGTCGCTCTTGTTTAATCAATACCCCTGTTGTCACCAACAATGAACCCGCAGTCAGTGAAAATTGTAACCAAGGAAATGGAACTTCCTCAATTTTTGGTACGCCTAAACGTCGTGGTAAGAAATTGGGTGTTATCCAGAGAATAATCCCAAGCAGAATACTATACAGGAATACAGGACGACCAAAAAAGACGGTTATCGTTTCTACAAAGCGCTGGTGTTGTGAGACATTTTTTTCCGAACGTCTATGCAATGCGATGATAGTCTCGATATTTTGACTAATAGATTCTGGTAATGGGGCAGTGGGCAGAATCTTTTGATGAGGTATTTGACCCGATACTTGCGGTGAATCACTTGGATTTGGTTGATTGTTGGTTTGCATTGGTAGTCTAGCGTTATGAATCATTCCTTCAACTAACTAACTTCAATTTTGACTGCAAAGCGATACTTGAAGGCAGAAAAAATGCATGAAAGTACCCACAGATAGATTCTGGGAGATTGCTAATAATTGCCTTCTGAATCTAAAACTTATACTACCTAGAATCAAAATCTCATCCTTCAGAGAGGCAGGAAGCTGCTAGTTTGCTGCGATCATTGGGCTGGAGTGGATTTGGGATAATGATCCCTTAAAGCAATTCGCAATTACGTGAAAGTGACGGGGATTTAGCTGAGGCTTCAATTCGCACTGCCTATATTGCTGGGGACTTAAACCCCCAAAGTTCGTTAAATATGAACATCGGTTTGGTTCCACCTCAGTCTATGAATTGAAACCATAAAAAAAGGAGTCCAAAAGATATTATGTCTCTTCATCAAATCGAAGATTTTGATGCCAATGATCATGAACAGAATTATCAGGAGTATGTGAGGGGGTTTGACCTTTACTCCAAAGACGAAAAAGTTGGCTCTGCTGAAGACCTTTTAGTTGATGATGATGGCCACATTCGTTATCTGGTAATCAACACAGGCATGTGGATTTTTGGCAAAAAAGTTCTGCTGCCAATTGGATGGGCTCAGGTAGACTATGATACCCACCGCGTCTATGCAGTCAACCTGACTAAAGCCCAGGTAGAAGCGCTACCTGAGTTTACGGATGGTATGACTGTTGATTTTGATTATGAACATCGGGTTAGACAAGTGTACCGTCCTTCATCTTCATTTAGTGTCTTTGACTCTTCTGGGGTTGGATACGCCGGGTATGGAACTGAACCTCCCGCTTCTACTGATACTCCCACCTCTTCTGGGGTTGGATACGCTGGATATGGAACTGACCCTCCTGCCTCTACTGATACTGCCATCTCTTCCGGGGTTGGATACGCCGGATATGGAACGGATTCTCCGGCCCCTGCCTATATTCCTACCTCTTATGGGGTTGGGTATGAAGGATATGAAAATGCCCTGCCTGCTCCGGGTAGGGCACTCTCACCGGATACTGATCACTGCGATTCCTACCCATATCAGCAAGATCCCTCCTTATATGAAATGAACGAGCAAAATCATCAACGGCTGAAACTGTATGAAGAACGGCTAGTGGCAAACAGAAAACAGCACAAATTAGGACGAACGCTTTAAACAATTCGCAATTCGCTTTTTCGCCCATGACGCTCCTACGTCGCTAACGCAATTACGTTTCCGTGAAAGCGTTGCGTTAGCGAGTCTTCGTACTCTTACAGAGAAGCAAGCCACGCGAAGCGTCTCGTAGAGAGCGTCTGGGGATTTAAACCCCAATCGCATTACAAGCTTTGGCGTTGGGGATGGGGTTTTAAACCCCTTTTAGTAAGATAGTCTTCTGCTCGTAGCAAATCTCTCGTGTACTGCGATATTGGTGTGCCATGCACTTGAACTTGGCAGAAAAAAGGAGAATTGAACGAATGGCACGCTTGTTAAGCTATTTGTTGGGGTGAGGCAGGAGTTATGAAATCTTTGTGCTGCAAGACTATCGCGGACGTATGTAACCTGAGTTCGGGATAAGGAAAGGGACAGGTAGTAAGCTGAAAATAACGTCAAATCCAGCACCTGTCCTATGTTTAGTTTAGAATTTTTGTTCTGTCATGTAGATGATTTTTGTAAGGCGTTTGAAAGCCAATGGCACAAAAAGCTGTTGGTACATGGAGGAATAAGACGGATTCGGGCTAGAAGTCTGTGTTTGAGTGAAATAATGACGATACTGATTGCATTTCATCAAAATCACTACCGGAATTTCAAGCATTTTTATTTGAATCATGTCAAACAGCAATGGAGTTGTGCTTTTCCGGGACTTCCGAGTTATCAACGATTCATTGAATGGATACCATCAACCTTGATACCTTTGTGCGTTTACCTGAAGCATTGTTTTGGACGGTGTACGGGTATCGGTTTTATCGATTCAACATGTCTGAAGGTCTGCCATAATCGTCGGATTTCTCGGCATAAGGTTTTTGAAGGTTTAGCCTCTCGTGGAAAGACTTCTGTGGATTGGTTTTTCGGGTTTAAGCTTCATCTTGTCGTCAATGAACTTGGTCAACTCTTAAATGTGGTTCTTACTCCTGGTAATATTGATGACCGTCAACCAGTTCCTGATTTACTCAGTGATCTGTTTGGCAAAATATTTGGCGATCGCGGATATGTCTCTCAAAAACTGGCTTCTCAACTTTTGCAAGAGTTCGGCATTAAATTTTTTGCCAAACCCCGTCGCAACATGAGAAACCATCTGATGCATCTCCATGACAAGCTCTTATCCCGTAAACGCTCCATTATTGAGACTATTAACGATCAACTCAAGAATATTTCTCAAATCGAACATTCTAGACACCGAAGCCCTGTTAATTTCTGCGTTAACGTTCTGTGCGGATTAATCGCTTATTGCCATCAACCTAAGAAACCCAGCCTTCAGATGGAATGGCTTTTACCTCAATCTGCTTAACCCGAACTCAGGTTATGTAATACTTTTCGGTTTTTTGGGGAAAGGGTTTGAATTCATCTTTCCCCCAAGCCCAGCAACCTTTTCCCAGTCAAAAAGAAAGTTGTTTATGCTTATCTGAAAAGTAGTGGAAGTGGATGCTAATCTCGATCAAATTATCTGATCAGCTAATTTTATTTAAATGACAAGTTATGACTTATGTTTTAGGTAAACAAACCCTTTTGCTCAAAATAGCTTTGAGAATTTTTAGTATAGGGTTACTACCTTTACTAACTGCAAATCAAGCTTTAGGTGCAGAAAGGATAAAATTCAATTACGGTCTTTTAGAAGAATCTATCCCCATTAATTCACTTGAGACTTATGCTAGAACGGGCAAAATAGACGATGAATTAGCTGTATATAGACAGGATGTAGGCAAAAAGCAACTAACTCAATTGCGTCAGGCTTTAACTACTCCTATTCCCTTAAATGAAGTAGAAGTTTCGCAGTTTCTTTATACACCAATTGGGGAGATATTATTAAAAAAATTAGGAAAAGTTATTCAGACAGAATCTAATTTATCAGGATTCTACGCTATTCGTGCTGCATTGATTTTATCAGCCGCAGAGCCAAATAATTTTACACTTTTAAATGTCTTACGTAAGTTTCCTGCAAGTGCAATTTCAATTAATTTAAATCAGAGCTTCCAAATTGTAAATGCCTTACAGGATTTAGTCAATCAAACTCAAAATGTAATAGCCCTTATTAACCAACAATCCCAAGAAAAGGTAAGCAAGACTCCTACAGTTAATAGCGTTCCAGTATTAGACTTAGGAAAACCTGGAAGTTTTCATTTTTTCAAGCAAACTATCAGACTTGATGACGTTTCACGGAATCGGATATTCCCTGCTGATATTTACCTCCCAGTTGCCCAGACTCCTCGAACGATAATTGTCATTTCGCACGGACTTGGTTCTGACAGAACAAGTTTTGCTTATCTAGCTGAACATCTAGCATCTTATGGTTTTGTGGTTGCGGTTCCAGAACATCCTGGCAGCGATTCAAAACAACTGCAAGCATTGTTAGCAGGTACAGCGGATAGAGTGACTAATCCCAGAGAATTTATTGACAGACCTTTAGATATTAAATATTTACTAGATGAACTCACTCGTTTGTCCAAATCTGATCCCACATTTAAAGGACGTTTAAATTTAGAACAAGTTGGTGTAGTCGGGCAATCATTTGGTGGATATACGGCATTAGCATTAGCAGGTGCAAAGATTAATTTTGAACAACTTAAAACCGACTGTGCGTCGTTGGAAGATACATTAAATATTTCGCTTTTACTTCAATGTTTGGCGGTCAATTTACCCCACGTCAAATACAAATTATTTGATGCAAGGGTTAAAGCAATAATCGCGATTGATCCAATTGATAGTAGTATTTTTGGAAAAGCTAGTCTTAGCCAAATAAAAATTCCGGTGATGATTGTATCTGGTAGTTATGATACGATTGCTCCAGCTTTACCAGAACAAATTCAGCCTTTTACTTGGTTAGCAACTCCAAATAAATATTTAGTAGTTATCAATGGCGGAACACACTTTTCTACTATTGCAGAATCACCAAATGCAACCGTACCTGTTCCGACACAACTAATCGGTTCTAGTACAGCTTTGGCACGTCGTTATGTGAAAGCGTTAAGTGTTCCTTTCTTTGAAACTTATGTTGCTGAACAGCCCAGTTATCTTCCATCTTTGAGTGTAGATTACGTGAATACAATTAGTCAGCAATCACTACCGTTAAGTTTAATTAAATCTCTGGCATCTGAACAACTAGAACAAGCGTTTAAATAATTCGTAATTCGTAATGACGCTCGGTCGCCTTTGGCGTCTCCCCTTGGGAGAAGACTCACTTTGCGCGTACCCGGGGATCTTGCTACGCTTTTAGCGTCTGTCTGCGACACGCTGCGCGAAGGTAGAGAGCGCCATTGCGAATTGTTTTAAGACTCATATTTGATTTTTCAAAAACCAAATGGATCATCCGGTATTTAGTAAAGATGATGATCGGTTAAAGCCAAGTGTAATTCAAAGTGGTCAAAATAGAGGTAAAAATCCCAACTCTACTGAATTAAATACTTTAGCAATGAGGCGTTCTAGCTGTGATTCAAATTTTAGTTTTCCTCGCCTTGAAGGGACGCACACAGAAGCCACAAATATTTTGAGTTTAGTTCCTAAATCATCAAGCAAATCAGCTTTTGATTTTGATGTTAATCGTACTACCGTAATGAATCCAGAAATGAGTCAATACCAAATTGTACACTTTGCAACTCACGGATTTTTCGATACTAACAATCCTAAGTGGAATGGCACTAAGAAAAGCTCGAAGCTATGTAGAATAAAGGCTACAGCTTTAATGCCCAGTCCCGCAGTCATGGTATGAGTCAGGCGATGCCTTCGGCAACGTCAGAGACGAACGCAGATGGAGAAATGATGCAGGGTTGCCCAAAAATTTTGTAGTTAGAAAAAGCTTACTCGTTCATGGAATACTTTCTTTGATACGGGCAAGCCAACACTATAATTACTACTGTGACACTACGAGTACAAATTCTCAAGGATAAATTTAGTCAGGGTTTAGGGCTACCTTTCAAAGAACTGTTGCCAGAATCGGTAATAAGACTTGCAATATCTGAGCTAGAAATCAAGTATAAAAAGCGATTGTTTGACCCATTTATAAGGTTGTGGGCATTTTTATCACAGGTTTTAGATATGGATAAAAGTTGCCATAATGCTGTCAGTAAAATAATTGCTCATTTAGCCCAAGAAGAGGTAGAAATCCCTTCAACAGATACGAGTGGTTACTGCCAAGCTAGGGCGAGACTTCCAGAGAAATTATTAGAAAAACTTTTCAATTGCTCGGCACAAAACCTAGAAACGAAAGTGACCCAAGAACATTTATGGTGTGGTCGCAATGTAAAAGTAATAGATGGTTCAACTGTCTCCATGCCAGATACCGTAGAGAATCAAAAAGAATACCCCCAACCTAATACCCAAAAAGAGGGATGTGGATTTCCAATTGCTAAAATTGGTGTGATATTCAGTTTAGTGACAGGAGCCGCTACTGCTGTGTGTATCGACATTATGAACACTCATGATATTAAATTAGCGAGGAAATTGTACAGTTTTCTTAAACCAAATGATGTCCTTTTAGGGGATAGAGCTTTTTGTGCTTATGCCGATATGGTTACGATTACCAAACTTGGTTGTGATGCTGTATTTCGGAAGCATCAATCTCGCACAACAACCATGCGGAAAGGTAAAATTGTTGGCGATTGCGACAAGGTTGTTACTTGGTATAAATCTAAACGATGCCCACAAGGATTGAGCAAGGATGAATTTGATGCTCTACCTTATACCATAACTGTAAGAGAAATTTACTACTACATTGTTATTCCTGGTTTTCGCACTCAACAAGTCAGTTTAATTACTACTCTTTTAGATAAATCTTCTTATTCTACTCTCGAAATTGTTGGGCTTTACAGTAAACGTTGGGATGTTGAATTGGATTTAAGACATCTTAAAACTACTTTGGGAATGGATGTTTTGCGCTGTAAAACCCCCTCAATGGTACGCAAAGAAATTTATGTTTATTTGCTTGCCTATAATTTACTTCGTAGTTTGATGTGGTCTGCGGGTACTACTTACGGCAATCCTCCGTTACGCCTATCGCTGCAAGGTACTCGCCACCATTTAAATAACTTTATTCCCAAATTTTTAGCTGCAACTTCAACAAAACTTTTTCAAATTTATTGGACTTTACTTAAAGTTATTGCTCACAAGGCTGTGAGTGATCGCCCTGGAAGAAGTGAACCACGAGTCCGTAAACGTCGCCCGAAAGCCTACCCCCTAATGACTAAACCCCGGCATGAATTACAAGAGCAATTGCAAATCGCTTAAACCACAAGTGTTTCGGCTTTTCTTAGTGCCATTCCACTATAACCCTTGAAATGTCGTTAATTTTTGGTCAGGGAGCAACATTGGGGACGCAGCAAGCCTTGGAATAAGTTTCATCTCGAATATACCAATCTGCCACCCATACTAAACGCTCAAAGGACAAAGTGAAGCGAAGTAAAACTAGGGAGAAAGTCAATTTTAAATTGCTCCCAGAACTTTTAGAGAAGCAATAGTTGCTTCGGTTAAACCTGTAACGCCAGTAATGTTCATTCCCTCATAAGGTCTTTCGTTTCTTAAAGTTTTTAGGCATTCACCCGTCAAAACATCCCATAATTTAACAGTTTCATCTTCACTGCCACTTACTAAAGTTCGACTATCTGGACTAAAGGCAACTGACCTGATCCAGTGGGTATGACCATGTAAAGTTTTGATACATTGACCGGATTGAACATCCCACAACCTTACCGTTTGATCTACGCTACCGCTAGCTAGGATCTTACCAAGAGGACTGAAAGCAACGGACAATACCCAACTTGTGTGTCCCAACAAAATTTTGAGACATTCACCTGTGCTAACATCCCAGAGCTTGACTGTTTTATCTTTACTGCTACTGGCTAGGATCTTACCAAGAGGACTGAAAGCAACGGACAATACCCAACTTGTGTGTCCCAACAAAATTTTGAGACATTCACTTGTGCTAATATCCCAGAGTCTCACAGTTTGGTCATCACTGCCACTAGCCAGGATATTCCCTTCAGGACTGAAAGCAACAGACCATACTCCATGACTATGTTCCAAAATATTCAAAACGCGACCACTGTTAACATCCCAAAGCCTTACAGTTTTGTCATCACTGCCACTAGCCAAAATTTTACCTCCAGGAGCAAAGGCAACTGACTTTACCCAGCCAGTATGTCCCTGTAATATGTTACAGCATTGGCAAGTACTGCTATCCCACAGCCTTACAAGCCGATCGTAACTGCCACTAGCCAAGATATTACCTTGAGGACTAAAGGCAACAGTTCGGACTCGATTCGGGTGTCCCCGCAAAGTTTTGTAGCACTTTCCATCCGCGACATCCCAGAGCTTGACGGTTTGGTCCTCACTGCTGCTAATCAGGGTCTGACCACTAGGAGCAAAGGCAACAGACCACACTCCATTATTGTATCCCTGCAAGTTTTTTAAGGTTTGACCAGTGCTAACATCCCAAAACCTCACAGTTTGGTCATCACCACCACTGACCAAGGTTTGACCATCGGGACTGAAAACAACAGACCAGACCAAACTGGTGTGTCCCTGCAATGTTTTAACGCATTCTCCTGTGCGAAAATTCCATAGTTTCACAGTTTGGTCATCACTGCCGCTAGCTAGAATATTACCACTAGGAGCAAAGGCGACTGACCTAACACTGTCACTATGTCCTTGATAAGTTTTTAGGCACTTCCCATCTGAGATACTCCAGAGTTTCACAGTTTGGTCATCACCACCGCTAACCAAGGTTTGACCATCCAGATTGAAAGCAACTGATGAAACCGAACTGGTGTGTCCCTGCAAAGTTCTGACGCATTCTCCTGTGCGGAAATTCCATAGCTTCACGGTTTTATCACTACTAGCACTGGCGATAATTTTACCTTTAGGACTAAAAACTACAGATAATACCGAATCACTATGTCCTTGTAAAATTTTGTAGCAATTGCTATCTAAAAGACTCCACAAACGTACTGTCCGATCGTCGCTGCCAGAAGCTAGAATTTCACCTCCAGGACTGAAGGCAACAGATCGTACCGGCTCAGGATGTCCTGTTAAAGTTTTTAGGCATTCACCTGTGTTGACATCCCACAATTTCACATTTTGGTCAGTACCTCCACTGCAAAGAGTGCTACCATTCGGACTAAAGGCGATCGCTCGAACCCAATCAATGTGTCCTAAACAGGTCAAAAGTTGTTCGCCCTCAGCAAAGTCTCGCCACAAGCAAATCTTGCCGTTTGTGTCACTCGCCGCCAAAATTTTTCCGTTGGGGCTGAATGCTAGCGCAGAAATTCTACTGAAATTTTTAGTAAACATCGATTTAGATAAATTAGCATTTTGGAAATTGACTTGATGTAAATTTATACCGCGCATATCTACTTGCCAAAGGCTCAGGTTAGAAAAATCATAACCTCTTAAATCTGTCTTTAACTGACGAAGTAAGCTGACAATATTTCCGCTTGTATACCCAGGTTCAAGCGGAGATTCTGCTTGCAGCTTTACTAAAATTTTATTTAAATGATTTTCTAGTCTTTTTAGGGTTTTAAAAATAGTGAAAAGTTCATTTATAATGGGCTTAATAACTAAGCGTATTTGAGTTTCTCTAGTGTAGTCTTTGGAGTGAGCTTTACTTAAAGCATAATACTTGAGAAGCACAATATTCTGAGTTGCAATTTCTTGATAAGTTTGCTGGATTAATTTGCTAGTTACATACTCCATTACTAGAGAGTGTAATGTGAAGAGTAAAGTACTTTTTTCACTTAGTGATGACTGAAACTTCTCGATGAAACTTCGTCTGATCAAAGATTCTATAGCTTCTAATAATTTGTGTGGTATTACTAATGAATTTAAATCTTCTTGCAATTTGTAGAGTGGAATTGACTCACGATTAATTGCCAACCAGTACATAACCACACGTTCTAAATTAGATAAACGCTCAAACTGCTGCTCTAAAACAGCACAGATATCCCCAAAAACAACTGTCTTCTGGTTCAAAAACTCAGAAATATCACCATTAAAGACATCTTGAATAGTTGTTGCAACTATCTTCAAAGCCAATGGATTGCCACAATAAAGCTCAATCAGTGCTTTTTCTTGGGACTCTGCTCCAGACAGACCTTTGAGGTGAAAAATTTTTTTTCCTTCTTCCTCTTTCAGACCCCTCAGTTGTAATGAACGAACAGCTAGTGCTTGTCCTTCGTGTGAGGCTACGTCTTTAGGTTTTTCACGAGAAGTCAGCACCAAGGAGCTTTGATGCATGACTTGTCCCAATCGTTTTACCAGTAAACCATAATCCTCATATCCTTCTCGATAGCACCCAGCATAAGCGCCTGTTTGCAAAATAGTCTCAACATTATCTAATACGATCAGACAGCGTTGTTGTTGCAAATATTCAATTAATTGTGATATTCTACTACCTACACTTTTTGGTAAGTCAATTTCTAAAACCTGCTCATTAGAGAAAAATTGAATTAAGTTAGCCAGCAGGTCAAAAAGTGGGGGAGCATTGTAGAGCGATCGCCAAATAACATACTCAAACCATCCTTGAACTTTTTGTGCTAACTTGGCAGCTAGAGAGGTTTTACCGATTCCTCCCATTCCCAACAGCGCCACTACTCGACAGCGTTCCTGGATCAGCCATTGCTCCAAGAGAGCAAGTTCATCTGTGCGTCCATAGAAAACAGATACATCCACCATCTCTCCCCAATCAAGACGCTTGGGGGCGTTTAAGCTTTGAAGTTTCGCCAAATCAGGATTTAACTTAGAATAGTCGTGGGGATTTAGCACTAAGTTAAACGCCATGAATAAACAAACAAGCGTTCGTTTGTCAACCCCTTCTTGGTTAGCAAGTATCTTTGCGACTGTATTTGAAGTTAATCCAGCGCGTTCACTTATTTCTTCCAGCGTGTACTTGGAGCCAGATTTTTCTCGAAGTTCCCCTTCAAGTTTCGTCTTCTGAAGCTTTTGCCAGCCTTCACAAGTAAGTATAACGCCACGATTTCGTTTTGGCTTGTGCAGATTCATAAACTATGAATACCTATTTTTTAAAGCAAAAGTTCATGACCAGTCCTTTAAAAGTCGCGATCCCAAGGTTGAGCCACTTGTTGCCCAGATTAATAAAGAAACAAAACAACCTTGGTATACATCTGTGATTATTTGTAGCGAACTGCAAATAGTAACAGTAGATGGTAAATGATGTAATTTCTGTAGTCGAAGTAAATGAATTTCATACTCACAAAAAATTAAGGCTTAAACCTGAAACTACTATTTCTTAATCATATCTTTACTTAAACAGAATTTAATTATAGTATGTTGGGATGTTCAATGTATTCATACCTTAGAAGATAATTTATGTAAAGACGAATTCAACTTTATTTCAAATTATTATTTGAAAGTTGGGGATAATTCTCAAATTCAACTACTAGTCTTTTTTATCTTGGAATTATTGAGTACTTTTGTAATGGAGAACTATATTAAATCGCACTTAATTTTGTGTTAAATTAGCTTTTTGATTTATCAATACACAACAGTAAAACAGGACTGACTTACCTAGAATCTTAGAAGATAGCTAGTTAAATATGTCGCACTACCAAACGAAAACTAACACCAAATATCCAGGGAATTTTGATGGTAAGTATTTAACATCTTTTCAGCGCAAAATGCTGCAAAAAAGCTTACAAGAAAATATACCTAAGTCTTACTGTCAGCGTATCGAAATTATGTTACTGACAGATGAGGGCAAATCTCAAACCACGATTTGTCAGATATTAGGGTGCTGCCCAGCAACAGCCAGGCATTGGATGTATATAGCGCGCACTGGTATGGCGCATCAATGGCAGGATTGTGCAATTGGTCGCCCTAAAGCAGTAAATGAGGAATATTTAGAGCGTTTAAAAGAACTTGTCAGTAATAGTCCCCGCGATTACGGCTACTCTTTTCGGTGTTGGACAGGTAACTGGTCCTGACTTTTCCCGTTAAGTCTCTTTTGCAAGCTGCCAACCTTCACAAAGGTCATGCAATTTTAACCAACCTCGCCACAGTACCTGGATACCAATTGGTGTTTTGCTTCGATGTTCTAGGTAGCCGCCAAGACGAGCGATCGCTTCGACAGCCCAATTAACTGTGAGGAGTTTGGGTAGTTTGGGAGACTTAGCTTTTAAAATCTTGAGTTCAAGGGGATTGAGAACTTCAATTGCCGGAGCTAAAGGCTGAGTGCGGTGGAGATAAGTCAACTGTAAAAGCTCAACAGCAATCACACTCAAAAATCCAATGAGAGTTTTCATCCCCTCAGCAGCAAGCCGATATTTTTCTACCTGACATCCCGACTTGAAAATTTTATGATACTCCTCAACTCGCCACCGATAGGAGTACCAGCGTAAAATCATCAAAGCCATCTCGATATCTGCAACAACTTCTGTAGTTAGCAACATCCACTCAACAGGAGTTTCACCTTCGGGGCAATCCACTTCTGTGGCATAAACAGCATACACAGGTAGCGGGTCACGATTATCAAAACGGTAAGGAGTACGGAGATTAATAGCACAGAATCTGATAGCCAGTTTAGTTTGGCGCTGCGTACGCTTTTGAGTCGGTGGTAATTCGATTTCTTGTTCAAAAATAATGGGTTGTGCTTCTAACTTTGACCACAGACGTTCACTATTGGAATCTAAACTGCGGTTATGAGCTGCGCGAACCAGAACTCCAGTGTGTTGAAGTTGACGAGTTTTATCAAAAACTTCTGTGACATCACCTTCGCGGTCGAAAACATGAATCACTCGTGTTTGCTGGCTTACAAGTTTTTCAACCAAAGTGAGCGCTTCTACCCACTTGTAAGATTCTTTTTGTTCAAACGGGCGGTTTCGGGCTTCTTTCCGGGCTGCGGCTTGTCTTTGTTTTTTTTGTGTTGGGGTTTCATCCAGTGGTGGTTTCGCCTTTGGCTCCCGATTCCACAGTTTTTGCCACAACAACCCAACTGACTGACCATTCTCAGGTTCTATAGCTAATGCACTGTGCAATATTAAACCGTTTCCTCCCTTACCAATTGGGCCGTAACCTTCTTTTTTAGCCTCAATACTGCCATAATCAAAAAAAGTTGTGTCTCCAACACACAGCACTGCGTCGCGTTCTGCAACATTTTCCGCCGTCATCTGACAGTGCGGCTCAATCACGCTTGGAAATTGCACTTTTGGATTGGCAAAAACTCATAGGCTCTCTTGAGTGCTGTTCCACTGCTGAAAACTTCCGACAGTGCTTTGCCGAATCCCATACTCAGAGCATAACCTACCGACATCGCGCGCTCATTCAATCGGCGATCGCCCAGTTCTAAAGTTGCAAAATTCTTTTCCCACCAGTCCAGCATTGCTTGTTACCTTTAGCACCCAATTTTACTTACTGTACCGTATTTGCTGTGCTGTTTATTAAATCCTTTTCCAGCAAGCTTTTCGAGACTTAACGGGAAAAGTCAGGTAACTGGTCAGGGCAAACGCATCTAAATATAGTACACATATACTAAAAAGCGACAAAGGTAGCGATCGCTGATGGGATGGAGGTTGAGTAATGAGGCATTGATGATAAAGTCATTCTAGAAGTAGAGGAAAGCCCCTAAAAAAGCGTGAAGCTCAAGCCAAAAATTACGATTGCTGACCACTTTGCTTTAATGGAAGACCCAAGAATAGACCGCACGAAGCGACACAATTTAATAGACATTCTCACAATTGCTTTATGTATAGTGATATGTGGAGCAGACAGTTGGGTGGCAATTGAATTGTATGGCTGCACAAAATATGAGTGGTTAAAAACATTTTTAGAGCTACCAAACGGAATACCATCACACGATACATTTGCACGAGTCTTTGCACAATTAAATCCACAGCAATTTCAGTCATGTTTCTTAAATTGGATTAAGTCAATCCAGATCAGGACGGATAGTGAAGTTGTAGCAATTGATGGCAAAACGTTATGTGGTTCTCATGATAAAAGTAGTGGTCAGAGTGCAATTCAAATGGTGAGTGTATGGGCAACTACAAATAGATTGGTGTTGGGACAAGTAAAGGTAGATGAAAAATCCAATGAAATTACAGCAATTCCAGAGTTATTAAAGGTATTAGAACTGTCTGGGTGTATCGTAACAATTGATGCAATCGGTTGTCAGAAAGATATTGTAAAGTTAATTACACAGCAAAACGCAGATTATGTAATAACTTTAAAAAAGAATCAAGGAAATCTCTATGATGAAGTTGAAAACCTATTCAAGTCAGGGATAAGCACAGGTTTTCAAGGGTTTGGACATAGCACATATAAAACAGAAGAAACGGGGCATGGTCGTCATGAAATTCGCCACTATGTCATGTTATCTGATATTCAATCTCGGCTTGACCCTAATTCAGTTTGGTCAAACTTTAATAGTATTGGGATGGTAGAATCCGTCCGGCAAGTAAATGGTAAAACAACGGTGGAGACTCGTTATTTTATTAGTAGTCTTAAGGATAATGCCAAAAAATTTGCTAATTCTGTTCGTAGTCACTGGGGAATAGAAAATTCATTGCATTGGGTATTGGATGTAGCTTTAAAAGAAGATGACTGTCGTAGGGGAAAAGATAATGCTCCACAAAATTTTGCAGTAATGCGGCACATAGCAGTAAATCTTTTAGGTAAAGAGCAGCGTGTGAAAAGGGGAATCAAAAATAAACAGTTTTTAGCAGCAATGGACAATAAATATTTAGAAAGAGTTTTAGCTTTAGCATAAACTAGCCTGGCAACAATTTAGTTATGATTATTGCTTATTTTTAGGGATCAGCTTACTTAGGGGTTGCTGAATAGTCAGTTAATTTATCCTTAGACAAGAGTTCTTTCATTAGAGATAAGCTAACTTATATGTTAGTAAAAGGAGCGATTTGTTATGTTTATATTTTTGTCAAATTTTGCACTTATATAAATGATTTTGAAATCCTCATTAGTTTTTATTAGGAAATAAGGTGCGTTTCCCCTGGGTAACTGGTTGAGTCAACATTTGGCAAAAGACTTGGGAATTCAGGTAACTGGTCAACATATTAATCGACTGCTAAAGCAAATGGGGCTATCGATTCGACCAAAACCTATCACTGCTGAGGAAAACACAATAGAAAAAGCGAAGGGTTCCAAAATTTTAATTGGGGACCTAAAAACAGCAAATACGCCAGATCATACTGAATTTTTGCCTATTAACTTTGCAAAATTAGGAACAGACTCAAGCATTCATGGTGCAAAATCTATCAGATCCGTTAGTCTCTCTGGAACCTATGGGAGAGGGAAATTATTTAATCGCTGATTATAGCTTTTTATTGAACAAAAATAAACTATTTATGTTCTCAAAATTTTCCTGACTGATGTCGAGTCAACACAGTTGGGAGCAATGCGATTTTGTGGGATGATTCCAAATTGAGTGCGATCGCTAATGTCCACACAGAGATAAAAAGTAATTGCTTCTTGCGTTATTTTTATGATAAACAGGATTTACGCAATTGGCACAGGGCGATCGCAAATTAGCAGTACATTTGTACTGCATTAAAGGCAGAAGGTTTGAGATTCAAGCATAGTCCGCTTCATACTTAGAAATGATGGCAACAATCTCTTTACACCCACTTTTTTTGGCAATATCTAAAGGAGTGTCTCCATTCTTGCCTTTGATATCTAACCTAGCACCTGCGTTTAGGAGAAGACTGACTCCTTCAATATTGTTCTGCCAAACCGCATCGTGTAAAGCAGTGTATCCGTTATAAGGGCCCTGAGCGTCTATATTAATCCCATATTGAATCAGAATTTTCATGACTTCTGGATGCCTCAAATAGGCAGAAGCATGGAGTGCAGTGGCCTTCATATTTGAGTCAACCGCGTGAATATCAGCACCAGCGTCAAGGAGTAGTTTCACCATTTCTGATTGACCGTTAGCAGAACTGACGAGCAAGAGGCTATTTCCACTGCTATCTATTTGGTTAACGTTTACGCCAGCTTCAATTAATTTTTTAGCGTCTTTAAGGTTGTTATTAATTACGGCAACAATTAAATTAGTACTCATATTTGTAGCATTAAGAAATAAAGGCTGTTTTTAAAACAATTTCAGTGAGTCAACTTAAGCTCCGGCGAATAGAATTCGCGGCTACACAGGCTTAGTCCGCGTAGGCGGACTAACGGAAAATCAAGGTTTTGAAACCCAGGATCGGTAGCTTTTGTTTGTGTAGACGCGGTTTCTAACCGCCCGTTTAACGTTAAGTTGACACCAATGGGCAGTGCCGTGCCCCTACACCAGGCAATATAATGTTGTACTTCTCTCTTAGTCTTGTTCAGAACTCAAATAGGAGTCCTATATATTCTCAAGTTGATACCAAGGTAATTTGTATCGAACCATTGTCTATTTTTGCAACAGAACCATTTTGACTTTTTAACATAAGTACTTCATCAGCTAGGGTATTCTTATTAAAAATTGCAGCAATCTCTTGGATACAAGACTGCAATCGTTGAGCTTCTGCAAAAGTGACAGTTGTGGGTTCTTGGTTGATTAATTCAGTTGAACTTGCCTTTTGTGGGACTCTTTCCCATCGCGGGATACTCTTGCTCCGATGGCATCTTCGCCATGTTTGCGGGGTTGTATTGTGGAGCCGGAGAAACTGGCGGCCGAAATGGCGTCTATCTAAATAGCCCACTGCTTCAGCAATTTGCTCCACCGACTGGTCTGTTTCGAGAAGCAGACGGCGTGCCTCTACCATACGACGCTCAACAATCCAACAGAGCACGGTTTTTCCAGTCTCTCGCCGTACAAGGTCAGTGAGGTACGCAGGGGAACGACTAACTGCCTCAGCTACTTCTCTAAGACTAATTGAATTCTGATAATTTGTTTCAATAAACCGAAAAACATGGTTTAGCAAAGGTTGGGACTGAAGCAAGAACTTTTCAAAACTTGTCAGTATCGCTGTATTAATAGCGATGTTAAGGTTACAAGAGTCAATGTCATTTAATAAGTAATTAGAGTCCATCACTTTAGCCTCGTTCATTGTATTAAATAGACTTCGATTTCATGTCAGATTATCTGAATTAGAGCAGACTATAAATATTTCTATGTTCAAGTCAGTCATCAGTTAATTTCTACAATAATTTTTCTTAGTCTCATTCTCTTTTTACATTCATTTATAACTCTTCACTGATAACTAATTGGGTTAAAGCCTAATCCAATACAGCAATTCCTGAGAGGCATAAACATCGCGATAAAAACTAAGTTGTTCGCATTTTAAGTAGCACGCACCTTGGTGTCCGCGTCGAAGCAAAGTTTCGTTTCCCTTCGCGATGACTTCGTTCGTTTCATCGTCAAAACAATTCCATTCAGAATAGACGACTTCGCCATTGAACATAACAATTGGCCAAGCTATGATTACACTTGGTTGGGCGAGAATCGCCCACCGATTTACTTCTCTGTTTGTCGCTGCGGTTCTGCCATAAAAAGATCCATCAGCGCAGAGATAAACCAGACTATTAGCATACTCACCTGCTAGAATGTCTCCCCGTCCTTGTCGTAGCGCTTCACAGTGGGTTGGCCACCAATCTTTATTTTCCTGTTCTACTTGCTCTAAACTGTATTCTAAAGTTATTTTAGGTAAAGTATCATCACGTAGAGAAAGATATATCTCTGCGTCTTTGAGTAGTTTTACTGCTAGTTCATTAGAAACTAGCTCCGGTTTAGAGTAATCTACTAACAGGTCATTGTAGTAGTTGGTTTGCTTCGTCATTTTAAGCCTTTACAATTTTAAACCAATTTTCTATGTGTATGCACCTAATCCTGAATGCCTATAATCCTTGTTTGATAAGAGTTTGGAGAACCTAGGTTTCTGTGAAACCTTAAGTGGAATCGATATTAGGATGGGGTAGTTTTCACAAAGCTAGTTGTCAAATTAACGACTGAGCGAGGTGGTAAAGAGTTATAAAACCGATTACTTTGTTACTTTTTCGTGCTGCGATCGCATCCTAATTTTTAGACGCTGGTAAGATTAAATCAATATGCAACAAGGCTTTGAACCGAAAAATCAACACGAGTTTCACCACATTAGGAGGGCTGCTCATAGAAACATCAACATGGATGAACAAAATTTTGAGAAAGTTTTAACTTTTTCCCTGTAAGTGCTATTACTAAAAGTCATAGACGTAATATGGTATTACAAACAAAATTATGCTTCTAGCAACGGTACGCTCCTTACTCCAAAGAAATCAAAAAGTAAAAGCGTTCTTGTCCAAAATCTGTACATATAGCAGTCACCAAAATTAGAGGGAAAGTCCCCGTGCATTACTTAAGGGGTTTCACGCGATAAGTTAGTGCTAAGAGACCCTGAGAGTAAGTATTTATCTCAAAGGCTTTATGTGTAATTATCTATATCAAGATAGATTTTAACCAGTTAAGATAGAAAACTTAAGCGGAAAAGTTTGTGTTTTTGAATTGGATCTTAGGCAAAGTTCCAATGTAAGGGGATTTTAGCCGATAGTGAATGTAGATAACAGGTTTTGCTAACTTGGCTAAAATTGGCATCTCGCACCATTCTCAACCGACTGGCTATTTTACAGCAGTTTTCATGTTTTTAAACCAGACTCTTGTATTCCTCTCTGCGTCTGGGCACCTCTGCGTGAGATAAAAAAGATGTGATTCATTTACCTGAAAACAGCTGTAAGTAATTTGCACAGGGACAATTGGCAAATTAATTGGGAATTGGGTGGTAAATCCCAATGGCACGCTCGTTAAGATGAAATCCTTGCTATGGCAGGATGTAATGATCTTTTATACCAGCCTAAACAACCCTCAGAGAATATATTTTTATTTACCCTATTCCCTAAAAGGGGGAAATTCAAAGCTCTCTCCTTGAAGAAGCTGCGGTGTACACACAAGTCGAAAAAAGCTCAATTTCCCATTGTTCTCTCGTTCATCTGCTTTGCTAATGAAGTCTGAAATCGCGCTATTCCTTATGTATCAATCCTTTTAGGCTTAATAGTACATTTGTGCAAATACCTTTAAATTTGAAAGAGAGAATGTCACAGGAAAAAATAACTTATCTTTATCTTAAGTTTCTTATCTTGAGTTGCAAAAGTTTTGTAAAGTTAGCAAACTTAACTGCAACAGGCATCTGTCAATCAACTACAGAGAGGAGGGTGCGTAAGATGAGCAATCAGCAATGCTGCGAAATTTTTGATTCCTCTACATTGCCTCAGCATAAACTCCTTCCGTTGCAGATTGAGTCTGCTACCCAACGGTTTTGAGTATCAGCAAGGTACTTTGGCAGGATATGAGACAGGGGAGTATTTACTTTTAATTCTCCCGCTACCAAGTGGAGTCCCCCAATGACGGAGGTTTCCAAGAGGGAAGACAAATGACACTGCCCATGCTTTGCTTCTTTCAGCAGCACTGCAACTAAAAAATGTGGATTAAATAAACTGCAAAACTTGGTTTAAAGACTTTTAAATACCAGGTTAGCCGATGAGCAAGAATTGTAAGTTACGTTTAATGTGAATTAAGTCTTGAAATCCTTGTAATTTCGTAGGTAGTCCCAAAACAATGATTTCGAGCGAATCTAGAAACCCTTATGGGATAAGAGGCGTTTCTAATTCACATCAGGCGTAAGTTAATAAATCCACGTTCCTAAGGGCAATTTGGATTTTGTTTGACGAGATCCGATCAAAATAAGTGTTGCTTCTAATTAAATGTGCAGGATGGTAATCAAACACATGCTGTGTGCAATCCATTTATAACTCATAAAACAAAAGCTTTCTGTTAGTTTTCCTAAACCTTTTACACGAATGAAGCTGCTTGTCAATCAGGCTTCTGTCAATATATAAATCCTAAGGGGATAGGATTTTTTCGCCATTTAAGTCATCTTTAACTACCTCTTTTCTTGCGAATGTCCAGCGAAACTCACAATTGGACATTGCATTTCTCAAAGAAAGTCAGCAAATTGCCTATGTCTTGATAGCCAAGGCGGTGGTCAAGATGCTGGAAGACATAGAAATGCAATATGCATTTGGTCTTTAGCGGGGTGCGATGGCGTAACCGCCCTTTCCGGTGGCGATCGCATTCCTCTGGCATTCTTATAGCACAAGCTGTAACACAGTTCAATTTAGTTACTTGACTGGCGATTTTTTGGAATTGTTGCTTAATAACGCCTAAAGTAGCTCAAACCTTTGTACAGTCTACATTTTAACCATTCAAAATCAATCGGCTTAAATGCTTGCTGTGCTGGATTTTATGGGTTATTTAGCTTATTTAGCAACAACTCTATTATTGCCACGAGTGACTTGCCCCAATTCTGTAGCAACCGTAAGTGAGGAAACGAACTATGGGTAATTACTTTTTAATTGATACTGAATCAGCATGTTTCGTGCCTGACGAAACAGCGATCAAGACTGCTAACTACACTCAAAGGCATCGACGCACTTCTGTTGGAAGTAGCGATCGCACTGCCTCAAATATGAGTCATGCAGAGAGGATGGCTGAAACTCAGAAGCTTTTAGATAGAGCGATCGCAGATGCTTGGTACACAGTCAAGAGCGATCGCAGACCACCAAAACTAACCCGTACACGTTGGGTATGGCGACTTACAGGTCTTTACCATCTGTGCCACTCCACCACTCGACTGATGGAGGAAGCTGCTCAAGGCTTTGCTTCAGCAAACCGCAAGAGTTTAGCACAATGGGCTACAGAAAAAGCCAGAGAGGAAGCGGGTCACGACCAACTTGCCTTGCTCGATATCCGGTCGATGGGATATAAAGCCGAAGCTGTTGTGGAAGCACTTGTTCCTCCCGCTGCAAAGGCTTTGATGGATCACTTTACCAGAAGCGTGCGGGACTCAGATCCAATCGATTGCGTGGGGTATTCCTATACGGGGGAACGCCTAGCGATATGCAGAGGAGTAGAGTATATCCAGATGGTAGAGTCATTGCTACCACCGGATACCAATGCTACCCGCTGCCTGCGAGTACATAGTGCTGTTGGCAGCGATGTCGAGCATGTAGAAGAGACGATTGAGATGATTGCAGAGCTTAGTGATGATGAGCGTGTCCGCGTTGCGAGAGCCTGTTACAAAGCAGCATTGTTGCGCTTTAGCCCACCTAAGGAACACTACATATCAGATGAGGAAATTCAGAATGTTTTAAAACCACTAGTGCTCACTTAATAACTGAACAACCAAGGACAACTCGTCTAAAACAACTTTGACATTATAACTCAAATAGCTACAAGGAGAAGAGAATGAAAACTACACCAGCTACAGTTATCGATCAGCAATCAATGGAAACTACACCAGCTACAGTTATCGAGCGGCAATCAATGGAAACTACACCAGCTACAGTTATCGAGCGGCAATCAATGGAAACTACACCAGCTACAGTTATCGAGCGGCAATTTTTGAGTTCTGATTATTGCAGCCTCATTAGAAATAGCTTAGAGGTTTTGAATAACATGGAGATCGATTTGGAAAGCATTATGCTTAGGGAGTTCGCGCGAGGATTGCCAAGTGACATTGACGGCGGCGATCTTTAGTTGTTGCTTGCCTGTGTATTTTAATAAATCAGGTTTGAGCTAACACTTGATGTCCCTGATTGTCTAGTCACTATCAAGTGAGTGTTTAAAGAAGCTTTGAGGCTGGTTTAACCTAACTACTGTGACAAATAGACAGTCAGGGATTAACGCTTATGACCTGATATTTCAGTCATATTTTGTGGTAAGTTTCTCTAGAGAGTGTAGTCTCTTCAGGTTTGGTATAACTAAATCTTTGTAAGTTTTCGGCTTTGTCCTGTTTCTTATTACATCTTTTACTTTGTACAAAGCTTATAGAGCTTTCAAACTTGTGGCTAATAGTCAGAGCATATCTGGAGTAATTTAACTGTTAGATAAGCTATTTTCGGAAGTAACTGCTCCAAGAAGTTTCAACATAGAAATCGTTGCGCCAGTTATACCTGTAACCTCTTGAATATTTGTTCCCTCATATAATTTCTTGGGTTTCAAAATCTTTAAGCACTCACTCGCGCTTACATTCCAAAGTCGAATTGTATCGTCAATGCTGCTACTAGCCAAAGTTTGATTATCTGGGCTAAAAGCTACTGACCAGACGTAGGCCGAATGTCCACGTAAGATTTTTTTGCACTCACCAGTACTGACATCCCACAACTTTATTGTATGATCGGGACTGCTACTGGCTAGGGTCTGACCATCTTCACTAAAGGCGACTGTTTTAACGATAGAATTATTCTCACCAACCTGAAAAATATTGAAACAAGTACTATTTTTGACACTCCACAACCGAATTGTTCCGTCATAACCACTGCTTGCCAGCAGTTCACCATCTGGACTAAAAGCAATTGACCAAACCCAATTTTTATGTCCTTTTAGGGTTTCTTTGCACTCACCAGTACTAACATCCCACAACTTTATTGTGTGATCCCATCCACCACTTGCCACTGTCCTCCCATCTGGACTGAAGGCGACTGATGAAACCGCAGCATGATGTCCCAGGAACGTTTGTAAGGCTTGACCCGTATTCACATCCCATAGCTTCACGGTTTGATCGTCACTACCGCTTACCAACATTTGCCCACCTTGACTGAAGGCGACTGACGTAACCGCAGCACGATGTCCCAGGAACGTTTGCAAGGCTTGACCCGTATTCACATTCCATAGCTTCATCGTTTGATCGTCACTGCCGCTTATCAACATTTGCCCATCTCGACTGAAGGCAACCGATCGAACTGCACCACAATGTCTCAGGAAAGTTTGCAAGGCTTTACCCGTATTAACATCCCATAGTCTCACTGCGCGGTCTTGACTGCCACTTGCCAGCGTCCTTCTATCTGAACTAAAGGCAACTGACCAGGAATTGCTAGTATACCCAATGAAAGTTTTAAGACATTGACCAGTGCTAACGTTCCAAACTTTTATAGTTTGGTCATCACTGCTACTGGCAAGAAGATCGCCTTGCAAATTAAAGGCAACAGAAAGCACCCAACCAGAATGTCCTTCAAGAGTTCTAAGACATTGACCAGTGCTAATGTTCCATAGCCTCACCGTCTGGTCGAGACTACCACTAGCGATGAAATTGCCTTGAGGACTAATTGCAGATGACCAAACTGGAGCACGATGCCCATGTAGACTTTTGATACATTCACCAGTGTTTAAGTCCCATAATTTCACTGTGTGGTCATCGCTACTACTCACTAGTATTTGGCCGTCTGGACTGAAAGTGATTGACCGTACCCCATCATCATGTCCATGAAAAATTCTTTTGCATTCACCAGTACCAATATCCCACAACCTGACTGTGTTGTCATCGCTACCGCTGGCTAGGGTCTGTCCGTCTGGACTAAAGGCTACTGATATTACCCAATTTGTATGTCCCGAAAAAGTTCTAAGGCATTCACCAGTGCTAATACTCCATAGCCTTATTGTGCGATCGTTACTGGCACTGACTAACGTGTTACCATCCGGACTAAAGGCTACTGACCAAATCTCATTACTATGTTTTTGAAACGTTTTCAGACATTGCCCTCTACTAATATCCCACAGGCGCACGGTATAGTCACTGCTTCCACTAGCAAGGATACTACCATCCGGACTAAAGGCTAGTGACGGAATCCAATTAGTGTGCCCCTTACAAGTTAGAAGGTGCTTCCAATCCGAAACTTGGTAAAAGTGGATCTCACCACCAGTATCACCCATTGCCAAAAGTTTTCCATCAGGGCTAAAGGCTACCGACGAAACACCACCAAAGGTTTCAGCAAAAACAGACCTATCAAAATTGGCGTTTTGAAAATTGACATAGTGCAATTTCACATTCCGCAGGTCTGCTTGCCAAACACTTAGAAAAGAAAAATCATAACCGCTGAGGTCAGTTCCTAAATAACAAAGCAGATTGAGAATATTCCCAGTTGTATAACTGTGTTCTAGCGGTGATGTTTCTCGTGACTTTCCTATAATTTTAGTCAGCTGATTTTCAAGGTTTCTTTTGCTTCTCAAGACAGCCAGCAACCCATCTATAACTGGCTTCAGAATCAAGCGAATTTGAGTTTCCCTCACATAATCTTTGGCTGTCGCCTTTATTAAGGCATGACACCTAAACAAATCAAGATTCTGAGTTTCAATCTCCTGACAAACTATCTCTATCAATCGCTGAGTAACATACTCCATGACTACAGGTTGTAGTGTGAAAAGTGCTGTGCTTTTCTCTACCAACGATCGCCTTACCAGAGACTCCAGAGCCTCCAGTAAATTTTGTGGTGGAATTGGTGATACAACATCGTCTCGTATTTCTGATAGCGAAACTGGCTCACGATTGATTGCTAGCCAGTACATGATATCCTTCTCTAAATTTGCCAAGCGCGAAAACTGCTGGTCTAGCAGATCGCGAATGCTGCCAAAAACAGCCGTGTAATGTTGGAGAAATTCAGCAACATTACCATCAAACACATCTTGTATCGTTGTCGCCACTATCTTCAAAGCTAGGGCATTACCTGCATAACGCTCGACTACTGCTGGTAATTCTGACTCTGAGCCAGAAAAACCCTTGGCTTCAAAGATTTTTTGCCCTGCTACTACCTCTAAACCACTGAGTTGTAATGAGCGAACAGCCAGTGTTTCTCCTCCAAGTGAGGCTACATCTTTGGGTTTTTCACGAGAAGTCAGCAACAAGGTGCTTTGATGCATGACTTGTCCCAATCGTTTTACCAGTAAGCCGTAATCTTCATAGCCTTCTCGATAGCATCCTGCATAAGCGCCTGTTTGCAAAATAGTCTCAACATTATCTAATACGATCAGACAGGGCTGTTGTTGCAAATATTCAATTAATTGTGATATTCTACTATCTACACTTTTTGGTAAGTCAATTTCTAAAACCTGCTCATTAGAGAAAAATTGAATTAAGTTAGCCAGCAGGTCAAAAAGTGGGGGAGCATTGTAGAGTGATCGCCAAATAACATACTCAAACCATCCTTGAACTTTTTGTGCTAACTTGGCAGCTAGAGAGGTTTTACCGATTCCTCCCATTCCCAACAGCGCCACTACTCGACAGCGTTCCTGGATCAGCCATTGCTCCAAGAGAGCAAGTTCATCTGTGCGTCCATAAAAAACAGATACATCCACCATCTCTCCCCAATCAAGGCGCTTGGGGTTATTCAAGCCTTCCTGCCCTTTTAAATCAAAGTCTGGGCTTGTATAATCGCTTTTATCCAGTTCTAAATTAAACATCATAAACAAACGAACAAGCGTCCGTTTGTCAACCCCGGTTTCGCGAGTTAGTATCTTCCTAAAGGTGACAGGAGTGATCCCAGCCTGTTCGCTTAATTCTTCTAAGGTAAACTTGGAGCCATTGTTGTTCCTAAATTCCCACTCAAGTTTGGCATTCTGAAGTTTTTGCCAGCCTTCACGGGTCAGTATAAGCCCACGATTGCGTTTGGGTTTCTCCTGTTTCATAATTTCTTAGGAAGAATTGTATTTGGAGTAATGGCTTCTACAGTTTGCGTATATGAAAAGGGATTCTTAATAAATTAGAGTTGTTGCTAAATCAGCTAAAAAATCGGTAAAACCCAGTCACAGTTAAAATTTAACTCCACTTGATTTAGAATAGTTAAAACGTAAAGATTACAAGATTTTGAGCTACTTTAGGCGTTATTTAAGGAACGTGGATTTATTAACTTACAATTCTTGATCGTCGGCTAACCTGGTATTTAAAAGTCTTTAAACCAAGTTTTGCAGTTTATTTAATCCACATTTCTAAGGGACAATTCTACTATTGCCAAACTTAGAGTTTATTGATAAAATACATCTTAAGTTTTAGACTACATTAATGCAGTATAAAGCAACATGAATAGCGGTGTGTTAAGGGGCAAATATTCGTGAATTAATCCAGTAATTACACCTCCCATTGCGCCTAAAGCACCCTACTTAAATTGAATGTTTGTTTTCTAAATTACCTCTAAAGAAGGAATAAATAGAGCAATCTGTTACCCAAAACCCCTAATTATATGGATAAATATCCACCGCATAGGTTAGCAGGTATTGACTCTAATGGGAGCAAATTTGAATGCACTATCCTAATTTTAGGATCATCTTTGCATCCAGTAGGATTCGTATGTAATAGTAATTGAAAAGTAATTAAAAGTCAATGACAATGGCCAGAAAAAATGCTGCTAATTTAACGATTCAGTTGTCGCTGGAGGAGAAAATCATTTTGGAGGAATATTGTGATAAAATGCAGCGAACAAAGAGCGATGTAATTCGAGAGATGGTACGCTCACTTAAAAAATATTTAGAAGGCAGCTAAAATTGTCGATAAGTTTGGAAACTCATATTTAGAAAGTAAGCTTTCACATATTTAATTTTTCCGAGCGAAATTCGCCAGATAGGGAATTCAGCCTAGGGCGGCCGCATAATGTCAATAAGCAAAGCATACTCTCAACAGAGTTAAAGCTAATGTCATTAAATATTGCTTATTGCGAAAATTTTATGACTTGGCGTAGCCCGCCGCAGGCAGCACTTTGACCAAACTGGTGCGCGTGTTGGCAGAGTCAACCACACAAGAAATGTAATTTGTAACCCTTTATATACAATCTATCAAACGACACGAAAAAAAGACCGCTTGAGCGGATTAAAAGTATTGCAGAATACTAAAGAGTTGAAGTTTATCCTTTCGGAGTTGACATACGAATTATTAGAGACTTTCAATCTCCCAACTAAGTGGATTAATCAACTCAAATTATTACCGACTCTTACCGCCTTTACCGAAACTGAGTTTAATGAGTTAGTTGATCAGTATTTAATTAAATTAGGCTCGGTAAGTCGTAACCGGATATACGAAGCAGCAGCTATTACTTTTTACCATCAGCAATCGGCTATTCCTGTCATCCCAATTCTACTGTGTGACGATGCTCCACAGTTCAAGCTCATAACCGATAATTTAGCTCTTTGTTGGGTGCATGAAGGTAGACATTATAAAAAGTTAAGTCCATTTATTGCCTCTCACCAAAAGATTCTAGATGATTTTCTCTCACGATTCTGGAAATATTACCGAAAATTATATTGAGGGGATACAAATATGGATTACCAAAAAGAAGAGTTTGAGAGTAAAAAATTAGATCACTTAGGAATAGTAACAGGAATAATTGATGATATAGTAATTGTCGAAAAAATCAAGAATATATTCTTAATTGATAGTAGAGAAAACATCAATACAGGAGAAGTAGTCAAAGCAATTATTAGCTATATGTAGCGACCTGCAATTATAAATCACCCAACCTGCAATCATCGTTGTTCTCAGCCAGGATTATTTGCAACTATAATTGCGCTTCAGCCAGGATTAAGGTTCTTGGCAACTTTTGGTGATCTTGGTTGGGGTAAGGCAGACGGCAGACGGCAGTCCCAATGAAAAAATTTCATCACCATGAATGAAAATGTGGTAACTTCCAAGATAAGGCTGATACAAGCGAGGTTGTTTCCTTATTAGAGCACCAGAGCCTGAAGGGCAGTCTAACCTGGATATCGAGAGGAATTACCAATTGTCGCCACTGAGTAATTTTTTGGTTTTAATGAGCTTCGTCCGGATGGCACAAGGAAATACGTACATTCACTACAATGACTCAGGACTTGTTAAAACTTTCTGACTGGTTAACAAGTCACGATTGCACTCATGTAGCAATGGAGAGTACTGGCGAGTACTGGCGACCTGTATTTAATATCCTAGAGGGAAACTTTGAAGTTATGTTAGTTAATGCCCGTCATATAAAAGCGGTGCCAGGACGTAAAACAGATATCAAAGACTCGCAGTGGATTGCCGAACTACTACAACATGGGTTGTTACGTGCGAGTTTTATTCCCCCTGTGGAGCAAAGAGATTTGCGGGATTTAACTCGTCATCGTAGCAATTTTATTCGAGAACGAGTCAATTTGGTCAATCGAGTCCAAAAAGTGCTTGAAGCTGCCAACATTAAACTTGCTTCAGTTGCCAGTGATGTAATGGGTGTATCAGGACGGGCAATGCTAGCTGCGATTGTTGAAGGTAGCGCTAGTCCTGAACTAATGGCGGACTTGGCAAAAGGAACTATGCGAAAAAAGCATGATTTACTGATTCAAGCACTCGAAGGTAGAGTTCGTCCTCATCAACGATTTATTCTCGCACACCTACTGTGTCAAATTGATAGCATAGACGAAACAATTAAATGTTTTGATCAACAAATTGAGGAATACTGCTGTCCTTTTGAGCAAGCGGTAGAGTTAATTGATACTATACCAGGTATCGCACGTCGAACTGCGGAGATTATTGTCTCCGAAATCGGCATCGATATGAGCCGTTTCCCAAGTGCCCAGCATTTTGCTGCTTGGGCTGGGGTTGCTCCTGGTAACTACGAAAGTGCTGGGAAAAAGCTTTCAACTAGTACCCGTAAAGGCAATCGCTCCTTACGAACAATTCTGGTTCAAGCCGCTCACGCTCTAGCTCATACTAAAACTTACCTTGCTGACTTGAAAATACTCCTTCGATGAGTATCTATATAGATCCGTCTCACATCACATTTTCATTCATGGTGATGAAATTTTTTCATTGGGACTGCCCTCTGCCTCCTGCCTTCTGCCTTAAAGCGCGTAACCTTTCATCACCAAAATCTGACAAGAACCTTAATCCCGGTTTGTAAATGTCTTGATTGCAGGTTTGAGCGATTAGTATTGCAGGTCGCTACAGCTATAGTAAAGAAAAATTAAGTCCTGTTTGGTATTACACTGGTTCAGCAGCGGGAACTACTAAAAGTCTTGGTATGAGGACGTTTCCTGGCTGCTCTAAAATGAAACGAACACAACGAGCGATGTCCGCAGATTGTAGTGCACCTCCCGAATAGACGAAATTTTTTTGCTCCTCACCCCATTTGTCGTATAAGCCAGTGTCCACAGTACCTGGGGCAATGCTTGATACACGAATATCGGTTCCTGCGAGTTCCACGCGCAGCGAATCCGTAAAGGCTTCAATGGCAAATTTAGTACCGCAATAAGCAGCTAGTTGAGGAACTGTTTTTAGTCCAGCAATACTTGAAGTATTAAGTAAAAATCCACTACCGGATTCCTTGAAGTGCCGTAACGCTGTGTAGCCTATCCTATAAGCAGCTTCTACATTGACTCGAACCATCTGACAGATTGCTTCGATATCAACACCTTCAATTGGTCCCACAGTCATCACGCCTGCATTATTGAAAACTACGTCAAGCTGACCAAAGGTTTGGATGGCAAAGTCTACTAATTTTTGCGGCAATTCAGGGTTTGTGATCTCACCAGGAATGACTTTGGCATGTTGTAGATTTGACGCAAGGCGTTCAAGTTTCTCTTGCGATCGCGCTGTGAGTACTAAATTCATGCCTGCTGCGTCTAGCTCTTTGGCAACTGCTTCGCCAATACCACCACTAGCCCCAGTGATAATAGCAACTTTATTTTGTAAATTCATGCATTTCTCCTTTAAGTCTGTCGATGGATATCTTACTTTTGACTTCGGTGATTTTAATGTTTTCTCACTAATAACTGGAATTAATAGCAGAAAAACTGTAGTCACTTAAGCATGTATTTATCGTCTAAGGAAAAATCAGGACAACCATAGTTATTTACCTATTTTTGTTGATTGCAAACCTGTATTTCCTTTAGTCTATAAATTACAAAACACAATTGCAATGGTTAAAGTTTTGAAGAAAGTTTGTATTCTTTCGGTTCTAGAGCGTGTTATCAGTTGAGCCAAATCACAGTAGCAGCGAGGTAAATTGCACCGAGAAAGTTGAATTTGAGCTTGTCATAGCGGGTGGCGATCGCACGCAATCAGGTTGGCAGTTCACCGAGAGTAAAACGCACTCTCTCTCAACCTTAGCAGTGAGCGATGCCTACGGTGGCAAGCTACGCAGCATTGCATCAACGATAATCACCTGTTCCATACCAATACCTTCACTGTTCAATAGCTTTAAAATCTGTAGCGCTTATCCCGCATAGCTTAGAGCTTTTCTTAGTGCCATTCGGCTATTAAGTAAGTTGGTACAATAAAACCAAACTATGCAAAGAAAGATAAATTAGGCTACAATCTTTTTGCCTGTTACCTCTTGCGTTTTGATTTATTCCACCTAGAAATGTTGACACCAACCTACTTAATATCTTGTGCAATGATTTTGTCTAAACAACGTTCTGCTAAAGCTGCAATGGTAAAAGAAGGATTAGTACAAGCAGCAGAACCTGGAATAAGTGAGCCATCCACAACATAAAGTCTGTTGTATCCATATACTCGCCCAAATGGGTCGCAAGCTTTTCCTATGGGAACTCCTCCTAAAGGATGACCAGTAATAGCAGCATCATTATTTTGAGATGTTGCTATTGGAGATGTAGAGATCATACCTTCTTTAATTTTATGCCGAGGTCGTCTACCAAAATTATTGATGCTATTGTCAAGGGTACTGAAAAGTTTCTCTGTCTTTTTGACGATGCGATCGTCTACAGATGTTGGCCAATTTAAGTTGACGGTATCTGTAGATGGATCGTAGTTAAACTTACCAGCTGGACGAGGAATACCCAGACCCAGACAAGATTGTATTCCGTCAGCATTGTTCCCCAGTTCCAAACTCTCTACAACTATCGGAGTCGGCCCGTCAAGCTGTTCAATAACAGCACCCGCAGTTCCTCCATTACCTGTGACAGCACCTAAGTCCGATCTAATGGTAATGTTGTCTCCATTAGTTCCCCAATCTTTCCCAACAGAGTTGTTTAAGTAAGGTAATGTCCCTTTTTCTCTGGCCTTCACTAAAAGTTTAGAAGTACCAACAGAGCCAGCTGCTACGAATAAATAACGGCAAGTAAAGGTTTTTTTCCGAATAATTTGCCCTGATTCATTGATTTCATTGCAGAAAACACGATATTTTTTCTCACCACGGATCTCGGCAATATCTGTAACTACGTGTAGAGGTAAAATATCTACGTGACCAGTATTTTCTGCCTGGGGAAGATAATTTTGATCTAAACTATTTTTTGCTCCGCTATTAATTCCCCACCAACATTGACCATCTATAACAGAAGGTACTTTTGAGCCATTAATTTCTTGACGAACTGTATCCCAATTTACAGCTAGATTCAGGAGAAAACTTGGCAAGCCTGCCTTGTCTGCATTCTCTAGGAAAAATCGAGTTTTGCCATAGTAAGTAGTAGCTAAAACATCCTGTGGAATTGGTGATGATTTCAGCATTTGTTGAACTCGAGGATAATAAACCGAATCTAGTTCATCATAGTCAACAGTAGCACGGTCAAATACTTTGTAAAATATTTCGCGCTTAGGTTTATAAGTAATAGCGTTATAAACTAGTGAACCACCTCCAACACCAGCACCACTGACAACAATAATTCCTTTTTCTTGTAGTGTTTCAAAGACTCCTGTATATATATCTACAGTATCACCAAACACAGATGTTGAATTTAGCCAAGAGGCTCTACCATCAGGATTATTGAAAGTAGCAAAAGTATTTTGGCTAGCTGTAATAGGCCAACGCTTGCCTCGTTCTAAAATCAATGTGTTAACACCAGCTTGTCCCAAACGTAAAGCAGCAATAGCCCCACCAAAACCGCTACCAATTACTAGTGCATCTATATAATCATCACTAGCACGAGTCCGAATGGGAGAGGCAACTGAGGCTGCTAAACTCGCAGAAAATAGGGCAGCACTCTGAATAAAGTGGCGACGATGAAATTTTTTATCAAACATACAAGTTATTCAAATGTTGATGATAGATTCTTACTAGAAATAGCTGAAGCAATTCAAAACAGTTTAGGAGTTTATTCTCTTCTTAAAACTGCTAGATGATAGACACTAATATAGAGGAGATTACAGTTATCTTTTCTCAGTAAACAAACAAATTAGATTACTCAAAAAGTATCGCCTAAATATTTTTTAAGAGCAGTACTAGTGTAATTAATTCTATTTTTACTCAGATTTATCATTAATAACAATCGCCTTAATATCAGTGAATTATTGTAGTTTTTAGACTTAGATAAAGAGTAATTTCGGGCGTGTTTGCTAACACGCCGTATTTATTCTCTAGTTACCCAACTACTCCTGTTACTGTATTCATCGCAGGTTGACGGAAGCGCAAGGAAGTACACCACCACCACCAACCATGTGATGCTTTCCACCACTCACCAACAGTCGCACTGCTATCAAATTTCTCAAATTGGGGATTCTTAGGAAGAATAAAGTAGATAAGATTTGAGGTTTCTTCTAATGACTGAATCTTCAGTTCAGCAGGGAAGGGTATTCCGATTTCTCCTTCAAATATTGATCTGGGATCGCTCAGGAGTTGCTGACGGAAAGTTTCATTAGTCCAAGAACGAACTATCCATAACGCTTGTAAACACTCTCTGTAAGCTCTAGCTTTGGTAGTACCACCAAGTCGGTTATAAAAATAGTAGAAAGTATCGATAATTGGCCACCAGCTAGAAAACTGTTCATATCGATACCAATGTTCTTCCACTGGTGGAGTCGCAGGAAGTACAAAGTAGAAAGTGTTTTCTGGTTCTTCTAATACTTTGACTTCTGTATCCGCAGGAAATGTAATTCCGGTTTCTCTTTCAAAAACAGTTCTTGGGTTAGTTAATATCTCTTGCTTGAGTGCTTCATCACTCCAAATACGATCAATCAGTCGTGTTTGTAAAGCTTCATAATAAGGGCCAAAATTGGTAATATCTACACCTGACCAAAGCTTTCTAACTTCAGGGAAGTTAGTAGAAGTATCTGAAATAGGAGCGTTTGTTGTAACCATGATTAGCTATCCTTGAAATTAATGGTATGGGAAAGATCAAACTTGTTTGGTATTACACGGTTTAACTGACCGCAACTACCAATTTTCTGGATTTAGGGTGCTGTAAATTTGACGCTAAATCTTCTGAATTTGTCTTATTTCGCCGTCGTTAGATGAGCTTCTATTAGTTTGACGATTATCATTATTTTAAAACCTAAAAAAAATGACTACAAGGGTTAAAATTTCGTAGCTAGGTTACATTGTTTTGGTGCAGTGGTTTCAAGCGATTATTTACTCAGGAGTAATCAAAAAGGGTCAAGAAAGTCTATAAAACTTGCTCAACAGGCTTTGTCGCCCTTAAATATGGTTGATAATACTTTTGTCAATCTAACTAATTTAGTATTTAAATTGATGATTAAATGAGATTTTACTGATTAACATAATTTCTAAAATTAGATCCAAAAAAATACAACCTTGCTACGAAAAATTGACCTTTGCATCTGTGTTGGATGCCTCATAATCTTAGATTGTGACTCAGAAAGTATTCAGCTTCAACTTCTATGTGAAAGCTATACTAATAGCCTCTATGAAGCCATATTAGCTCGAATCTATCCTCTAAAATAGAGGTTTATTATGCCTTTTCCCAGATCTAGCGGCATTTTGCTACACCCAACTTCTTTTCCTAGTCAATTTGGTATTGGTGACTTCGGATCGGAAGCTTATCGCTTTGTTGACTTTTTAGTAGAAAGTAAACAGCAGCTTTGGCAGATATTGCCATTGGGCCCTACGGGCGATACTAATTCTCCCTATGCTTCTTATTCAGCGATCGCCGGTAATCCCCTGTTAATTAGCCCAGAACTGCTGTATAACAAGGGTTTACTAACTGAAGATTTCACTAATTTACCAAAGTTTTCCACTGAAAGAATAGATTTTTCCCAGGTTATTCAAGCAAAGATACCAATACTGCAAAAAGCCTGTAAAAACTTCAAAATCAGTGCAAAATCAGAACAAGAACGGGAATTTAAAGAGTTTTGTCAGAGTCAGGCTTACTGGCTAGATGATTATGCCTTGTTTATGGCACTTAAGGATGCCCATAACGGCGCTAGTTGGAATACTTGGGAGATGGCGATCGCTCAACGCAAACCAGAAGCGATCGAACAATGGGAGCAACGACTTGCAGATGAAGTTTTTTACCATAAATATCTCCAGTTTGAGTTTTTCTCCCAGTGGTCACAATTGAAGCGCTATGCTAACGAGCGCGGGATTCAAATACTAGGAGATATCGCCATTTATGTGGCTCACGAGAGCGCTGATGTCTGGGCTAATCCTGGAAACTTTTGCCTTGATGAACAAACAGGTGAACCAGCATTAATGGCAGGAACACCACCAGATTACTTCAGTACTACTGGACAGCTTTGGGGTAACCCAGTCTATAACTGGGTGCGGCTACAACAGGAGAATTTCAAGTGGTGGGTGCAACGCTTCCAGTCCATGCTTAATAATGTAGACTTGATTCGCATCGATCACTTTCGAGGATTTCAAGCTTATTGGGCAGTCAAGCAGGGCGAAACAACTGCTATGAATGGTACGTGGCTTGAAGCTCCTGGAGAGGCTTTCTTTGAAGTACTCAAACAGAAGTTAGGTAACTTACCAATTATCGCTGAGGATTTGGGAGAAATTACACCAGAGGTATACGCTCTGCGAGACAGATTTCAATTTCCTGGCATGAAAATTCTTCAGTTTGCTTTTGGCGATGCTTCACAAGCTGAAAAGCGTTTTTTACCGTTCAATTATCAGTCTAATTGTGTTGTATATACGGGTACTCATGATAATGACACGACAGTTGGCTGGTTTAATCAATTGTTACCCCCAGCAAGAGAACAACTCTTAAGTTATTTGGGTTGTCAGAGTGAGTCTGGAATCCACTGGGATTTGATTCGATTGGCACTGAGTTCTGTAGCCAATCAGGCGATTATTCCTCTACAGGACGTTTTGGGATTAGACACCGGAGCTAGGATGAATTTTCCTGGTAAAACTGAAGGTAGTTGGGGTTGGCGATATCAGTCTACAGCTTTAACGCCAGAGATTAGCGATCGCCTTGGAACTATGACTGAAATTTATGGAAGAGTGAGTGAATAATTCGTAACTCGTAATTACAGCAGTTTTCGACTTAAACCCTTTTATCCAGAAGAATAAAAGGGTTTATCTACTACTTGCTTAATCCGGAAATTGACAGAAGCTGTTTACGGACGCGCTCGCTTCCGTTATGGATGGAAGAAACAAGTCAAATGCTCTTCCCTTCTGCCTCCTGCCTTGTTTCTTAGGAGCAACCGCACTGGCGGCGCTGCCACCCGCTATGAATGAAAGAAACTATTTTGAGGCGACTAATCAACGGGTACATTGATAATTATCCTGACAGTTAAAACCGAACCCACAATAGTGTGTTGAGCCTGATTAGGAGCATGGTTCTGGGGCTTTATGGCTATGACATTGGTGAAGGAAAAGTTTCCTATCCCGTTTGAAAGATTATCTATAAATCCATCCCCAGGTCAGGACTTATCCATAATAAGCATATCAGAGTTGCAGCTATGAAATTGCCACCAAATCAAGGTCATAACCAGCCTGTACTTACGGAAAAAGTATCATCAACGTTAGAAGAAATTAACCAAAATGCAGCAGGAATAGACCTTGGTGGTGGAGAACATTGGGTTTGTGTACCCGCAGATAGAACTGACAAAAATGTTCGCAGATTCGGATGTTTTACCCCTGATTTAATTGCAATGGCCGATTGGTTAATAGAATGCCGTGTAGATACAGTAGCAATGGAAGCCACAGGAGTTTATTGGATTCCAGTGTTTCAAATCTTAGAAGCCAAGGGTTTTGAGGTCAAATTAGTCAATGCTCATCACGTAAAAACAGTACCTGGTCGCAAAACAGATGTGTTAGACTGCCAGTGGTTACAAAAGTTACATACTTATGGACTACTGTCTGGTTCTTTCCGCCCACAAGACCAAGTTTGTGTGCTACGCAGTTATATCCGTCAGCGAGACAGCTTAATCAAGAGTGCTAGTACCCATGTACAACGGATGCAAAAAGCACTTATCCAGATGAATTTACATCTTCACAAAGTCATCAGTGATGTCACGGGTTTGACCGGAATGAAGATTATTAAAGCCATCGTCGCTGGCGAACAAGACCCACAAGTTTTAGCCACACTCAAAGATCCACGCATCAAAAGCAGCACAGCAGATATTGCTAAGGCATTAACTGGTGATTATCGTCGTGAACATTTATTTGTCCTCCAGCAAGAATTAACCTTATATGAGGTTTACCAACAACAGATTAGTGCTATTGACGCTGAAATTGAAAAATGTTTAGCATCTTTTCAACCTCAGACTTTAGATGAACCGCCAACAACGCCAAAAAAACGTCGGAAAAAACCGACTGCAAATCACCCAAATTTTGACTTGCATAAGTATCTTTATCGGATGGCAGGAGTAGACTTTACACTGATTAATGGTCTTGATGCTTTAACTGTTCAAACCATTTTATCTGAAGTGGGATTAGACCCAAAACGCTTTCCCACAGTTAAACACTTCACATCTTGGTTGGGTTTATGTCCTGGTCAAAAAGTGACTGGTGGTAAGGTCAAAAGCTCTAAAACTCGTACTGTTGTCAATCGTGCTGCCAATGCTTTCCGCATGGCTGCTTTTTCTCTGACTCACAGTCGTTCTGCGTTGGGTGGGTTTTATCGCCGTTTACGTTCTCGCTTGGGCGCACCCAAAGCCATTACTGCTACTGCTCACAAACTGGCTCGTTTATTTTACCGGATGTGGATCACTGCTGGGCAATATTCTGATCCTGGTATGGACTACTATGAGCAAAAATACCAGGAACTGATTCTCAAACACCTTCAGCAAAAAGCTCAGGCTTTTGGTTTGGAACTTATCCCTATTTCTGACTCAACGCAATGTGTTTCTTGAAAGAGGGGTAAGAGGGATGTCAGGAAAACACAAATTAAAAGCTTGGGGTTCAATCGAATGGACATGAGAAAACCAATCTGAACCACTTAATCTTATGCCCATTGCACCAGTTTCACTTAGAGCTTTTCGTATTAGCCCCAGTTGATGATAAATTTCTTGGTTGATCGAATTCATAGTAAGTCAAAATCAATCTATAAAAAATTGCTAGTCATTATTTATAATGCTCCAAAACAACTGATCATAAAAATGTATAAAATAATATGTATTACTGAATTTTTTTAAATTATGAAATTAATTATAAAATAAGTTTCAGTATTTTTAGAGATATTATTACCAAAAAAAGCAACCTTAAAGCGAAAAAATAACCGTTGTGTTTTTGTTTAAAATTAATTGATTTAGTATTTAATCAATTAAATAAAAAATGTCAACCTCCTACAAAACATTAACCCTTGTAGTTATATATTTATCTCTCTAAACTTTTAGATAAAGACTTAAAAGTAAGTCAAATACATTCCAAATTAAGAATCTAGTGACCCTAAGAATATTGAACCAATATGATACCTAGATCCCTTGGTGGGAAAAAAATCGCAATTCTTCTAGAAAGTGAGTTCATTCCTGAAGAAATTGAGGCATATCAAAAGCGCTTTTCAGAACTTCAAGCAACAGTACATCTGATGTCTAGGCTCTGGAATCAGCCGAGTGTTCGCTTTTTCAGTGATGAAGATACGGGCAATACACCTAAAACCATAGACGTAAACATTGATTTTCAAAATGTAGATGTTAACGATTATGCGGCTGTGATTATGTCCGCTAACTATACCAGTGTTCGTCTACGTTACTTTGAGCCACCAACAGGTCAGCCAATTAGTGCAGAACAAGTTCGCACTTCACCGGCTGTACAATTTTATGCCAGCGCAATGGTAAATCCCAGGATTATTAAAGGCGCACTTTGCCACGGTCTTTGGATTGTGACACCAATACCAGAATTGCTCAAAGGGCGACAAGTTATCTGCCACGAGGTAGTCCTTGCAGATATCATTAACGCTGGTGCAATTTATACTCCATCACCTTCAGGTGTTGTGGTGGACGGTGACCTTGTGACTGGTCGTTCAAAACACGAGGTTGAACCATTCATTGATGCGATTACTGAACAAATCCAACAATTATCTATTGCCACTAATCGTTTCTCAGGCAGAAGAGCTACTACCTCAGTTTCAAAGCTGAAAGTTGCCAGCTAAACCCCATCATTTTGAAACCGAGAGTTTTTAAGGAGAGTATATTATTCGGTCGTGGCTTGAGTTCTGAGCTTTACCTTAATTCCAAAAACTATGGTTATTTAAGGTAAACGCGGTTTAATTATCTCAAAACAAATTCATGATTAGGAGACAATCTTGTGAAAAAAATTCTCATAATTTTATCGGAATATGGTTATTGGGGTGAAGAACTGGTAGGTCCCCTAGAAACTTTTGATGCTGCGGGGTATCAGGTTGATTTTGCAACTCCAACAGGAAAAAGACCAGTAGCGCTTCCTCCGAGCATGGACCCTACTTATGTTGATCCACCTTTAGGTCGGCCAGTTGTCTCTCAAGAGATGGCTGAAAAAGTCAAGCGCTTAGAAGATCCTAAAAATCCACGGTTAGACAACCCAATCATCCTGTCACAATGGTTGCCCGATCGCCCTTACTGGAGTGCCGAAAAATTCCTGCGGGAAATGGAAACATATAACAATGCTCTCGACGAAATACAGCCAGATTTGGATCAATACGATGCACTATTGATCGTGGGTGGTAGTGGCCCGATCGTTGATTTAGTCAATAACCATCGCGTTCATGACTTGATTCTCAGCTTTTACAAAAAGGGCAAAGCGATCGCCGCAGAATGCTACGGTGTAACTTGTCTAGCCTTTGCTCGTGACTTAGCAGACCGCAAGAGCATTATTCAGGGTAAGCACGTCACAGGTCATTGCAAGGAATATGATTACAAAGATGGTACAGGGTTTGTCGGCGCAGACATCAACATGGGTCCACCTCCCTATCCTCTAGAGTATATTCTCCATGATGCTACTGCCCCAGACGGAGCATATCACGGTAATTTTGGCAAAGAGATCTCTGTGATTGTTGATTATCCCTTTATCACAGGTCGATCTACCGCAGACTCTTATACAACCGGTCAGAAGTTAGTGGAAGTTCTCGATAAAGGACTGAGGCGGTACGGATGGTAAGCTTGACCAAACAGACCAACGAAAAGCCTTTGATGGCTAACAGAAATGGTCGCTTTGCAATTATTGAACAACTTCTGGCAGATGGTATAGAGTACATGTTTGGTAACCCTGGCACAGTTGAGCAGGGTTTCCTAGATGCGTTAAAGGACTATTATCCAGAATTTAAGTATATCTTTGCACTGCAAGAAACAATCGCAGTCGGTGCTGGCGATGGCTATGCCCGCGCCACCAAAAAGCCTACGATTGTCCAACTCCATAGTGGAGTCGGTTTAGGAAATGGCATCGGAATGATTTATCAGGCTATGCGCGGTCATGCACCATTAGTAGTCCTAGCTGGCGAATCTGGTATCTGCTACGATGCGATGGATGCCCAAATGGCAGCAGATTTAGTCAGCATGGCAAAGCCTGTAACAAAATGGTCAACTAGGGTCGTCGATCCCTCTTCTTTGTTACGCGTGTTACGCCGAGCCATCAAAATAGCTGCTACGCCGCCGATGGGGCCGGTGTTCGTCTCCCTACCGATGGATATCCTTGATGCTGTTAATTATGAAGAGGTTGTTGCGACTTCTTTTCCAGTGACAAGGGTTGCTCCTGAACCAGAGCAACTGGAAACAGCAGCAAATTTATTGGCCGCGGCTAAACATCCCCTGATTATTATGGGCGATGGTGTAGCTTTTTCCGATGCCCAGGCTGAATTGACATCTGTGGCCGAACTCATCGGCGGACAAGTCTGGGGAGCAGACTCATCGGAAGCGAATATGAGTGCTAGCCATCCTCTGTTCGGAGGGTTACTAGGTCACATGTTTGGTGATGATAGTCGTCGGGTTACATCCCAAGCAGACGTAGTCTTGATTGTTGGAACCTACGTTTTTCCAGAGGTATTCCCAGCGCTGTCTGGAGTTTTTGCTCCTTCAGCCAAAGTAATTCACATTGACTTGAATACTTACGAAATAGCGAAGAATTTTCCGGTGGATCTTGGGCTGCTTGGCGATCCGAAAACTAGTCTGAGCAAATTAGCCATCGCCCTTGAATCAACTCTGACACCCGAACAGAAAAAAGAGGTTTTTGTCAGAGCTAGCCAAATAGCTGAGACTAAAAAGCAGGAATCGGTGGCTCGACTTGAGGCTGACAAGGCAGTTCGGGATGCAGTACCTCTGCACATGACTCGTTTTGCCGAGGAATTAGCTGCTCATTTACCAGCAGATGCGATTATTTTCGATGAAGCCATTACCAATTCTCCGGAACTTTGTCGGTATCTACCACCGACAAAACTCGGACATTACTTCCAAACACGAGGCGGTTCGCTGGGTGTTGGGATTCCGGGAGCGATCGGTATTAAGCTGGCTAATCCAGATAAAACTGTGTTTGCCTTCACTGGTGATGGCGGCAGTATGTATACCATCCAAGCCCTCTGGACTGCTGCCCACCACAATATAGATGCCAAATTTGTCATCTGTAATAATCACAGCTATCAAATTCTCAAGTTGAATATTCTGCACTACTGGGGCGAGCAACAAATACCAGAACACGACTACCCATCTTCTTTTAACCTCTGCAACCCAAGTATCGATTTCGCTGAATTAGCAAAGTCTTTAGGGGTTCAGGGGATTCGGGTAGAAACCCCAGATCAGATTGCCCCAGCTATCCAAAAAGCATTGGATCATAACGGGCCATTTCTGATTGATTTGGTACTGACAAATGAAATTGTCGGTACAAAGATCGGTGTCAAGTGTGGTCAATAGTAGACCGGAATTTTTACTGAATTAACAGGGAGAAAAGCAATGACAGTAGCTAAATTAGCACCTTTAACAGAATTAGAAATCAAGCAATTAGCAGCAGACTGGTATTTGAAACTAGATGTTCACGCTCCGCTAGAAGATTATATTCCTTTTCTAGCTGAAGATGGTCTAGAAATGCGCTTTCCTGAAGCTACAGTTTATGGTTTTGATGGATTTAAAGGTTGGTACGATCGTGTTATCGGGATTTTCTTTGATGAAGTCCATACTTTAAAGGAAGTCAACGTTACGCCTTCAGGAGACGAGGCGAGTGTTCAAGTCATCGTCAAATGGGAAGCTAGCGTGTGGAATCCACCAGCAGCCAAAAGTCAACGCATTGTTTTAGATGCTTATCAAACTTGGATCGTGAAGCGATCGCCTAATACTGGTAAGCCAGTAATTGCAACCTACATTGTCGATTCACTTAGTTATTATGAAGGATCTGCACGTCTTTAAGATTGCAGACATCCGCCAAAAAACAAAGTTTTGGGGTGCATATAACAGATTGTATGTAGTTAATAGCGCTCCAAACTTATAATTACATGAAAATTACAGAAGATAAAAAAATGACGGTTTCAACAATTTCACTTGGGCGGAAATTCTTTGACAAACATATCGAGACTATTTCTGCCGGAAAAATCGATGAAATGGTGGATAGGGATTATGCAGAAGATGCTGTATTAATAACCTTTTTTAATGGGTTTGAAAATACACCGGCACCCATCACAGTTAATGGTCGTGAAAATATCAAAACATTCTTTCACGATTACCTGAGAACAATCGAATATATTGATATCAAATCTCTGGACTTCACTGAAGCGGAAGACGCTATATTTTTTCAAGCGAAATTCAACTGTAAACTTGGTCAAGTCTCAGTTGGAGATGCTTGGACTCTTCGTAATGGACAAATTGCTTATCACTTTGGTTTTTGGGTTTCCTAGAATAGCACTAATTTTAGGAGATGTTTACGGCAGTAAACTACGCGCTTGTTTGTAGTTTGCAAATAGTAGTCTACCACAGTAACTTTACCTGGTATGTAGTAAACACTAAAGTGTTTACTACATACTTAACTTAAGTGCAACTCGGTTTTATTTCCATCCTCACCATAATTTGTTTCAGTCGGAATACCCTACAATAGAGGATTACTATGAGTACACCCATAGAACAATTGCTTGTATCTCCCATCAGCAAGCTCTACAAAGAGCATATCGGTTTCATTAAAGCGAAGAATGTTGATGGTTTACTCAATCAGTATGCTGATGATGCTCTGCTGATTAGCACCTTAACTGAAGACCGCCAGCCGCTCTACGTGCAAGGTCGTCAAGCACTCAAAGAGTTCTTTGAAGGTCGCATTTTCGGTTTAGAAGATTTTGAAATCAGGCTCAACCAGTGGGCTGAAACTGAAAACACGCTGATGATGGTAGAAGAGTTAAAAACCGCAAGTCAAACTGGTGAAGTCGGTAGTGTAGAGTTTTACGATAACTGGTTTTTGCAAGATGGAAAAATCGCTATCCACTTTGCCGGTGTAATTCAGTATCCTGATAAAACTTATGTAAATGCAGGAACAGTTAAATCAGAACCACCTGACTCTCCATTGGGTAAGTTTTATAAAGAGCATATCGGCTTCATTAAAGCGAAGAATGTTGATGGTTTACTCAACCAATATGCTGATGATGTGCTGCTAATTAGCACCTTAACTGAAAACCGTAAACCTCTTTATGTACGTGGTCGTCAAGCGCTCAAACAATTCTTTGAAAGTCGGATTTTCAGTCTAGAAGATTTGGAAGTCAAGCTTGACCAGTGGGCTGAAACAGAAAATACTCTGATGATAGTTGAAAGCCTGAAAACCAGAAGCGTCAATGGCGATGTTGGCGAAGTCAGTTTCTATGATAACTGGGTGTTGCGCGATCGCAAAATTGCTGTTCACTTTGCTGGTGTAGTTCAGTACCCCGATGGAACATACGCATAACTACAGCGGAATTCAGGAGCGGAGCCAGAGACGCTGCGCGGCTTGGCGTCAGAATGGGCTACGCCCCGCTGCGCTAACAGGAGTAAAACAGGCTTTAAGACTGAGTTCGTGTACTTCACCAAGTTGAAATCTGCTATAAGTTCACTTTTTTTCTGTCAGTAAGGACTGAAGTAATGACTTTGCTAAAAGTTTCTCAAATGGCAATCAGCTGCAAAGATCCAATTGCAACTGAAAAATTCTACACGAAATATTTCGGGTTTAAACGGGCAAGGGTTGCACCTGTTGGCAATAATGAGCAGATTGTTTTTCTGAAGTTGGGCGATATGTATCTTGAACTCTTTCAAGCCAAGGGAGAAACCCCTGTGCCTTTAGCCACCCAAGATGGTCCTACTTATCCAGCTTGGCGTCATTTTGGTTTTCAGGTTGATGATGTTGATGCTAAACTAGCTGAGATTGGCAATGATGCAAAAGTAACCCTTGGTCCACTCAACTTTGATAGCTTTATCCCTGGGTGGCGGACGGTTTGGGTATCCGATCCCGATGGTAATATTGTTGAAATTAGCCAGGGATACGTCGATCAAGAGAATCCACCAGGATTGCAGGCAAATTGAGGGTAATTTCAACTTAACTATATACAGCATTCCGCAATCAGAGATGAACAAGTTCAGAATTAAAATTCTTGTGTACTCGTTAATCTTTGTTCAAAACCTAGATGGAATTGCTGTATATAGTCTAATTGGCGATCGGCAGAAAGAAACTCATGAATACTTTCACAAACTGGAAAACCCTTAACTGGTCTGAATATGGTGCAGAGTTGGTGGGAACTGCTTTCAATCTCTTGGTTGGATTCAGTATCATCACCTTCAATTTTGGCAAAGGCTTACCTATGGAGCATCTCATTCCGGCAGTAAGTCCTCGTTTATTAATTAATGGTCTTATTTTTGCTGGAAGTGGTGCATTATTTAGTATTTCCCCTTTAGGAAAATTGAGTGGTTCGCACCTCAACCCCGGCTTATCATTAGCATTTTGGTTACAAGGCAAAATGCATAAAAAAGACTTAATTGGATATATTTTTGGTCAATTTATTGGTGCAATTATTGGCACGTCTTTAGCATTAGCTTTGTGGGGAAATTACCTGGTTAGCGTCAATTATTGCATCACTTCACCTGGAATAGGTTATCCTTTGTGGTATGTGTTTTTAGCTGAAGTTTTCATGACATTTTTGTTAGTATTGTCTATCTTCATCTTCTTAAGTCATCATCATTTATTACGCTGGACACCTGTAATGGTATGGCTGCTAGTAGCAACTATGGTCTGGTTAGGAGCGCCGATTTCTGGCACTAGTTTGAATGCAGCACGCAGTTTTGGGCCGGCTTTATTAGCATGGTCTTGGCAAAACCAGTGGCTTTATTGTATTGCATCGCCATTAGGAGCAATAGTTGCCGTGAAAGTTTTTCAACTGATATCTATGGGTGAAAGCGAAGTTTTAACAGGGAAACTTTTTCATGTTCCTAACTATCGTTGCATTTTTAAGAATGTAAAAGTACCATACCTGGCAAAGCATCAGTAGATTTAAGCTAGAAACAACAAAGTTGCTGCCAAGGTATAACTAGCAAAAAATCAGGCATATATCCCTCTTTTATTACTTTTGACAGAGAAAAATCTATAAGCTCGATCGCTTTCAACTTTCACAACACATAAGTTAAAATGATGAGATTCTGCGGAGTAGATAACATAAGCGATCGCCAAATTTTTGACTACATCTGAACCTTACCAAAGGTAGAGTATTTTTCTCTCCTCAGATGGATAAAAGAGGGATAAATAAGAATTCAGCACTTGGAAATCAAAATTTGTCAAGAGTCTAGTATGAACGGTATATTCATTCATCAAATACGATCCTGATTCTTAAACTATTCTGACTTCTGAATTCTTGCAAAGATTGTTTTAGTTGAAAGTCATTTATAAGACCTGAAAACATCAAAATATTCTAGAAGGGAAAAGGCAATGAAGAAACTAGAAGGTAAGGTAGCTTTAGTAACTGGTAGTAGCGGAGGAATTGGTCAAGCTATTGCCGTGCATTTGGCTGAACAAGGTGCAGATGTAGTGATTGACTACCGTTCTCATCCTGAAGGGGCTGAAGAAACTCTGTCGAAAGTAGAAGCTACTGGTAGCAAAGGTTTAACTGTTAAAGCTGATTTAAGTGTAGTTAGCGATATTCGTCAACTTATAGACCAGGGTATTCAACACTTTGGTAAGTTAGATATTCTTATCAACAACGCTGGCATCGACGGTCGAAATGCTGACTTCTGGAATATTTCCGAAGCTGACTATGACGCAGTGATCGATGTCAACCTCAAAGGCACATTTTTCGCTACTCAAGCGATCGTGCAGCACTTCATTGAAACCAAGCGAACTGGCAAAATCATAAATATTAGCTCCACCCATGAGGAAATAGCATTTCCCCACTTCACTGCCTACTGTGCCAGCAAGGGCGGTGTGAAGATGATGATGCGTAACCTAGCAGTTGAGCTTGGGTCTTTGGGAATTACAATTAACAATGTGGCTCCTGGAGCAATTGAGACACCAATCAATAGTAAGCTGTTAAATGACCCCGAAAAATTAGCAGCGTTGTTGAAAAATATTCCCCTGGGTCGTTTAGGCAAGCCAGAGGATATCGCGCCGATAGTTGCCTTCTTAGCCTCAGCTGATGCTGACTACATCACAGGCGCAACCTTCTACGTAGATGGGGGATTGAGCCGTAACTATCATGAGCAGTAGGTAGTTTCTCTTGGCTCTACTGTTCTAGGATTTTTGCGAGCTAGAGTACAGAACGTAATATCACTTATGAGTATCAACTTTGGACGCGAAATTTGTGGTGTTCTCGATTTGGCCGTTGCGACCAAACCAGATATTCACTGTGTCCTTACCAAAAAGCCCCCTGACTCCAGTTCAACAACGGGGTGTGGTGGAATCTTGTGGGCGATCGGTTTCTGACTTCCCACGGTCTACGCAGTCTTGACCCCAACAATCCAAAATATCAAGGTCACTATGGTGGAGATGGACTTCAGCGAGATAGTGTTTATCACCAGGGAACAGTTTGGGGCTGGCTAATTGGGCCATTTGTTTTAGTCCACCTACGTGTTTTTAACGATCCAGCCCAAGCTCGGAGTTTACTTCAGCCAATGGCTAATCATCTATGCACTCACGGCGTCGGTAGTCTCAGTGAGATTTTTGATGGCGATGAGCCACTCAGCCCACGAGGTTGTATTGCTCAAGCCTGGACGGTGACAGAAGTGCTTCGCGCCTGGATAGCAACAGAACCGACCACAGAGAATTCTGAGTTTTAAGTTTTGCATTAATCCAAAATCAGCATACAAGCCTTGTACCGTTAGATTCTTAATCCAAAATCCCATAAAATCGCCATGACTCAAGAAGAAGCAAGATTAGCAGCAGACCGCGATCGCACAGCCTATTGGAAACGATGGGGTTCCTACCTGAGCGAAAGACAGTGGGGAACGGTGCGGGAAGACTATAGCCCTGATGGTACCGCCTGGGAATTCTTTCCCCACGATCATGCTCGCTCCCGCGCCTATCGCTGGGGAGAAGATGGGATTGCAGGAATTTCTGATAATCATCAGCGACTATGTTTTGCGATCGCTCTTTGGAATGGTGAAGATGCAATTCTCAAAGAGAGGCTTTTTGGTCTCACAGGGAACGAGGGGAATCACGGAGAAGATGTTAAAGAATACTACTTCTACCTGGATAACACCCCTACTCACTCCTATATGAAATATCTTTATAAATATCCCCAAGCTGCTTTTCCATACGGTCAGCTGGTAGAAGAAAATCGCCACAGAGGTCGCCAAAGTCCAGAGTTTGAATTAATCGATACAGGTATATTTGCTCAAGACCGCTACTTTGATGTATTCGTTGAGTATGCTAAAGCTTCACCCGAAGACATTTTGATTCAAATCAGCGCGATAAATCGAGGTTCAGAAGCAAAAACGCTGCATTTGCTACCAACGCTCTGGTTCCGCAACACCTGGTCTTGGACTGATAATCAACAAGAGAAGCCCTGGTTAAAAATTAGCCAATCGAACTCTGATCTCAGCACCATCGAAGCTTATGACCCTTCTTTAGAAACCCGGTGGCTCTATTGTAATGAAACTCCAGAGCTACTATTTACAGAAAATGAGACTAATAATCAAAGATTGTTTGCAGTCAACAATGCTTCGCCATACGTAAAAGATGGCATCAATAATTATGTCGTGAATGGGGAAAAAACTGCTGTCAATCCCAACCGCATCGGCACTAAATTTGCAGCTCGTTACGAATTAGAAATTGGTGCAGGTGAAACCAAGATAGTACGGTTGCGGTTAAGTGATATGCAAAATTTAACTGCACCATTTGGAACTGAGTTTGAGACAATTTGGCAACAGCGCCAGCATGAGGCGGATGAATTTTATCAGCGGATTTCTCCATTACCGATGTTAGAGGACAGACGTAATGTGCAGCGGCAAGCATTTGCAGGCATGTTATGGAGTAAACAATTTTACTACTATGTCGCCGACCAATGGCTAAAAGGCGATCCAGCAACCCCGAAGCCACCAGCATCACGGCTCAATGGCAGAAATCATGAATGGTTTCATTTATTTAACGACGATATACTTTCCATGCCCGATAAATGGGAATACCCTTGGTTTGCGGCTTGGGATTTAGCTTTTCATGTAATTCCGCTCTCGATGATTGACCCCGACTTTGCCAAGCTGCAACTCAGTCGCTTGACACGGGAGTGGTATATGCATCCTAACGGTCAGCTACCAGCTTATGAATGGGCTTTTGGTGATGTCAATCCACCCGTTCATGCTTGGGCAGCATGGCAAGTTTATCAGATTGAGCAAAAAATCTATGGTCGTGCAGATAAAAAATTTCTGGAAAGTGTCTTCCAGAAATTACTGGTGAACTTTACTTGGTGGGTTAACCGGAAAGATTTAGAGGGCAAAAATATCTTTCAGGGTGGCTTTCTGGGTATGGATAATATTGGTGTCTTCGATCGCAGCGTTCAACTACCAACTGGTGGATATCTGCAACAAGCAGATGGTACAAGTTGGATGGCGATGTATTCTTTGAATATGCTGACCATCGCCCTAGAGTTAGCAAAGGAAAATTCCACCTATGAGGACATCGCCAGCAAGTTTTTCGAGCATTTCCTCTACATTGCAGATGCCATGAACGGCGTTGGCGATACCGAGATAGCGTTATGGGATGAAACTGATGGTTTTTACTACGATGCTCTACATTTACCTGATAGTCATCAATTTCCTATGAAAGTGCGATCGCTAGTGGGGTTAATTCCCTTATGCGCCGTGAGTATTTTAGAACCAGAAACCTTAGAACGGCTTCCAGGTTTTAGAGAACGGACGCAATGGTTTCTGAAAAATCGCCCCGATCTGACACGAAATATCGCTTGTATGCAGAAACAGGGGGTTGGTGAACGTCACCTGTTGGCGATCGCCTATCCAGATAAACTCCGTCGCATCCTAGAAAAAATGTTAGACGCAACAGAATTTTTCGGACCTTATGGAATTCGCTCTGTTTCTAAAGTCCATGCCGACCATCCTTACGTTTTGACCGTAGATGGTCGGCAGTATCGAGTAGATTACGAACCTGCTGAATCTAGCACAGGGATGTTTGGCGGTAATTCCAACTGGCGCGGGCCAATTTGGTTCCCGATTAATTATCTACTGCTAGAATCGCTACAAAAGTTCTATCGCTACTTTGGTGACGATTTCAAAGTTGAGTGTCCCACCGGTTCTGGACAAATGATGACACTCAAGGAAGTATCAATTGAATTAGCTCAAAGGCTGATCCAAATTTTTCTGACTGATGCTTCCGGTAAACGACCTTTTTATGGTGGAACAGAAAAATTTCAAACTGACCCCAATTGGCGCGACCTGATTCTGTTCAATGAATACTTTCATGGAGATAATGGCGCAGGTATTGGTGCTAGTCATCAAACTGGTTGGACAGGTTTAATCGCCAAATTAATTCAGCAATGTGCAGAACAGATTTTGTCAGATTAAATTTACCAAAGCAGATAAATTGTCATTATGAGTCTTCAATAAAGGGCACAGCAGTGCTCATTGGTGTCAACTTAACGTCAAAGTTATGTCCCACAAGGAACTGAAGTTCCTTGCTAATTAGGACTTACGCATACTCTACGATTCTTGGCGTTCTTGACGTTCTTGACGGTTCGATAAATTAAGCTTTTTGGGGATTTTTGCGTAAGTCCTACTAATAACAAAAGTAATCTAAAGATTACTAAATATCTCCAAAAATCTTTAGTCTACTTCAGTAGACTTTATCTATTAGCCTTGAACTGAAGTTCAAGGCGGGTGAGGAAGCAAACAGATAAGCCATTTTTAGCTTAAGTTGACACCAATGAGCAGTGCTGTGCCCCTACGAAAGATGTGGTTTTTGAATTATCCATGTTTGGTATTTCCTGTGAATGGGTAATCCGATTTCACGAAAACCTTGATACAGATAGATTTCTCGTAGGGGCACGGCACTGCTCATTGGTGTAGCGACCTGCAATACTAATCGCCCCTTATAAAGGGGGGTAAAAGAAATCTAGTTCCCTCCCCTTTATAAGGCTACGGTGTACACACAAGTCGTGAAATTCCACCTGACAATTGGTTTCGTCCTCTAGCAATAGGATTGTGCGATCGCTCTGAAAGCCTGTCATTGCGTTCGCGCAGCGTCTCGTAGAGAGGAGGAACGACGAACGCAAGTGCGTGTCGTAGACAAGCAATCGCAAAAACTCACGGGATTATGTGATTACTTCTCTACGAGACGCTTCGCGAACGCTCCGTTATCACTGCGCTCGTAATAACAATTTAAGGGGTCTATAACGCCTGAAACCCTTTCAGATAGTACTTGTGTGTACACCGTAGCCTTTATAAGTGGAGGGCTAGGGTGGGGTAACGCGTTGAGTGATGGTACGCGAGTAAATTCAAAATCACTTCTTGACAAGAGTTTCACGTTAAGTTGACACCAATGGGCACTGCCGTGCCCTTACCAACTTGTGTATACTTGAAAATATTTCTGCTACTCTAGTTGTTTAACATAAGTGTTTTTACACTCATTGAGATGTTCCGAGAGCGGTTTGTTGATCTGGGGTTTATTTATTATCAAAAGAATACAAACATGCTACGAAATTTAAACCATTGCAAATAAATTAAGCAGACATTAAAATTAATTACAGAAGCTACTTAATTGGTAATTTAATTATCGGAATAATTAGATTTTATTTTGCCAACTAGTTGCGTAAATTTAACTTAGTAATTGCTCGAAATCAATGAACAAAAAATCCATGAATAGATAATAGAAGTAATAAGCCCATCTAGGAAATATTGTAGTCAAAAAATGGGTTTTTAAGAGTAATAAGCCATTAATAAAATATTGATAATATCATAATTTAAACGTAGTTAATAATTTTATCAATGGCTGAAAACTTGCTAAAACACGTACCAGTTAAATGCTCTCAGGACAAAAAGAAAAAATGACTTTAACTAGAGATAGATATCAGGTTGAACTAGGGATACCTGATTACCAATTAGAATCAGGATGTTCACATCCTTTCGGTGCAGTACCAGACAAAGATGGAGTAAACTTCTCCATCTTTTCAGAACATGCTACCTCTGTCGAACTCTTGCTGTTCGATCGCGATGATTCTCCGCAGCCGACACAGATTATTCAGTTAAACCCAAAGTTTAATAAAACCTTCCACTTTTGGCATGTCTATGTCAAAGGCTTAAAAGCGGGCGCTCATTACGCTTATCGAGTTGATGGTAATCCTGATTTACACCACTCGGGACACCGCTTTAATAAAAATAAGGTACTGCTAGACCCTTATGCAAGGGGAAACACCAACACTCTTTGGCAGCGTAACAATGCTTTAGGGACAAAAGATAACCTGACTACATCTATGCGTAGTGTAGTTATAGATATATCAGATTATGACTGGGAAGGCGATCGCCCCCTCAACCGACCAATGAGTGATACCGTCATTTATGAGGTACACGTCGGCGGATTTACCAGATCGTCCTCTTCCATATCTAAACACCCCGGCACTTTTCATGGAATTATCGAGAAAATTCCTTACCTGAAAGAGTTAGGAATCACGGCTGTTGAACTGCTACCAATATTTGACTTTGACGAAAAGAACCTTCTGAGAGAAGTTAACGGGAAGCCACTAAAAGACTACTGGGGATATAACCCACACAGCTACTTTGCTCCCGAAGCTTCTTATTGTGCTTTTCCTGATGTGGGAAATCATATCAGAGAGTTTCGAGATTTGGTTAAGGCTTTACATAAAGAAGGGATTGAAGTCATTCTAGATGTAGTCTTTAACCATACCGACGAAGGCAACCATGAAGGCCCAACCATCAGCTTCAAAGGTCTTTTTAATAGTATTTTTTATCACCTAGTACATTGGGATAAGCAATACTACATGGACTATTCTGGGTGTGGCAATACCGTCAACTGTAACCATCCTATAGTCGAAAAGTTAATTGTAGATTGCCTAGAATTTTGGGTCAAAGAGATGCACGTCGATGGCTTCCGCTTTGATGAAGCCTCCATCCTCTCTCGCAGCCAAGACGGAATACCAATGATCCATCCGCCAGTGATTTGGCACATTGAAACATCCGAAACACTAGCTGACACCAAAATCATTGCCGAGGCTTGGGATGCCGGTGGACTTTATCAAATTGGCGACTTCCCTGGATATCGCTGGGCAGAATGGAACGGACGTTTTCGAGATGATATCCGACGCTTTGTTAAAGGAGATCCAGGCATAGTTGGGGCAGTAGCTTGGCGTTTGGCTGGAAGTGCTGACCTTTATCAATCAAGCAGACATTTACCGATAAATAGCATCAACTTCATTAGTTGTCATGACGGGTTCACCCTGAATGATTTAGTTTCTTACAACCACAAGCACAATGAAGCCAATGGTGAAAACAATCAAGATGGCATCAATGACAACTTGAGTTGGAATTGTGGTTATGAAGGAGAAACTGATAACCCACAAGTTGATGCATTACGTCGCCGACAGATTAAGAATTTTGCAGCCATTCTCCTGCTCTCTCAAGGTGTACCGATGATTGTGGCTGGTGATGAAGTCAGACGTACCCAAAAAGGTAACAACAACGCTTACTGTCAAGATAACGAAATTAGTTGGTTTGATTGGAATCTTGTCCAGAAGAATGCTGATATTTTCAGGTTCTTCAAACTGATGGTTAATTTCCGCAAATGCTACTGTCATTCTGCCTTACGCCGGAGTAATTTTTTCACTGGAGAAGTTAACGAACGAGGCTTGGCAGATATTGCTTGGCATGGTTGCAAGTTATTCAAACCAGGTTGGCACGACTCTCATGCGAGAGTTCTCGCATTTACTCTCGGGGGCTTTGAAGGAGAAGCAGACATCCATGTCATGCTCAACATGTACTGGGAAGATCTCGACTTTGAAATTCCTGCTATTAAAGGTAGAAAATGGTGCAGAGTCGTGGATACTGCTCTTTCTTCTCCAATGGATATTGTAGAACCAGGGGAAGAAACTCTAGTTTCAGGTAATATCTATGCTGTTAAAGAGCGTAGCGTTGTTGTTCTGATTTCTAAATGGTTTTCAATTAATGAATTTCCAATTCGGAGTGAATTCAATGAGTAATATAGACTTCTCATTTTCAGATTTGATTGCTGGGTATGTTACCGCTTTTGATTCAAGTAAAGGAGATTCTGGTACTTTCGATCTCAAAACTTCAGATGGCAGGAAATTTGAAGTAGCATTGACCTCAATGACCTATGGTGAACTAGTACGCAATTTAAATGAGCCTTTCTTTGATTGCACTAGCCAAATAAGTTCAATGCTCGTTCCAGATTGCTATCTTTTCGTGTATGGCATTTTTTATCCTGAAACAGGCGAGCATAAGTTTGAAGCTAAACACATAGTTTTTCTGGGTAGAACAGAAAACGAGTATCTTTTTGAAAGACCAGATTGGTGGGTTAAGCAAATCCGAAGCTTGGGCGATTTTTACCTCAAAGCTCAGTTTGAAGATGGCGAAATTGATTACCGGAAATATCGCACTGGTATCGGTTTAGTTGGTTCCAAAGAAGATAGTAATCGTCAGGAAACTGATACTATTTCTCGCCTAGTTTACGGTTTTGCCACAGCCTACATGATGACTGGGGATGATCGCTATTTGGAAGCCGCGGAAAAAGGTACTGAATACCTGCGCCAACACATGCGTTTCCTCGATGAAGGCGAAGGAATTTGCTATTGGTATCACGGTGTTGATGTCAATCCCGGCGGTAGCGAACAGAAAATATTCTCCTCAGAATTTGGAGATGATTATGATGCTATTCCAGCCTATGAGCAAATTTATGCCTTGGCTGGCCCTACCCAAACCTATCGGATCACCGGCGATCCACGCATCATCAAAGATATCGAGTTAACGATTAATCTGTTTGACAAGTATTTCTTGGACAAAACAGAGAAAGGAGGATTTTTCTCCCATATCGATCCGATTACTCTCAGTCCCCATTCTCAGACTCTAGGCCACAATCGTGCCAAGAAAAACTGGAACTCGGTAGGTGACCATGCCCCAGCTTATTTGATCAATCTGTGGTTGGCGACTGGCAAAGAAGAATACGCAACTTTCTTGGAGTACACCTTCGACACCATTGAAAAGCGTTTCCCCGATTATGACCATAGCCCATTTGTTCAAGAACGTTTTCATGAGGATTGGAGTCACGATACAACTTGGGGATGGCAGCAGAATCGAGCAGTTGTAGGTCATAACCTCAAAATTGCTTGGAACCTAATGCGGATGAACCACCTGAAACCAAAAGAAAACTATGTGACTCTGGCAGAAAAGATTGGAGAAATCATGCCAGCAGTCGGTAGCGACCAACAGCGTGGCGGTTGGTACGATGTGGTGGAACGCACTTTAAAACCAGGACAAGAGGTACACCGCTTTGTTTGGCATAATCGGAAAGCTTGGTGGCAACAGGAACAAGCTATCTTAGCCTACCTAATCTTGAGTGGTTCACTTGATAAACCTGAATACCAACGCCAAGCTCGGGAAGCAGCAGCTTTCTATAATGCTTGGTTCCTAGATTACGTGGCTGGGGGTATCTACTTTAACGTTCTGTCAAATGGGATTCCCTACTTGTTAGGAACAGAACGAGGTAAGGGAAGCCACTCCATGAGTGGTTATCATTCCTTTGAATTGGCCTATTTAGCTTGCGTTTATACAAATCTGCTGATTACTAAACAGCCAATGGATTTGTACTTCAAACCAAAACCAGGTGGCTTTAAGGACAACATTCTGCGAGTTGCACCAGATATCTTACCACCAGGTAGCGTGCGGATTGGGGATGTTTGGATCGATGGGCAAAGGTATGCTGATTTTGATGCTGCCAACCTGACAGTCAAACTGCCGATTAGTCAAGACGCTGTGAAAGTTAGAGTTCGGCTTCTGCCGACTCAAGTATCTTTCGACGCAACAGTGTTGGAAGTCAGTAATGGTATTGCCAAAATCTCCTTAACTGGGTTATTGGATGCCAATGGCGTGGTACATTTTCAGGAAGCCATAACCAAAGCCACAGCACAGCCAATTAATCGTCTCGTCTTACTACTACAAGACCTGGAATGTATTACTACTGCTGGTCTGCGGGCCCTAATTTTTACTAAGCAAAAACTGGGTTCTCATGTTGAACTCTACATAGTCGGCGCACCGGAGAATGTAAAACAATTTCTGACTACGAGTGCATTTTGCGACAGTGTAACTGTCTTAGAACGGTATGAAACTGCTGAGATGGCCAGTGTGTAGATTGCATTAAAAGACGTTTTAGTAGTCCTAAAAATTGGATAGCAAATACACGATTCCAACAAGGAAACTACGGTTTATCCAAAGCTATTAGGACTACGCTTAATACAGTTCGGTTAAGGAAAGTTATTTGTTGAAAGGAGTAAAAGGGGCAGGGAGAGCAGGGAGTCTGGGGAAGTTTTTCTTTCCCTGCACCCCTAGCCTCCCTTACTTAGTCAATATAACTTTTTATACTGATAAACAAAAATATTGAGTAATTTTCACCTTACTCAGTACTTAGTACTGAGTAAGGTGAAATAATTACAAACATCATCCCCAGAAAGGAGCTATTTTGGTAAATCCTGTACTACTTACTGTTGACGATGATCCCGGAGTTTTACGAGTAATAGAGCGAGATCTTCGACACGAGTATGGCGATCGCTTTCGGGTACTACGAGCCGACTCTGGTGCAAACGCTTTGAGAGTATTGCAACAGGTAAAATTACGTAATGAGACAGTGGCGCTCTGTGTGGTAGACCAGCGGATGCCACAAATGTCGGGTGTGCAGTTCCTTGAACAGGCTATGCAAATTTTCCCGTCTGCAAAACGAGTTTTATTAACAGCTTATGCGGACACTGATGCTGCCATCTCTGCAATCAATACAGCCAAGATTGATTACTATCTTCTCAAACCGTGGGAACCGCCACAAGATCTTCTCTATCCAGTTCTTAGCGACTTACTAGACGATTGGGTTTCGTCATACCGCCCACCCTTTGAAGGTATCCGGATTATTAGCTCTCGTTGGTCGCCCAAGTGCCATCACATTAAAGACTTCTTAGCCCGCAATCATGTGCCTTATCAGTGGCTAGATATTGAGACAGATGAAGAGGCGCGTCAATGGCTGACTTATAGTCAATGTAATATTACACACCTACCACTAGTAATATGTCCTGACGGTTCATATCTCACACAGCCAACCCACCCCGAAATTGCTGAAAAAATCGGGTTGAGGATGCACGCCCAAATGCCCTTTTATGATTTGGCGATCGTGGGCGCTGGCCCGGCTGGTTTGGCAGCCGCAGTCTATGGAGCCTCTGAAGGTTTACGCACAGTGTTAATTGAAAAAGAGGCTCCAGGGGGACAAGCAGGAACAAGTTCTCGGATCGAAAACTATTTAGGCTTTCCTCAAGGAATTGCTGGATCGGAATTAGCTCGCCGCGCCGTTACTCAAGCGAAACGATTCGGGGTAGAGTTTCTCTCACCTCAAGAAGTAATTGACATTCGCTTGCAAGATTCTTATCGGATCGTCAAGCTTAAAGACGGGACAGAATTAAGCTGTTACGCATTGTTGATTTCCACAGGTGTCTCATATCGCAAGCTTGATGTACCTGGAATTGAGGATCTGACTGGGGCTGGTGTGTACTACGGTGCAGCAATGACCGAAGCACTCTCCTGTCAAAATGAAGATGTTTATGTAGTTGGCGGAGCTAACTCCGCCGGACAGGCTGCGGTATACATCTCTAAGTACGCTCGCCATGTGACTATGTTGGTACGAGGCAATTCACTGGCTACAAGTATGTCAAAGTACTTGATAGACCAAATTTTAGCAACAGACAATATTACAGTACGGTTTCACTCGCACATCGTTGAGGTTCATGGTCAGACTAACCTTGAAGCAGTTACGATCGCTAACACGAAAACTCACGGGCAAGAAACCATTCCCACAAAGTTGCTATTCATTTTAATTGGCGCGAGACCACACACTGATTGGCTAGATGGGACTGTAGAGAGAGACGAACAAGGATTTATTATCACCGGGCCGAGCCTGATACACAATAAACAATGTTCAAAGCTATGGAAACTCGATCGCGAACCCTTCCTGCTTGAATCCAGTGTACCAGGCATCTTTGTGGCTGGAGATGTGCGTAACGGCTCTGTGAAGCGAGTTGCTTCTGGGGTTGGAGAGGGTGCGATCGCAATTCAGTTTATCCATCAATATCTAAGTAAGGTGTAATTATGGATGTAATGATGTTAGATGCTTTGCGTCAAGTGTCACTTTTTGCACAATTGACAGATGAGCAATTCCAATGGTTGTCTGAACACGGCCATGAACTATGGTTGGCTCCAGGAGAATATATCGCCCTTGAGGGACAACCAATAGAAAATTTCTACGTTTTGATCAAAGGCGAGATTGAGTTTAGAAAACAGGTCGGTAACGTAGAAAGACACATCATGAGTTTTGGTCCTGGAACATATACAGGTCATGAGTTGATTCTATTAGATGTTCCTCACTATCTCGTCAACGTCCGTGCTGTGAAACCGACTTACATGTTGAAATGGGACACAGATACTTTCTGGAAAATGCTCACAACCTGTCCGGCGATTACACGCGACCTTTTGATCATCACGGCACAACGGGTGCAAATGTTGGAATCTATGTCACAACACCACCAAAAGCTAATTGCACTCGGTACTTTAGCAGCTGGTTTGGCCCACGAGTTGAACAACCCAGCCACAGCCGTCGTCCGAGGTGCGAAGCACTTGCACACAATTTTTCAACAATTGCCATACCTGGGACTTAAACTCAATCACAGGCAGATGACAAAAGAACAACTGTTGTTTCTTGACAACTTGCTGCACATAGTAATTGCACGTGCCGAAACACCCTGCCACTTAGAAGATTTACTAGCACAGAGCGATCGCGAGCAAGAGGTGACAACTTGGCTGGATTCACACAACGTGCCTGACGGCTGGAAAATTGCTTCTTCCTTAGTCCGGGGAGGACTGGATATTCAATGCTTAGATACTATTGTGGAGCAGTTACCCCCAGAATCACTTGCGGAAGTTCTAGCTTGGCTAGAGTCTACACTCACAGGAATTGAGCTGTTGGACGAAATTGACCAAAGTTCGGGGCGGATTTCCGAACTAGTCAAAGCCATTAAAGAGTACTCCTATATGGATCAAGCTCCGATGCAAGAGGTAGATATACACCAAGGACTTGAAAGTACGTTAACTATTCTCGGTCATAAGCTCAAGGGCGGTATTACTCTAACCCGCAATTATGACCAGACCTTACCGCTAGTCTCCGTCTATGGTAGCGAGCTCAATCAAGTATGGACGAACATGATTGACAATGCGATCGATGCCATGAATGGACAAGGACAAATCATGATTCGTACAGCACGAGAAAATAACTGTGTCCTAGTAGAAATTGCCAACAACGGTCCAGCCATTCCCCCAGAGATCCAAGAGCGAATATTCGAGCCGTTTTTTACCACTAAGGGGGTAGGTCAGGGAACAGGCTTAGGTCTAGTCATTAGTTACCGAATTGTCGAAAAGCATAAAGGCGAGATCCGCTTGTTCTCCGAACCAGGAAACACCCGTTTTCAGGTTGTTCTGCCCATATCTTTGGTTGAAACAACATCTGAACACCATGAATGCCAATTTATACCATTTGAAAATACAGCTATGCAATTTATACACAATTAATTGAGGAGTGTGTGGTATGAAGAAATTGTTGAAATCTCCTGAATTGCGTATTAGCGAAGCTAAGGAAGAAGAACGACATGCGACATGGTTAGAACTCTTTTTCGATCTATTTTTCGTAGTTGCGATTTCGGAGCTGGCTCACAATCTCAATCGGGATATCTCACTATCAGGCTTGCTTGGCTTTCTGCTGCTCTTTGTACCAATTTGGTGGTCTTGGATTGGGGCTACGTTTTACGCCAACTTATTTGATACTGATGATTTGGGACACCGACTGCTAACCGCCTTACAAATGCTTGCAGTGGCAGCACTAGCAGTAAATGTACACGATGGGTTGGGTAAAAGTTCAGTTGGTTTTGCTCTTTCCTACACTATTTTTCGGGTGTTACTCCTCGTTGAGTTCTTGCGTGCTGGAAGGCATATAGTAACAGCACGACCATTAACAAACCGAATCGCGAGAGGTTCTGGATTTGGGGCATTGCTTTGGCTGGTGTCAGTATTTATACCCTTGCCACTGCGATTTGGGTTTTGGATATTAGCGCTGATAGTAGAATTTGGAATAGTATTAACAGCAGGAAAGTCTGTCCATGTGGAACTGGCTCCCCATGCTTCACACTTGCCTGAACGTTTTGGCTTATTTACCTTAATTGTGCTAGGCGAGACAGTCTTAGCGGTAGTTAATGGAGTCGCACAACAGGAGTGGAATTTCTCATCAACATATACTGCCGTGTTTGGCTTAAGTATTGCTTTTAGTTTGTGGTGGGTGTATTTTGATAACCTCGGTGGTTCAGCAATCCAGGCTGCTCGTGCCTGCCGCCACGTAGGAGCTTATCAAACTTGGGTCTATATGCACTTACCCTTGGTGATTAGTATTGCCGCTACCGGAGTTGGGATGGAACACGCTCTAGCAAGTGATACAGGTCTGGTACTGGTGTCTGCTGAACGCTGGCTAATTTGCACTAGCTTAGCGCTGTGCTTCTTTACCCTTGGAATCATTTATCTTACTGGTGTGAGTACTGAGACTAGACTACGCTGCAAAGTCCGGGCGGGGTATCGCTTTATGGCAGCAGCTGTTATCCTAATTCTCGCTGTAGCTGGCGCGGGTTTTTCAGCTATGGAGTTGATCGGGTTTATAGCTGTGGTTGGTGCTGTTCAAATTATCCTCGATCTGCGTCAGATTACTAGTTTTTTATAAGTACTGGAGTTTGGACTAAAAGCTCAGGCTCAGAAAAAAGTACTTAGAGAATTAGAGATAAAAAATAGACAATAGTACTGAAGACTAATCTTGAAGGTTGAAAGAAAAGCAATCAGTAGTAACACTGACTGCTGTAGAGTCAATGAATGTAAACAAAAGCTCATTGACTCAGATGATCCTGACACAATTAGAAGAATTCCGGCAAGCAATCTACGATAATCTAGGTAAAGTGAGAGACGCAGTATTTGATCTGATGGATGCAGTGTTGACCAGCCCAAGCATTCAATCATTTGTCAGCTTATCCGAAAATCCAGTGTTTCGGCGGTCTTAGCCGAGTATTTATGCCGCACTGCATGACAGCCGTCCCAACAGAAAAAAACTGATGAATCTGCTGGTAGAGAAGGTAAAAACAGAAGCACAACCATTTCTGGCAGGAGATCATACTTTTTGGCCCAGACCAGACGCAAAGACGCTCAAGGAAAGGACTTTTAGTGGGGGGAAAGGAGTTGGTGTGAGTGTGGGACAAAGTTACAGTACGGAATGGCACTAAGAAAAGCTCTAAGCTATGCAGAATAAGGACTACAGCTTTAAAAGCTATTTTTATTAGTGTTGGGATGGCTCAGGCAATTGTCTTTGATGCAGTTTCATGAAAGCGATGCCTACGGCGGTAAACTACGCCGATAAAGCGATCGGTGTACAGAGACGGGGATGAGATGTAGAGGTTATGTAATTTTTGTGCTAAGTAGAAAAAGCTTACTCGTTCATGAAATACTTTCACAAGGACGAGCAAGCAAATATAACTACTACTACTGTGACACTCCGAGTACAAATCCTCAAGGATAAATTTAGGAATGGCACTAAGAAAAGCTCTAAGCTATACGGAATAAGGGCTACAGCTTTGAAAGCTATTGAACAGTGGAGGAGGGGTCAGGCGGTCGTCCAAGATGGCAGTGTCATGGAAGCGATGCCTACGGCGGTAAACTACGCCACGAAAGACACGCTGAGTTTGCGATCGCCTATGCCATCGCTTTGCCTTGAAACGAACCAAGAGTCCGTAAACGCCGCCCGAAAGCTTATCCCTTAATGACCAAACCCCGGCACGAATTACGAAAGCAGTTGCAAACTGCTTAACCCACAAGCATTTAAGCATTTCGGCTTTTCTTAGTGCCATTCGGTTTAAAACGTTTTCTTATCCGGGCGTGGGATTCGTGACTTCATTCTTGCGATTGTAGAGGAATAAAAAAGTTCAACAACAAATAATAAAGTCCAACAATAAATAAAAAAGTTCTACAATTTCTGTTGGGTGCTTTACCCCGCTCCAGGCATCCGTCCATGAATCGCTCGCAAGTCTTACCGCCCGCCGGAGGCGATCGCTACATTATTACTAGTAGTCTGCCAAGGTAACGCAAGCGTTGTGGCAAGCAGAGAGGCAGAGGTGCGGAGGGGCAAGGGGGAAAGAACTTGTACAAATCTCTCCTCTGCTCCCCTGCTCCCTTGCTCCTCTGCCGACCTCCACCCAGCAATTTTGGGTTGGCGAACTACTAGAGCGATCGCCTCCGGCGGGGCTAGCCCATCACGCCCACATTCGGGTAGAAGCACTCTCCTAATTGTTGAACTTTTTTATTTGAGTTTGGTGTCTCTGTGTTGAAAAAGTGGTAGAGTGACCTCTTTCCCATCCCCAAATTGTTCAACTTATTTTTACGTGGACTTGCAGCCAACCACGAAAAATCAATGCTTTGAGAGACTAGAATTGTTGAACTTTTTTATAAAATTGAGCAACCTGCTTTGAAACCATAAAGCGAGCAACTTGCTCATCTTATGCTTTCAGTGACAATAGTAACACAAGACTACAACACAAAATAACGTACCCTTATCTTTTATCCGATATAATCTACGATTAACACTACTTTCCTTGATACATAACACTTTCACCAACATGCGATCGCTCTGGGTGCATGGTGGCAACGGAATAGTTTCTATTACGCTGCTGATAAATTTTGCTTGTCTTGGTATCGCCTTTGATGCGTCATCCAAGCGATAACCATTTACAGGGTGCTAACTTCCAGTTATAGTTAGCCGTAACTTATTATAGGCACAATGCAACTATAACTTTGACTGAGTGCAAAGATAGTTTACAAAAGTTGCTCAGGCGGTTGCCATAATACTGGTTTAGCTAAGAGACAGAGGGGCAGGCTGCACAAGTATGCCTTCGGGAAAACTTTTCTCCCTGAAGCGGTTCCTGTCCCTCAACTTCTAAGAATCGGATCGTGGATAACTGCAACCGCCTTGATGCAGAACTGTCTGGGAATACAAATTGTCTGCTTTAATTACAAAAATCATCTACCCGAATATCTCGCCAAATATCAGAAACCTGCCAGCCAGAGTTGCCCACTGATTGTACTGGAGGATTGTCAAGAAATGGAATATAGTCAGGAACTCTAGGCTCTGAAATCGCTACTGGTTTCTCCTCAATCTCAACCACAGGGGCAGTAGAATTGTCAGTATTAGCTAGAAGTTGTTGGTCTTCAGCCTCCTCGATTAGCTTCATCTGTCTCAGGGTAAGCTTGTCGGATTTTTTGATGATCTTCTTGGTATCTGTATCATTAGAAGTTTTCATTGGCTGTTCCCTTGAAGGCATTGGCTTAAAATTTGTCTGAGTAAAGTTGCGAAAAGATGGGTATTAATAATTGCACAGAAATAACAAAATACACCAAGTCGATGGAAAATACGAGTCCCAAATTGTAAGAATTTATTAATTGTGTACAAATCTGTTTTCGGGTAGATGCCCCAGCATAATCTGTTGCACAGATACAAGTATTAAGCGTAAGCGTAGAGCTCGCCGCAGGCATCGCTTCTTAATCATGACTGTAACTCAAGATTGTTTTGCGCTTTTGACTCCTAATAAGCAGATAATGAAGGGTTAAGGTTCTCGCTCATTAGGAACAGCGTTGAGAAACTTATCAGCTGAGAAAGGCACAATCTTAGTAGTAGATGACGAAAAAAATGAAATTCACAAAAATAATGAAATCCATAAAAATAAATAGTTGCAATCTTGTTATGGCGCTGACTACCCTCACGGTGATGGGTCAAGTCACGAATGGGGCTGTCAATGCAGCTACTAAGTATTCTGTTACCGACCTTGGTGCTTTTGATCCAAGTGGTATTAACAATGCAGGACTTGTGGTAGGTACAGGCAACGTTGATGGGAATCATCCTCACGCTGTTTTGTATAGTCATGGTCAACTACGAGACATTGGCATCCTACCAAATGAAGATGCTAGTTATGCTACAGGCATTAATGATTTGGGACAAGTAGTAGGATACTCAGAGCCACTTAGTCAGCCTCCGTTTCGTAAAACTCACGCCTTTATCTATAGTTGTGGTCAACTCAAAGACCTCGGCACATTCCTGGGTAATTATGACAGCTATGCCTACGCTATTGACAATGCTGGACAGATAGTCGGTACAACATGCTGTTCTAGCGGTAGCGGTGCTTTCCTTTTTAGTAATGGCTATGTGCGAAATCTTGGCTTCCTGCCAGGTGGGTCAGTCAGCGCAGCCTATGCTATTAAGACAGAAGGGCAAGCAGCAGGCTATTCAAGTAGCTCCACTCAACCGGATCAAGCCGTACTTTTCGACAATGGCAAAGTGCAAGACCTCGGTATCTCTAGTACCCTTGGCTACCGCTACAGCATGGCTCGTGGCATCAATAGAAAGGGACAAATAGTAGGTCTGATGTTTAATGAAAACGAATCAGGAGATTATCATGCCTTCTTATACAGCAAAGGCAAAGTGCAAGACCTTAGCACCACTAAATATCCCACTGGGGCTGCTTACGGCATCAATAATGCAGGACTTGTGGTCGGTTCGGCACAGACTGTTAGTGGCAAAAGTGTTGCTGTACTCTATGAACATGGTCAATTGCTTGATCTTAATACCCTGATTTCTCCTATCCCTGGTCTAGTTCTTGAGGAGGCGAAGGGCATTAATGATGTGGGTAAGATTGTAAGTAGTGGTAGATATGGAAATGGTAGTCCAACACACGCTTTTTTGCTAACACCTGTTTCCAAGTAACAAAAATTCTAAAATTCTCAATTGATAGCTATATCAGCATTTGACGGTCAGTTCGCTCAACTTTGTTGATGATTCAGATTTCCCAAGAAGGCGAAAGAGTTGTACTGTTAAAAACCTACCGAGCGCATCGCTGTCAAATCAATTTCATTATTAAAAGACGCTTGCGGAAAGCGAGTTCGCGAGCGTCTTGTAGACCTGACTTTTCACGGGATGTGGAAAGGGGAGATTGGTTCGCGAATATCATGACTTTGTTGGCGAATTCTTTGAAGTCGAATTTAGACAGCTAGTGCTGCGAAACGAGAAATACTCTTGCCAAAGTTATTAGCTTGCGTCCACCACTGCCAAGAATCTACAAGTAATTGAGCATCTATATATGCAGTATCCACCAAATGCTTTTCAGGTATTATACCTTGTTCAGCTAAATTCTGATGAAGTTCATCAAGAACTTGATGGTCTCTATCACTAGTAGGAGAATGAAGTATAAAATTTATCAACCAGTTTGGGGTTTGATAAAAGAATTAAAGATAGAATCACAAAAATTGCCCCAACTTTTAGCTATCCATTGACAACGCAGATGTAACATAATTTCTGCATTATTCTGTAACCAAAACTTACTGTTTCCTTTCATACGTAAATTAACAACTTGACGAATTAAACAATCAAGAAGCGCCACTACTGAGAGGTAATTTTCGGGCCGCAACTTCCTTATATTTTAAAAGCCTCCTTCTATACGCTTTTAAAATATAATTTCGCTCTCTTACCATAATTTTACAGCGCTCTCCTGTTGCCTCGGAAATAAATTCACCCATATTTCTCATTAAATCTAGTGCCTGACCTTTCTTTAAAATTTTCCGAGATTTTTTAAACCATGATTGACGCTCATTATCTGTACTAAAAGCGACATCAGTAAAAGCTTGTAAATGTGATGCTGCGTGATAAAAGTCTAATAATTGATAAGTTTCAAGTGGGCATTTTAATTTTTTTAGTAAAGGAGGGCGATCGATTCGTTTTAAACGCGTAGATTCAACCAATACGATTTAAAGGGGCGTAGGAGGTATAGATATATGAACGCAGTGTAATCATGGGGGTCTACCCACAGAAATCATCCACCCGAATATCCCGCCAAATATCAGAAATCTGCCAGCCGGAATTGCCCACCGATTGTACTGGAGGATTGTCAAGAAATGGAATATAGTCAGGAACTCTAGGCTCTGAAATTGCTACAAGTTTCTCCTCAACCTCAACCACAGGGGCAGTAGAATTGTCAGTATTAGCTAGAAGTTGTTGGTCTTCAGCCTCCTCGATTAGCTTCATCTGTCTCAGGGTAAGCTTGTCGGATTTTTTGATGATTTTCTTGGTATGTATCTCATTAGAAGTATTCATTGATTATTCCCTCGAAGGCATTGGTTTAAAATTTGTCTGAGTAAAGTTACAAGAAGATAGGTATTAATAATTGCACAGAATTAACAAGGTACACCAAATCGATGGAAAATACGAGTCCCTTGCTGAATAAATTATTAATTGTGTACAAATCTGTTTTCGGGTAGATGTGCCAGCATAATCTGTTGCACAGATGCAAGTATTAAGCGTAAGCGTAGCTCGCCGCAGGCATCGCTTCTCGATCATGACTGTAACTCAAGATTATTTTGCGGTTTTGACTCCTAATAAACAGATAATGGATGGTTGAGAGTTCTCGCTGTGGAGGAACAGCGTTGAGAAACTTATCAGGTGATAAAGGCACAATCCTAGTAGTTGATGACGAAGCCAGCATCCGTCGAATTTTACAGACGCGTCTAGAAATGATTGGCTACAGCGTAGTTACAGCTAGTGATGGTGAAGAAGCTTTGTCAGCTTTTCGCCTGTTGACCCCTGATTTAATAGTTCTGGATGTAATGATGCCAAAGCTGGATGGCTACGGTGTCTGTCAAGAATTACGGAAACAATCAGAGGTGCCAATTATCATGCTCACAGCCTTGGCAGATGTAGCAGACCGAATCACTGGGCTTGAGCTAGGTGCTGATGACTACATGACGAAACCTTTCTCACCCAAAGAACTAGAAGCTCGAATTGCCTGTGTACTAAAGCGGCGCTCCCACAAAACCAGTATCAATACTATTCCTAACTCTCTTGTAATTCATGCAGGCGACCTGAAAATCGATACAAGTAAGCGGCAAGTGCATAAAAATGAGCAACGCATTCGGTTGACAGGTGTGGAGTTTAGCTTATTAGAGTTGTTAGTTAATCATTCGGGAAAGATTTTTTCAAGGGTTGAAATATTACAGCAATTGTGGGGCTTTGTACCAGAGATGAATACAGACACCCGTGTGGTAGATGTGCATATCTCACGATTGCGGACAAAGGTAGAATCTGACCCCAACGACCCAGAGTTCATTATGACAGCAAGAGGTAGTGGTTATTTTTTCCCACGAATTATTGATTCAGAGCAGGAATAATAAAAAAGTATGAGTAAGCTCATCCTAATTACAGGCATAAGCAAAGGTTTAGGTTATGCGATGACCGAGGGTTTTATTCAACAGGGCTATACTGTTATTGGTTGCGCCCGTTCATCAGATGCAATCGATAAAATACGCCAAAAGTTTAGTGCGCCCAATGATTTCACATCTGTAGATGTAGCAAATGAACAGCTTGTAGAAAAATGGGCAGAACATATACTGAACAAGTATGAACCGCCAGATATAGTGATAAATAATGCGGCAATTACTAATTATCCAGCACCTTTGTGGGAAATACCATCTGAAGAATTTTCGGATCTTATAGATATCAATATAAAAGGAGTAGCGAATATAATTCGCCATTTCGTACCAGCAATGGTGAAAAAGAAACGGGGTATTATTGTTAACTTTAGTTCTGGTTGGGGACGTTCGACTTCAGCCCAAGTTGCACCATATTGTGCTTCTAAGTGGGCAATAGAAGGATTAACTCGTTCTTTGGCACAAGAATTGCCGAATGGTATGGCAGCTATACCCCTTAATCCAGGGATTATTCATACAGATATGCTTTCTATTAGCTTTGGAGAAGAAGCTGCTAATTATACACCCGTGTCCGATTGGGTACTGAAAGCTGTGCCATTTATTCTCAATTTAAAACCCAAAGATAACGGGATTCCCTTGACCATTTCATGAGATTGATCATGCGTGAATTGTTTTGACCAGTTACGAAAAAACGGGCTTATCTAAACTGTATTGGTTTATCGCCCAGAGGCACAGTAAATTAGTACAATTTTTGAATACTGGAGTTTTCATTTTTGAAAAAGCATTTGAGCCAAAGTCTACCCATAGCAGCACCAAGCCGGAAACTGAAGATTACGATCCTAACAGTAGGTTCAAGGGGAGACTTGCAACCATACTGCGCTTTGGCTATTGGCTTGAAACGTGCTGGGCATGAAGTAACCGTAGCAACCCATGAGAACTTTGAGTTATTTGTGAGGAAGTTTGATTTAAAGTTTGCGCCAATCGCTGGCAATATGCAAGAGTTTTTGCAATCCAAACAAGGGCAGCGATTGATTGCGGGAGAAAAGTTGAAAAAAGAAGAGGGAGATAAGCTTTTACTTCAACAGTTGGAATCAGCTTGGAGTGCGTGTGTTGGAAGTGAGGTAATTATTTACACGCCGTTAGCTACCTTTGGATATCACATTGCAGAGAAATTAGGCGTACCCTGCTTTTTTGCATCAGTTCTGCCGTTGACTCCTACAGGGATGTTTGGGTTTTTGAGATTTGCTCAAATAACTAAAAACCCACTAAAGAAAGCGATCAATTATGGCAGCTACTTACTAGTAGAGTTTTTGCACTGGCAAAGATATCGTCAACTGCTCAATCACTTCAGAACAGAAACATTGAAATTGCCGTCTCTACCATATTTCGGCAGACGCTTCAGACAGAAGACTCCGGCAAATGTATCACGAATCCCTGTACTGTATGGATTTAGTTCGCACGTCATCCCAAGACCCCGTGACTGGCCTGCATGGGTGTATGTAACTGGTTTTTGGTTTATTGACCAAGCCTCCGAATATGAGCCACCTCTGGAACTAGAGGATTTTTTGGGACGAAAGCAATTACCTTTGTGTTTTGGATTTGGGAGCATGACAATGCCCAATCCAGAATATCTCACACACTATATCGTGGAAGCCTTAAAGAAAACACATCAAGGCGGGATTATATTGTCAGGCTGGGGCGACGTTGGAAGAACAGTGAATATAAAAGATTCGCTACGAGTGTTTGTGATCAAGGAAGTTCCGCATGATTGGTTATTTCCTCAAGTGCCAGCAGTAGTACATCACGGAGGAGCTAGTACAACGGCAGCAGTGTTACGTGCGGGGACACCATCAATTACCGTACCCTTTTTTGCAGATCAGCCAGTTTGGGGAGAAAAGCTAACTCGGTTGGGAGTCAGCCCTGCGCCGATACCGTACAAGAAGGTATCAGATAAAACTTTAGCGGCAGCGATTGAAATCGTACTGTGCGATGAGGTGATGCGGAAGAAAGCACAAGAGTTGGGTGAGAAGATTAGGGGTGAAGATGGTGTGGCGAATGCTGTTGAAGTATTTCATCGACATTTGGGGTTGATTGGGTGAGAAATCCCAGACAATTGAAGAAGAAGTCAGAAGACAGAATTCAGAATTCAGAATCACAATCGCTTGGAGATTCAAACCCTAAGCAATTGTAGACACCGTATAGACAGTGGGAATTTGAACCCTTTTACTCATTGATTTTTCGTTCAGGAGTCATTCTGAATTCTGACTCCTGACTCCTGAGTTCTTTTATTAAAATACATCATCACACTTACAACAGCAGTCAATGTCCCAAGTCAAAGTTGATACCGTACTCTGTGTCAACGGCAGTGTCCTAATGGTTTTTTACACGCCAGTGCATTGTTGGGAATTCCGTATCATCAGCCGCACGGGTGGGATATTCGGGGAACAAAAGATTTATTACACGGCGGAGGCAGCGTTGCGGATGGGGTTGGAGTGGTTGCGGGATGAATGGTAATGAGTGCTTAGACGATCCAAGGTGAAGTCGCTTCGCTACAATCAATATTTCCAGTACTTGTACAGAGGTATGAATGCAATCGGTCGATATTCATATTGTGAATATTGAGAAAATGGGGCAAACAGACAGTAATGTTAAAAAGTTATCAATTATTTTTGCGTTAATGGGGGATAAAGAATTGCTACCAAAGCATTCTACTAAATGGTGAGGGACTTAGATCATGAGACTAGTGCTAGTGTACTACAAGATTTGTAGTTTAGAATTTTAACTGTGAACCGTCAATGGTCAACAATCCCAATGGAATCTACATAGTATGCTCAGAACCCAGAGAATTGATGAGCGTTGCGGCGTGGTGCTAGAGTTTGAGGATACTTACTGTCAAGAGTTTGGTCAATGAGTGAGAGTGATAGGATGTCGAACATGGCCGAATTGTAGTAGAGTTGTCGTTTGGTAAGACAACAACTCTACTACAAAGTGCCCTCTCTCTTCATACTCTTGTTTTGGCGAAGGTATTGTGACATAAGACATCATTTGTTTGTGTGGGCAAGTAGGAAACTCATTAAACTATCTAAAATGCGATCGCGTGACAATGGCATCATTTCTTTGCCATAGAGCATTTCCTGCACCATCACATAGGATACCAGCGAACCAAAAAAGATTTGTGCTGTTGCTTCTGGGTCACTAATGCGTAATTCTGGATGAGAAGCTAAATACTGGCTTAGTAATAGCTGTCCACGTTGAATCACTGTTTGAGTATATAATTTTGCTAATTCTGGAAAGCGTTGCGACTCGGTAATAATCAAGCGGAATAGTGCTAAGTATTCAGGATTCTCGGCAACTTTCGTCAGATAGGTTTCAGCAATTTCACGCAATAAAATCGTTGGCTCACCATGCAAATCTTCTGTACAAAAAATTCCCTGGAAACTAGCAAGTGTTACCCTTTCGATCAACGCCTTAAATAATCCTTCTTTATCTTGAAAGTGACTGTATATTGTCTGCTTAGATACTCCAGCTTCCGTACTTACCCGATCCATGCTGGTTCCAGCATAGCCATCCCTCAAGAATACCTGCATGGCTCCTTGCAAAATTTGCTCCTGTTTTTGAGTCATGGCTCTTAAACGAGATAAAGTTTCAGGTTGGGAACCAGAGGTTTCAAGCATATTTGACGTAAATTTTTTTACATATTTCTTGTCTCTTGGAGAATCATACCATACAGTCTAGTATGATAGTTCCAGTAAATATTTAATGATAAAAATATAGGGTAGTATCATGTCTCAGACTGCCTCATCATCTCCAGAAGGGATTATCAATGTTCCAGTGCCACCATTTAAGCAGGAACGGAAGAAACTGATTTTTTTGTTCCTAGTGTTGCTGGTTATAGCAGGTGGTATCAGTTATTTTCTGTGGCATAGTCAACAACAAGGAGCAGCAAATGTACTGAAGGTGAGTGGAAGGATTGAGGGTTACGAAACTGAGATTGGGGTGAAGCGTTCGGGAAGAATTGTTTCAATTGCAGTTCGGGAAGGGGCAGCAGTAAAAAAGGGGCAAGAATTAATCAAGTTGGATGACAGTAACGACCAACTGCTACAAGAACAACTGCGGGGTGCTGAAGCTAGGGTTGCATCTGCTCAATCTGATGAACAGCAAGCAATTTCCGATGCTACTCAAGTGGAAAGTGGGATTGAACAAATTGATAGCCAAATCAGTGAAGCAAAACTTAATTTTCACCAATCCCAAGGAGATACCCAAGGACGAGTTCAACAGGCACTATCTAACGTAGCAGCAGCCAAGGCACAATTATTACAAGCGCAGGCACAGACAAAGCAGGCACTAGCAGAAGTAAAATTAGCGGAAATGAATCGCGATCGCTATGCCAAACTGGTCAAAGACGGGGCTATTAATCAACAACAATTTGACCAAGCACAAACTACCTTTGACACAGCAGTAGCCACCCTAGAAGCACGAAAAGCAGCCGTAAATGCTGGACAAGAACAATTACGCGCAGTTGTCGGGGCATTGACCCAAGCGAAAACTACAAGTTTCAATCCTGGTATTCGCAATGCCCAAATAGAAGCATTAAACAGAAAAAAAGATCAGAGTTTTGCTCAACTCAAATCTGCCCAAGCAAAGATAAAATCTGCTCATGCCAAAGTAAAAGATGCCTTAGCATCAAAACAGCAAATTCTGACCCAAATAGAAGACTCGAAAAAAGATTTAAATGTTGTTAGTCCTTTGGATGGGGTAGTAACTGCCCGTAGTGCAGAGATCGGGACTGTAGTTAGCAGTCAAACCAAAATTTTGACAGTTGTTGACCCCAAGACAGTGTATTTGCGAGGTTTTATTCCCGAAGGCGATATTGGGAAAGTGCGCTTAGGACAAACAACCAAAATCTTTCTTGATTCTGCACCGGAAAAACCCCTCATAGGCAAAGTTATTTCTGTTGATCCTCAAGCCTCTTTTACCCCAGAAAATATCTACTTCCAAAAAGATCGGGTTAGGCAAGTAGTAGGGGTGCGGATTCAGTTAGAAAACCCTTCTGGCTGCTTTAACCCAGAAAACCCCTACTCTGGTTCAGATTTGCCCTGTGCCAAAATTGGAATGCCAGCAGATGCAGAGATTGCGTTGCAGGGTAAAGAGGTCGGCAAATGAAATTATCAACTCCTAAACCACCACAATTATCTAGTCACTCAACCACTACTATTAAAGTTAGTAATTTACATAAATATTATGGACAACTAATCGCTGTCCGGGGAATTGATTTTACTGTCAATCAGGGTGAGATGTTTGGGTTAATTGGCCCTGATGGTGCAGGTAAAACTACTACCTTTCACATCTTAGGCGGGGTGATGGAAGCGATGGCGGGAGAAGTGCAAGTATTTGGTCAGCCGGCAAGAGATGCACGTTTAAGGACGGGATATCTCACACAACAGTTTTCCTTGTACTTGGATCTCAGTATTGATGAAAACTTGCGTTATGCGGCGGGATTGCGCCAAGTGAGTGATAATTTATTGCGGGAACGCCGCCAGAAATACTTAAAATTAATGAGTTTGGAACAGTTTGGCGATCGCTTGGCGGGTCAACTTTCTGGCGGGATGAAACAAAAACTGGCGCTGTGTTGTGCCTTGGTTTCTCAACCGGAAGTGCTGTTATTAGATGAACCTACCACAGGGGTCGATCCAGTTTCTCGACGGGAATTTTGGGATGTATTAGCAGAACTTTCTGCCGACGGGATGACAATTGTTGTCGCCACACCCTATCTAGATGAAGCTGAACGCTGCGATCGCGTTGCACTGATGTATAGTGGTCAAATTCACGAAATTGGTACACCCGCAGCATTACGCGCCAATTTAGGCTTACATCGCTTAGAAGTTAGAACAGCAAATCTAGAGATAGCCGAGAAACTTCTCTTGGAGAATGTGCAGACAAATATAGTCGATGTGCAGACATTTGGCGATCGCTTGGATGTTCTCGTTCAAGATGTAACTCTCGGTGAAACCCAGGTAAATCAACTACTACAACAGCATCACCCCAGTATTGAACGTGGTGAACCCACCCTAGAAAACGTCTTTGTTACCCGTCTGCGACAACAAGGTTCAGCACCAGCATTTTTGTCCTTTCCTCGTTCTCGTGGGGGAAATAGGGAACAATTCAAACCTCAAAATTCTTCTGAGCAAATCGCTATTTACGCCCACAATCTCAACCGTGTATTTGGTAACTTCCAAGCAGTTAAAAACGTTAATGTCGAAGTCCGCTATGGCGAAATATTTGGGCTTTTAGGTGCGAATGGAGCCGGAAAAACGACTACCATCAAAATGCTGTGTGGATTACTAGCAGCTAGTGGTGGTGACATTTCCCTTGGTGGCGAAACAGGAAATCTGCGTAGTCGTGACTTACGGCGACGTATCGGTTATATGAGCCAGAAATTCACTCTTTACGACGATCTAACAATTCTGCAAAACTTAGAATTTTATAGCGGGATTTACAGCGTACCCCGCAAACTTAGGCGAGAAAAGATTGATTGGGTAATTGCTACCTGTGGCTTAGAGGGACAAGAACAGATGCTTACCGGACAATTACCGGGTGGTTGGAAGCAGCGAGTAGCTTTTGGCGCTTCTGTAATGCACGAACCAGATATTTTATTTCTAGATGAACCGACATCGGGGGTAGATCCTTTAGCCCGTCGTCAGTTTTGGAAGCTGATTAATGACTTTGCTCGCAATGGTACAGCTATTTTGGTGACAACGCACTACTTGGAAGAAGCTGAACAGTGTAACCGCATGAGTTTTATGGTAGCCGGAGAAATTGCCGCCGAAGGTTCACCTAGTTCTATCAAAGCTTCTCAACCAGGACAACTTATAGAGATTATTGTGAACCAAAATCAAGCTGCCTCCAAGATACTTAAACAACATCTTGATTCGTGGCGTGTCTCGATTTTTGCCGATAGTTTACACGTTGTTCTTGATCACCCGGAAGCAGAAATTCCCGAAATAACTCAGCTTTTAAAATCCGCACACATGACTATTGAATCTCTGCGTCCCATTCCTTTCTCTTTGGAAGATGCTTTTATTGGTATCGTTGAACGTGCGGTAGGGGATTAGGAACATGAAAACTGAGAATAAATAATGAAAAGAATTTTTTCCCAATGTGTGAAGGAGATAGCGCAATTTCGGCGCGATCGCTTAACTTTAGGTTTAGCATTTTTATTGCCATTTTTAACTCTATTGATTTTTGGGTTTGCGATTCGTTTAGAAAGTAAAGATATTCCCTTGATTGTGCAGGATTTTGACCGCACAAACCTGAGTAGCAGCTATATTGAGCGGTTGTATGCCACCAATCAATTTGTACCTAAACAATGGTCAGGTGGTAATCCGGCACGGGATGCAATTGACAAGAGTATTGCTAAAGCCGCAGTAATTATTCCTCCCCAATTTAGCCGAGATATTCAAGCGGGTAGAAATGCAAAGGTGCAAGTATTAATCGATGCCACAGATGTTAATAACGCTCGTGTAATTAGAGGTAGCATTCAAAGAGTAACTAATTTTTTCATGCAAGACCAAGGACTACTACCAGATAAAAGTATTATTACACCGCGAATCCGCTTGTGGTTTAACCCTGGTAGATTGGAGTCGCTGTACATTGTGCCAGGAACTTATGGTGTAGTATTGTGGATTTTCCCCTCATTGCTAACTGCGATCGCAATGGTGCGTGAAAAAGAAAAAGGTACAATTCTACAAGTTTATGCTTCTAGCATTAGTGCAACCGAACTTTTACTTGGAAAAGGACTAGCTTACCTACTAATTGCGATTACAGAAGCTTTAGTAGTTATGGGATTAGGGTCAATAATTTTTCAGATCGGCGTAATTAGTAACCCGATTACTTTATTAATAGGAACTCTACTATTTTTAATAGATAGTGTTTCCTTTGGTTTACTTATAGGTGTACGCACTAATAATCAAAATTCCGCAGTGCAAATTGTTTCTCTTGTCGGTTTTATTACATCTTTATTGCTGTCTGGTTTTATTTATCCCCTCAGTAATATTCCTTTCCCCCTTTCATTAACGCCTAACATATTTCCTGCCCGTTATTACATTGATATCACCCGTGATGCTTTTGTGCGTGGTACAGGATGGACAGGCGTTTGGTTTGACTTACTCATGCTTGCAATTTTAGGATTTGTATTTTTCAACGTAGCGCGTCGGCTTTTAAGTCGAATGCAAATTAGTCAATAGTCATTGGTCATTGGTCATTGGTCATTAGTCATTGGTCATTGGTCATTGGTCAATAGTCATTGGTCATTGGTCATTGGTAGTTAGTTATCAGCCTTAATCATATATGAAATATATTTTGCAATTATTTGATAGTCCATTGTGGTCATTAGTTCGTAAAGAAATTAATCAAATTCTGCGAAACAGGCAATTGATTGTTTTATTAATTGTGCCACCAACAGTACAATTATTGCTTTACGGATTCGCGCTTAACCCGGATGTCCATAATTTACGACTGGGTGTAATTGACTATGCCAATATCTCCACCAGTCGGGAACTAGTTTCAGCAATGACATCCAATCACACTTTTAACTTAGAAAGTGTTCCAACAAGTGAAAAAGATTTAAGCCGCCAAGTAGAAGAAGGTAAATTAGATGTAGGACTAATAATTCCACCAGATTTTCCGCGCCAACTAGCAAAAAAATCAGCAGAAATTCAAGTATTCATCGATGGAGTGAATGCAAATACAGCCGGAATTGCTGCTAACTATGTTAATCAGATTATCCAACAATATAATTTCAGTTTGGTACAGGGTCAAGTCAGTCCGCCAGTATCAACCGAAGTCGTTTTTCTTTACAATCCTGGACTTACTAGTAGCTGGTTTTTCGTACCAGGAGTTATGGGTTTAGTCCTGACATTAATCGGTACATTAGTATCAGCAGTAACCGTTGTGCGCGAGAAAGATACAGGAACTTTAGAGCAATTGTTAATGACTCCTTCTAGCAACTGGGAAATTTTATTAGCTAAAATTATCCCGTTGGCATTCCTGCTCATGGGAGATGTACTACTAGCTTTAACCTTGGGAACAGTCGTATTTAGCCTACCCTTTCGTGGAAGTTTCCTGCTCTTTCTTGCTTTATCAAGTATGTATGTATTTGTGGGAATTAGTTTGGGCATTATGTTGGCAACTATTTGCGGTTCTCAACAACAAGTATTACTCACATCTTTTTTTATAAATTTACCAATGATTCAAACTTCTGGGGCAATATCTCCTATTGAATCCATGCCTCCTTTATTTCAATTCCTCTCTTTATTTAATCCACTTCGTCATTACATTACTATTGTTAGAGGTATTTTACTCAAAGGAGTTGGTTTAGATGTGCTGTGGTTAAATGTGTTAGCATTACTTGGTTTTGCTATTGTTCTATTAACTATTAGTGTTAACAAGTTTCGGAATCAGCTAAGTTAACAATACAGCAGATTGCGCTTTAATCGAATACACGTAGAGACGTAAAATTTTACGTCTCTACAAGGTTTTGGGTTTTATATATGTACTCCATTTACCTGAAAATATCACAAGTAATTTGCCGGACATGTGAAGAATTCTTACATACTAGAACTCTTGCAAAAGTCTTTTGTGATATAATCAAACGTTTGACTATTTACGATTAGGACAATAATAAGCAGTGAAATTTTGGAGAGCCAAACAACTGACTTCAAAAAAATTTAAACGACTCACCGGAGTAAGTCGTCAAACCTTTCAGTTAATGGTTAGTTTAGTTAAAGCTGATGAGCAAAATAAAAAGAAACCAGGTCGTCCTCCTAAACTAATTATTGAAGACCAAGTTTTAATAGTTATCCAATATTGGCGAGAGTATCGCACTTATTATCATATTGGATTCGACTGGGGGCTTTCGGAATCCGCAGTCTGCCGGAGGGTTTATCAAATTGAAAATATTTTAATTAGGTCAAGAAAATTTAGTCTGCCTGGTAAAAAATAATTGTGTATTATGTCATCTGAAGAAGATTTGGTAGTGATGGATGTCACGGAAAGTCCAATTGAAAGACCTCATATTGGACAAAAAAGATTTTTTAGCGGTAAGCAAGGAAAACATACTTTAAAAACGCAGGTAGTTATCTACCAAAAAACTAGTCAAATCATCTGTTTAGCGCATGGTTTAGGGAAAATGCATGATTTTAGACTATTTAAAAATAGTGGGATAAAATTTGGAGAATTGGTCAAGGTAATAGCGGATAAAGGCTATCAAGGAATTAGTAAAATTCATCAATTCAGTGAAACACCAATTAACTTTTTTTTAGTTAGGGTTGCCTGCGGTGTTCTCGTTGCCATCGCCTGATAATACTCGCTCGAAACAATTTAAGGCGTTGCATAATAGAGAGATGAATTGAGGTCATCTACTGTGCAATGTCCATACTGCGGCTCTACAGAAATCAGAAAGAATGGGAAACGTAAAGGTAAACAAAATCACATTTGTACTCATTGCAATCGCCAATTTATTGATGTATACGATCAGCCAAAAGGATATTCAGAAGAACTAAAACAAGAATGCTTAAAAATGTACCTTAACGGTATGGGTTTTCGTGGTATTGAACGAGTTAAAGGCGTACACCATACTACGATCATCTATTGGGTCAAACAACTAGGAGAGAAGCTGCCAGATGTACCAAAAGAAGATATGATTCCAGAAGTTGCAGAACTGGATGAATTAGAGACATTCATCGGCTCAAAAAAAACAAAATTTGGTTGTGGACAGCAGTAAATCACTTTACTCAAGGTATTTTAGCTTGGGTTTTAGGAGACCATAGTTCTGAAACTTTTAAGCCACTTTGGGAAATTGTTGAACAGTGGAAAAGCTATTTTTATGTGACCGATGGCTGGAAGGTTTACCCAAGTTTTATCCCCGATGGAGACCAAATTGTGAGTAAAACATATATGACACGGATGGAAAATGAAAATACTCGGTTACGTCATTATCTTGCACGCCTTCACCGCAAAACTTTATGCTATTCCAAATCAGAACAAATGCTGAGATACTCGATTAAATTATTACTTCATTATTTGAAGTATAAAATTGTACCAACATAAATTAATTCATCCCTTCATTCAGCAATGCCCAATTTAAAACTTTTACCAAAAACTGAAATTAGAATAACCTCTAATCATACCACAAAATATTTATGCAAGAGTTCTATATTGTGGATATTGAGGAGATGGGTCAAGCAGACAGTACTGTTAAAAAATTATCAATTATTTTTGCGTTAATGGGGGATAAAGAATTGCCACTAAAGGGTTCTACTAGATGGTGGGGACTTAGATCACGAGACTAGTGCTAGTGTACTATAAGATTTGTAGTTTAGGATTTAATTTGCTCGTGGCATAGTGCGTGAAAAACGAGACTGCTTGTAGTGGAGCTAACCTTGGGACAAGAATCTGTCGCTAGAACTAGGAAAATAGTTCACGTTGATATGGATGCCTTCTACGCATCGGTCGAGCAGAGGGACAACCCTAGCTACCGAGGTAAACCGTTAGTAGTCGGTGGCAGTCCCAATCAGCGAGGCGTAGTTGCAGCAGCTAGTTATGAAGCTCGTAAGTTTGGTATTTATTCCGCGATGCCGTCAGTAACAGCGATCGCTAAATGTCCCGCGCTTATCTTTGTCAGACCAAGATTCGACGTTTACCGAGAGATTTCCACTTCAATCCACGCTATCTTTAAACGCTACAGTGATTTAGTGGAAGGGGTTGCACTAGATGAAGCATACCTTGACGTTACTGAGAATAGGCAAAACATCCCCTACGCTTCTACTATCGCAAGACATATTAAAACTGCGATTTTCCAAGAAACCCAGTTGACGGCAACCGCAGGCGTATCGATTAACAAGTTTCTTGCAAAAATGGCATCAGGGCAGAATAAGCCGAATGGACTAACGGTGATTTTACCGGAGGATGCGATCGCCTTTGTAGAACGGCTGCCGATTGAGAAGTTCCACGGCATTGGAGAGGTTACAGCAGCGAAAATGCACTCGCTCGGCATTCATACTGGCGCAGATTTAAAGGAGCGAACTCTTTCTGAGTTAACACACCATTTTGGTAAAGCAGGTAATTATTACTATAAGATTGCCAGAGCAGAAGATGATCGCCTAGTTGAAGCAAATCGAGTTCGCAAGTCCGTTGGTGCAGAAACCTCATTTGCACAGGATTTAAGCGATGTAGGTCAGATGTTGCAGGAACTTGAACAGATTGCCCAAATTGTCGAGCAACGGTTAGAGCAACATGAAACGCGAGGACGCACATTAACGTTAAAAGTCAAGTTCTCTGACTATCAGCAGTTAACCCGTAGTAAGACAATGCTTGCTCCCATTAGTGAACTCTCTACAATTTTTGAGATAGCCAAAGGACTGTTTGAGTCAATTGAACTGGAGAATCGTAGTATTAGGTTGTTGGGGATTTCGTTGTCTAACCTGGATAACGCCAAACAAACCCAAGTCATTCAATTGCCACTATTTCAAAATGCAGGCATTATTTTTTAACGTAGAGTGTAGCCCACACTTCTCAATACTTTAACTGCGCTCAGTACAAGAAGCTCAGTTACCGTCGTAAGTATTTTACAAGCTCATTAGTGACTGCAATTGTGTGTCTGAATTATCTCCTAATTCTTGTTGTAATTGGGATAGTTGATTTTCTAACGCTTCAGCAGTCTGAATGAGATTCGACTCTTGGGCTATTTTTAGCTGAGTTTCTTTAATAGATATTTTTCTTACCAGTTCATTGACTGCATCCACTGAATCATCATTTTCAGTAATCATGGCTGAATTACGATTCCTCTAAATTCTGTTTTGAGATTAGTACTCTGCTTCAATTTGATAGAGGGCAGGGTTAGGTTCAACGGGTAATTGTTGTTCAAAAATCTCATTTTGGGAAATGCGTTTAGAGAATGCCGATTTCCAAGCTTCTTTACTAGACCATTTTGCAATATTAATAAATTGAAATCTCTCGGTTGGGTCAAGACTGCGATGTAACTTTGTGTCGATAAACCCTGGTTCATTTTTCATTAAATGTCCTTTTGAGCTTTGGATTATTGACGGCGATTGGGTTGGGCTTCCTTGCCCAAAGGAGATGATACAGAGCCATTTAAAGCCATTCAAAGCCAGCTTTCAGAAATGGCAATCGCTTTGGTATTTGGCAGCTTCCTCAATTAAAACACCATCTAAATCCCCGATTGCATTTTCAAATTCAGCCCCAACGAGCCTTGGTTAGCAGGACTTTTAAGGCACAAGCCTTGAGAAAAGATACCAGCCGTCACAGCGAAGAGCCATTATTCATAAATTGTAGAAACGCTTTAATTGCCTGTAATTGAGTTGTATTGAGCAACTCCAAGTGAGGGTGATAATAACCCCCTCTATTTTTGATGGCATAGATTGTGTTATCTAAAGTGTCGGAGTTAGAAGTTTTGTAGTGTTTTAAGCACCAAATTATGTAAGCGGGAATGTAGTAACGAAATCCTTTTGCATCAAAAAAAGGAAAGACATCAGAGAAATATTCAATCCATTCATCTGGTATATCCTGCCATTGGCTTTCACTATCTAATTTTCTGGCTTTCTGAGCATCTGCATAGTCATCTAGCGCTCTGGCTTCATGTAATGTAATTCCGTCTGAGCGCTTGACACCATCAAAAGCGGCGGTAATTTGTTCAATTAAGGCTAGCCTAGTATTTTCCTCTAAAGTATCAAGAGTTTGCCAATTGCTATCTCGCACATCCAAAACTGTTGTCGAACGAACAATATCTAGCCATTCCTGCTCACAAGCTCCAAAGGCAATATAATTTCTTTGTGCTTGGCGAAGAGATACCTGATTAGATCCCACCCAGCTAAATCCATAGGAATCTATTGTTTCGCTATCATCTGACCAAAAACAAATAGGACAAATAAGGTATGTTCCAGGTGGCTTGGCGTTCAGAGTTTTGTAACCACAACAGGGACAAGGATAGAGTTCTTCAGTATCCATATTTTGGGTTCTTGGCAATTTGGTGATGATGAAAGGTTACGCGCTTTAAGGCAGAAGGCAGTTCTTGCTGGAGGCAGAAGGGTTTTAAGATTTTGCCTGTCGTCGTAGAACTTGTGACAAAGATCCAGATCAAACCTGAAGACTTTTATAGTCTTCTTTTTTGGGCAGGGTCTCGAAGCTATGAACCGCAGAGGTCGTCGCCCATAGCAGCTTTTCCCTCGTCCAAGTTTCGATGAAAGGCGTGAACCATGAGGCATCGTCCAGCATCGTTGCACGAAGGTTAACGAACTCGTCCATTCCTTCCGGGCGAGTGAATATCCAACTCATGCAGTCTGGGCAAAAGTAATGGCGAGTCGCGCCATGCAAACCGCCGATGGTCGGCTGACCTTTCAGTATTGAGAACCCAACGCTTGGAATCGCAACGCTTAAAGAAAAAGCGCTGGCAGTCATTCGCTGGCAACCTGTGCAGTGGCAAGCCATCGTCAGCAGAGGCGGGGCACTCACCTGAAGCCGTATCTGTCCACAACGACATCCGCCCTCCCAAGGCAAATTCCAGTCGTTCACGATCTGCCGCCTCCGTTCTCTATTCATCTTCATTCTTAACTAAGAATAATATTTTATGAATTATCTGCAAATACAAAAAAAGGAAGAGAAAGCAATATGGTGTTATCGTAAATCGTGCCCAAAATTGGGGAGTATTTTGCAGCAAACCGAGGGGCGATTTTTGGTGATTGTTAGGCAACCCCATAGGCAGAAAACAACGCTTGACGGTGCTGTTCTTCTTGAACCCCGAGCGGGTGTAATTGGGCGATCGCCTACACAGCAAATCCTCAAGTTGTACCTTTACTTGGTGTAGACTACCCGCATAGGCGCTAGTTTTTATATAACCATAAGCGATTCGATAGGTTTGTCCAAGGGATGGCATTGTGGGAGAATAGGCTGCTAGATATCGATAACTTTTGTAGGTAAGCATCCTGCCTGCCCAGTATATGCAATTTAAATGTAGAACAGCTTAGTTAGTGTTGTTATTTCTAAATTACAATTTCTAGCAGGGGTCAAGGGATTTAGTAATTTTGTCTATCTTTGCTCAACGTTCAGTATTCATCCGCGATTTTCTAAAACTTGCATCTGTAAATGTTCTTTCAAATCTAATGGTTCCGTTGGCAGGACTAATAGATGTAATGTTTTTAGGGCATTTAACGGAGATTCGTCATTTAGCAGGTGTGGCACTAGCAACAATTTTATTTAATTATATTTATTGGACATTCGGATTTTTACGCATGGGTACAACTGGAATGGTTGCACAGGCTATAGGGCGTAAAGATAACCAATCAGCAGTACTGATTGGTTTACAGCATGGAATTTTAGCACTGATATTAGGACTCGCCATTCTGATATTTCAACAACCTTTACAAATATTAGGGTTTGCGATTCTAAGTGCTACACCAGAAGTTAAAAATTCTGGAGTCGATTTCTATAATGCTTTAGTATGGGGTGCCCCAGCAACATTGATTAACTTTGTCTTGATTGGTTGGTTTCTTGGGCAAGCACAAAGTAGTAGAGTGTTGTTGCTTTCAGCTATTAGCAATTGTGCAAATGTACTACTAGATTATCTATTTATTGTTCAGTGGGGATGGTCAAGTAGAGGAGCTGGGTTAGCGACAGCCACTAGTCAGTATCTGATGCTGATGGTAGGTATTTTGCTATATTGTCAAACAATTTCATTTAAACAAATACAAGCTTTAATTGGGGAACTATTTGACCTGTCTGCTTTAAAATCAGCTTTCATGCTGAATGGAGAAATTATTATTCGGACTTTTGCTTTAATTTCGACAATGGCGATGTTTAGCAACCTTAGTTCTATGTTAGGAACTGAAATTCTGGCGGCGAATACCATCCTGATGCAAGTGGTGAGCTTGGCAGCATATTTCATTGATGGCTTGGCATTCGCTACTGAGAGCTTGGCTGGAATTTTTCAAGGTAGTGGAAATATTACTTCTTTAAAACAACTGTTGCAAACTTCTGTAGTCAGTAGCTTGGTTATGGGATTAATGTTTGCTACTGCATTTATTTTTGCCCCAGAATCACTGTTAAGATTTCTGACAAATCATACTGAAATTATCAATAATTTACGTTCTTATATTCCTTGGTTGTTACCAGTTTTAGGTTTTGGCTCAGTCGCTTATGCGCTAGACGGTTATTTTCTAGGATTGACTCAAGGTCATACACTTCGTCAAGCGATGCTGAAAGCCACTGTAATTGGTTTTATTCCATCAGCAATTACAGCAATGTATTTCCATAGTAGTCATTTACTATGGCTATCAATGTCTTTATTTATGGCAACAAGAACAATAACTTTGGCATTGTGCGTACCAAAATCATTTTGTAAAAGACAGTGAGGGCAGGATGTTGGAGGCAAGTATTAGATGTAGTATTTAAGACGCTAAAACGTGAGTATGTCACATAGTACAACATCTTCTTAATTCTCTATACCTTTCATCCAGAAATATTAGGGATTTACGCTTTTATTAGTGCCATTCACCCCTGCCCCTCTGCTCACCACCACGTAAAGTTTGTATGGTGAAGCACTAAGTGTTACGCGGTACAACTATATTGCCCAAACGGGCATTTTATTTCTTGGATTTCCCTTAAGTGGGGGCTTGACATGATTCAATAGTACATTTAACCTAGTAGTTAATTAACCATTAGGTTAAATAAAAATGTCTAACGAACAACTGAGCCTTACCTTTGCTGCCCTTGCTGATCCTACTCGGCGTGCAATTCTGGCTCACCTCTCCAAAGGTGAGGCGTCGGTAAGTGAGTTAGCCAAGCCTTTTAAGATGAGTCTTCCTGCAATCTCCAAACATATAAAGGTACTAGAGCGTGCCGGACTGATTGTGCGAGGTCGCGAAGCTCAATGGCGACCATGCCAGATTCAAGCACAGCCGCTTAAACAAGCGGCGGATTGGATTGAGCAATATCGTCAATTGTGGGAACAGAGGCTTGATCAGCTTGATGATTACCTACAAGAATTACAAACCCAGGAGGAACAAGATGAGTAACATTGAGGATTCCATTGATGCTCAATCCCAACGTGAGCTAGTCATTACTCGCATCTTGAAAGCGCCGCGCTCCGTTGTGTTTAAAGCGTGGACTGATCCGAAACACATAGCGCAGTGGTGGGGGCCCAAAGGTTTCACAACCCGTGTGATTGAGATGGATGTGCGTCCAGGCGGGAAATGGCGCTATGTGATGACTGGCCCAGACGGCAGGGAGTACCCGGCCAAAGGTGTTTTTCGTGAAATCGTACCCTTTGAGAGGATTGTTACCAGTGATGAATTTGATGAAGGCTTTGAAAAAGTCGTAAATGCTGATTTACCAAAGGGAATGGTTGTAACAGCCATTTTCGAGGATTTAGATAGCAAAACTAAACTCACACTCCAGATTATGCATGAGTCTATTGAGGATCGGCGTAAGCATGAACAGATGGGTGTGATCGAAGGGTGGAACTCCACTTTTGACTGCCTAGATGAGTTTTTGGCGAAAGCTTGAGTCTTTCTTACTAGGGATGAGGTGCTTGTATGTTTATCTTCATCAAGCCGAGAAAAAGTTGATGCGATGGTTGCTCCCTGGACTTGCCGCCGGTGGAGCAACCTACAATGAACCACAAGACCACAGTTTTATGAGCCTCTCACCGATGGACTCAGAAGAAGCCGCACAGAGCAGCAATCGCGATGTTTAATCTCAAAAAGACTTCACGGCATTTTACTGAGGGATTAATACCTGATCAATAACATGAATCACACCATTATCTGCTGACACATCCGGTGTGACAACTGTTGCATCATTTACCTTAACACCATTATTAGAATCAATTTTGAGGTCTGTTCCCTGGGTTGTTGTTACCTCGGACAACTGTGCCAAATCTACTGCAACAATTTTTTGAGCTACTACGTGATACTCTAGAACTTTTCTTAACTCAATCACATCTTCAAGTAATGCTTCTACAGTACCAGATGGCAGTTTAGAAAATGCCTCATCTGTTGGTGCAAATACGGTAAATGGGCCGGAACCTTTGAGCGCTGTGTCCAAACCAGCAGTTGTAATTGCTGTTACCAAAGTGTTGAAAGTACCTGCATTGATTGCAGTATCTATAATATCTGGCATTGAGTTTTACCTTAACAGCAATCTGCCACTGTCCCAGATACCCATTCCAGTAAGGCTCACCATCAGCTACCCCAATAGAAAAGCCAATTGTTTTGAGATTTATTGGATTAAATAGGCTAAAAGGTAGATTAGGAGAGGCTTTGAAACAAAGGTATAATTTTATGTGGCAATAATAGGGCAGTTTAAAAAGTAAATGGGGAATAAAAAATGGGCAGTCAAACGACTGACAGTAAATCTCACATCAACAGAAAGACAGAAACTGGAACAATACTGTGCAAAAACAGGAAGACCCTTTAACGATGTAATCCGGGAATTACTGCGTTCTTTAAAGGTGGATAGTGACGAAGCATCGGAAATTTCGCCAGATTCAGAAGTTTCAGAATTAGCTCGGCTTCAAAAATAAGTCAATAAATGAAGCAATAGATATTACAGGACTGCTCACCTACACTCAACACTTAAATGATGCTTGAGGAATTAACAGTCAACTGGTCTGTAACGAATGGCAAATCACCCCATCCATTCAGTCCACTGCGGCGCATCTGTCACCAATTGAGCAAATTTGTCTGGGTCAAGATCCTCAAACTCCAGCATCACACCGCAACGCTCATCACTCGTTAGCGTACTGAGTAATTCTTTTACCGCATCAACCCCATTCTCTACACATTCAATTGCTAGTCGAGCGTAATATTTGACCCGCTCCCACCAAGAATCACTGAGTTCTGCTTCTGTGTCCATACCCCCCCGATTATTATCTCCACTTTCATCATTGGGGGGTGTGGACGGCGATGAAGAAGGCAAGGGGGCAGGGGTGCAGGGGTGCAAAGGAGAATTATTGTATAAGTTCTTTCCCCTCTGCTTTTCTGCACAAGTGCCCCTCTGCTCAATACCATACTGAGACTGCATTCTAGCTGCATAAGCCGCCTGAAGCTCAAGTGATTCTTGGCGTTTCCGTTCCCTCTCTTCCCGTTGCCTTTGCCGATAATCCAGCACCTTCTGGATAAACTCGACATTAGAAGTATTGAGCCGATAATACCGAACACGCTGCCCATCCTCCAATGGCCGCCGTGACTCAGTAGACAAACCCAGTTGTGAAAGATACTGCCCCAAAATCCACATCGGAGACTCCGATAGCGGGATGGTCAGATTGAGAATACCTTTAATGTGAGATGCGTTGCGCTTAGAGAACTCAGCCAAAGCCTGAATCATCGCTTCGTCACCTTTAATCTCAACCCCAGACATAAGATCCACCAGTACCGCTCTCAGTCCCAGCCGATGACGCATCAACCACGCGGTAGAATGATTACTCCAGTCAGTGCAAATGGCTAATCGCTCCCGTTCCGATTTATCGCGTTCAGCAACAATAGCTGGCGGTGGAATAAATTCTCGCCCCTGTTCATCAGTGACCATTTCAAAGGGTGCGGCCAATATCGCTTCAAGTGCGACAATCTTTTTAATTAACCGCCCCCCGTCATCTTGCTCCACCAGTTCAGGAGTTACGCTCATGTCGTAAGTGTCCTGTATGAATTCTTGATTAAATCGAAAAAACCGTCCAGTCTTAGTACAATTTGATTAGACATAGGTAAGCGTGATCTTCCATGACTCCAGCAACCGATATTCGTAGAAGAGCGATCGAACTGATTGAGCAGTTGTCAGAAGAGCGGTTAACTGCTGTAGTTCAATTATTAGAGTTTCTGTCTGAACCCTCTAAGTTTGCTGCATCCAATCCGATTGAGTTAGCCCTGGTTGAAGTCATCCAACGTCGCCTGGCTCCTAATGAGCAGAAACAACTAGAAGAGTTACGCAAACGCGGTGAGTGGGGGGAACTCACCGACATGGAACATGAAGAATTGATTACTTATGAGGATCAGCTAGAACAGTGGAGGGTAGAACGTCTGGAAGCTCTTATGGAATTAGCAAGGCTAAGGAATATAGATTTGCTGACCTTGAATCGTCAATTGGTGTCGGAATCGAAGTTATTCCATGCCGTTTGAATCTGAGAGAGTATCTGCTGCAATGCGACGGACAGTAGCCAGTAGAGCCAAAAATCTTTGTGAATATTGCCGATGTCCAGAAGAATTTTCTCCTGACAGCTTCACTATAGAACACATCAAACCCCGTCAGGCAGGTGGAGAAACGATAGCAGAAAATTTAGCTTGGTCGTGTTATGGCTGCAATGGTCGAAAGCACACCAAAACCAGCCATTGCGATCCAGAAACAAAACTTGAGGTGGGACTGTTTCATCCTCGTCAGCAGCTTTGGTCAGAGCATTTTAGCTGGAACGATGATTTTACAGAGGTTATTGGTAAAACTTCCTGTGGTCGAGCAACAGTGTCAGCTCTGCAATTAAATCGGGTTGGAGTCGTTAACTTGCGTCGCCTTTTGACCTCGGCGGGACTGCATCCACCGCCATAAAAATGTTGGTAGTGGTCAATATCTAGCGATCGCCAATTCTCATTTTAAGGTTTCATGACATTAAACCCCTTGCAGCAAGCAGGGTTGATAAATTCCTAACCAATGCAGCGATCATACCTGTCTCATAACCGAACAAATATCGAATTGAATGTAGTATTATATTTTACTAATTAATCGGCAAATTCAAGCCAGTGTAATTGCTGAGAAAGAGAAAAGGGAAATGTTGAAGAAAAAACTTTTCCCCACAATGCCAAGAAGTGAAGAAGTCTATTTTTTATTAACCCAAGCAAGATCGGAAAATCTCGAAAAAATTGCGTTAGATATTACTCTGATTAAGGCTGACCAAGAAAGTCTCCTTTGCCAAGTTCTACACCACAGTGCCTAAGAATGTCATACGCTGTTGTGACATGGAAATAAAGGTTTGGTAAAACAAAATATAGCAGAAATGGCATTCCTTGAAAAGAGAGAGTGTTGTCACGCATTTGTAGGGTAATTTCTCTCTCTTCTGAACCGTCAATTTGCTCAGGTTTAAAAGTATTTAAATGAGAAATAGTTTTTTTAATGCGGTCAATAAGTTGACCAAATGTAGTTTCATTGTCCTCGAATTTAGGTGGTTCTATTCCTGCTAACCGTGCAGCACCTCTATTTACTGTGTCAGAGGCAATTTGCACTTGTTTTGATAATGGAAACATATCTGGGGATAGACGACTATTAATCAAGACATTCGGATCTATTTTTTTAGTTTCAGCATAAGCAGCACCTTTTTCAAGAATGTTTATAAGATTATTCAGTGCGCGAATAGACACGGGTATTAAAGCTTGATACATTGAAATGGTCATTGAAATTTCTCCAGAAAAAGTTCAAACGACTTTGAGCCGCCCCATCTAATATTAGAGGGGAGCAACGGGAAAAAGTGAGATCCTCGTGAAATAGGCTGTTATTGAGCAGGGGAGCAGGGGGAGTAAAGAGACAAATAAGCGTATTTTTAGCTCTAATTCCTCAAAAATGAGCCAACGGTAAGTACTTGTTAAGATGATGTTGACTCATTTTGAATGAGTCAAAGCAAACCATCACTGACCACTCAGGGGATCGCATCAGTCGAGTGTATTCAGATTCACTTGAGGAGACAGTCAAAAGCCTTTCACTAAAGATATTAACTGTTTGTGTTCATGACAGACAATAAGAGAGGAAAACAACACAATGAAATATTCTGATTTCACTCAAGAAAACTCGGCCATGCTTCTGATTGACCATCAAGTTGGGACGATGAAGCTGATCAAAAACTTACCTCTGACAGAGGTAGAAAAGAATACTCTTGCACTTGCAAAAGTGGCAAAGGTGCTTAACATACCTGTGGTTTTGACAAGTAGCCAAGAGGATCGGTTTCAAGGAAAGCTAATGACTACTTTAGCAGAATTGCTAAGAGAAGCTTATGAGGTAAGAGTTAAACGTGCAGGTATTGTAAATGCTTGGGACGATGAGAATTTTGTCAAAGCAGTCAAAGATACGAATCGTACTAATTTAATTATGGCTGGCATAACTACGGATGTTTGCTTAGTTTTTCCAGCGATTAGGGCAGTGCGTGAAGGCTATAATGTTCAAGCAGTGATGGATGCTTCTGGTTCACCATTCCATCTCTCGGAAGATTTAGCACGGCAGCGGATGCATGATGCTGGAGTTGTGCTAACTACTACGATCACAATAATTGCTGAATTGGTTAAGGATTGGAGCCGTCCCGAAGGTGTCGAGTTACAGCAATTATTGTTTAGTGATGTGTTGCCCCCTGAGTTCATCGAAGGCACTAGCACTCCATATTAATCGAGCGACACACTTGAGCGGGAGCAAAATATGAATGAAATTGGACGAAAGAGAGTAGGAGGTGTAGGGAAAACTGTAATCTATGTTGACTAGCGATCGTCGATAATATCTAATATTGACATGATGGCCAAGGCATTAAGTTGTCAGGGTAGCCCTGCGGCTAATCCTTCACAACCCATAATGGGCTTGATTTCTAGCCAACGAATCGCACCCCTGACTTCCTCGTATTTGCTCCCGTCTGCGGACATCCCAAGGCAATGAGCGTTTGCTTTGTCTCAAGATAGATTGATAAGCTTCGGGCGATAACCAAGAACCATCCTCGAAGAATCTACTCCCCCCGCAAGCCTGAGCAAATAACGCGCACAAGCGTACCATTGACTCCACTGCCGTAACAAATTACAGTCCGAAAATTTTACTGAGATAGTCCATTAGATGATCGCTCTCTATTAAGCGACTGCGGAACCCGACATACCAGTCAGGGCGAATCAGGTAAAGACAGGCAGAAGACACGCCATATTTGTCATGTAGATCACCTTCACTATCCATCAACGTAGAACCATCCCAACATAGAGTTGGCGGCTCCTTCATCGCATTGACAACCAGATGGGATCTGACAACTTGACTGTACTTTTCACTGATGGTTCGCCCCACAACAGCAAATTGCTGGTAAATTTCATCAGTCGCTTTCTGCCCGCTAAATAGTAGTAATGTCCAGTGAGTTCCCCGAAAAATCTCAAATAGCTCTACAGTTTCTTTGTTGGCAAGGCGAACAATCGGGGCACTAAGAGCGCGCTCGCCTGCCGTCGGTCCATTGCTGCCACCGTGATCCTCGGAGATCGGGCTGGTGTCTTTGTAGCTGATGTCTACTTCTTCTAAGGTATGCAGGATTTTTGTCCGAATCGACTCCTGACCGACAATGAATGGGCCAAATAGCCGCACTGCATTCTGTTTCAACTCATTTGGGTGCAAAATAATGCGATATCCTTTGTCAGTGCCTGCCAATAAAGCTTCTGCGACCGGAACTCGCTCGGCATTGTAGGTATCCAGCAAATCAGGAGTAGCTTTGCTTTGCAGAGTATATGCTAGTTTCCAAGCGAGGTTGAAGGCATCCTGAATGCCTGTATTCATGCCCTGTCCACCTAATGGAACGTGAATATGTCCGGCATCTCCAGCGACAAAAATCCGCCCTTGGCGGAAGCGATCGGCACGGCGATGAGAGGTGCGATACCGCGCCAGCCATACAGGCTCGTAAAGTTCGGCTTCTACACCTCCGAGCTGATTCAACGCATCTTGCACTTCCTGTAAGGTCGGTGGTGTTTCGTTGCTGGGGTCAGGATCAGCTAGGGAAATGAACACCCGCACGATGTCGTCGGGCATTTCAATTACCATCATGTATCCGAATGGAGTCAGGAACAGATAGCTGGTGCCTTTGGGTAGCGTCCAGCGAATCTTGGCATCGGTTTGAATGAACTGCTCGTTTTCGTATTTGGCCCCTTCAAAGCTTAAGCCCAGCCGCTTGCGAACAATACTATGGGCACCATCGCAACCAACCAGGTATTTTGCGCGAGCAACCTCTTCGCTGCCATCAGCATGGCGCAGCTTTACAGAAACTCCGGCCTCATTCTGCTCAACATCGATTGCCTCTACTTGCCACTCCACTTTGACCCCAAAACTATGCAGATGCTCTTCCAGTACATGTTCGGTTCTATCCTGTCCCAGAATAATCGGGTGAGGGTGAGGACTATCGATCGTATCAGAATGCAAATGTCCAATTAACTTGCCATAGGCATGTAAACTGATACGTCGTAGAGGAACACTGACTGCTTTTTCCGCCGCGATCGCCCCCATTGCATCAAACACTTCCTGAGTGCGGACATGGAGGATTAATGCTTTGGAAATGGATTTAGTCCCAGAATCTCGATCGATAATGCGACAGGAAATGCCGTAGCGAGACAATTCACAAGCAAGTGTCAGTCCAACTGGGCCTGCGCCAATAATCAGCACGTCTAGAGCATTTGCATGATCTTGAGCCATATTCATCGTCATTCCAATTCCTTAATGACATTGCAATCAACTTGTTGATTGTAAAGGGATTGTTAATCTGTTACGTTGCTCGACAATCAAAACCGTGAAAAAGCAGAGGAGCAGAGGTGCAGGGGAGCAGAGGGGTAGAGGAGAAAAACCACGCCACTTGCGGTTGTTGCTCTCAACTAAGGAAGCGAGGGAGCAAGGGAGCTATCGCGCCACTTATAGGCTAGGCGTTAGCGCGTAGCGGGACTAAGTACGGCTTTGAACCTTATCTTTTTCGTAAATATCGCTGCGATCCAGAATGATAAATTGTGGAATCTAGAATAGATCAAATTTGAAGTATTTACGTTAAGGCTATGTTAATTTTATAAGCCTCTGGCGATAACCAGGAACCCCACCAAGAATCACTGAGTTGTTCAGCTGATTTTTTATAAAGATTTAAATTTGACTTAATGTTAAGGAAACACAATTCTGGTATGAATGTAGAAACTTCAGTTAATCATAATAAAGATAAAATTATGAAGGCAATTAGGGTTCATCGATTCGGCTCTCCAGAAGTGATGCAAATTGAAGATGTTCCCGATCCAATTGTGGCAGTGAACCAAGTTTTGATTCGAGTTCAGGCTGCGGGTGCTAATCCATTAGATACTTACCTTCGATCTGGAGCTAATATTGGAGATTACACACCAACATTACCCTATACACCAGGTAACGATGCTGCTGGAATTATAGAGTTGGTGGGAGAGAGAGTCACAAAAGTCAAGGTAGGGGATCGTGTATATGTTCAGCCTTTAACAGGTTCTTATGCTGAACTAGCACTGTGTTATGAAACACAAGTCTATCCACTACCGGAAAATATTTCGTTTCCCGAAGGAACCTGTATCAATATTCCCTGTCGTACTGCCTATTATTCTCTGTTTATATTGGCAAAAGCCACAGCCAAAGAAGTGGTACTAGTGCATGGAGCAAGTGGTAGTGTAGGCAGCGCGGCGGTTCAACTGGCAATAGAGGCAGGATTGACAGTCATTGGAACTGCTGGCTCAGTTGCCGGAATAGAATTAGTCAAAAGTTTGAGCGCACATTATGTTTTTAATCATCGACAGCCGGACTATCTGAGCCAGATTCGAGAAGTAGCAAATGGCATCGATATAATTCTAGAAATGGCTGCGGGTACAAATCTCACAAAAGATATCAGTCTGATGAATCCAGGGGGACGGATTATTGTTATTGGTGGTGGAGAGAATGTAGCAGTCGATCCAGTAGCAATTATTGGATTAGGAATCAGCATTATTGGCGTGCGGTTGTCGCTTATGGATAATCAGACGAATGAAAATATTCATGCTGCTCTTTATCAAAGTTTGTCCAAGGGTTCATTACGTTTGATTGTTGACCAAGAGATTCCATTGGCAGAAGCAGCACGCGCCCATCACGCAATTGAGCAGCCAGGTTCTTTAGGTAAAATTTGCCTAATCCCTTAACATCAGGACATCACAACTTTACCTATACCGGAATGGCACTAAGAAAAGCCGAAACGCTTGTGTATTAAGCGGTTTGCAACTGCTTTCTTAATTCATACCGGGGTTTCGTCATTAAGGGGTAAGCTTTTGGGCGACGTTTACGGACTCGTGGTTCGTTTCTAGCAGGACGGTCAGGAACAGCCTTGTGAGCGATAACTTTGAGTAAAGTACGATAAATTTTAAGACGTTTTGTTGAAGTTGCGGCTAATAATTCGGGAATAAAGTTATTTAAATGATGGCGAGTACCTTGCAGTGACAGGCGTAACGGAGAAGTCGTGTAAGTAGTACCTGCCGACCACATCAAACCACGAAGTAGATTGTAAGCTAGCAAATAAACGTAAATTTCTTTACGTACCATTGAGGGAGTTTTACAGCGCAAAATATCCATTCCCAGAGTAGTTTTAAGATGCCTTAAATCTAGTTCAACGTCCCAACGTTGACCATAAAGCCCAACAATATCTAGAGTAGAATAAGCTGTTGTGTCTAAGAGAGTAGTAATTAAGCTAACTTGTTCAGTGCGAAAGCCAGGAACAACAATATAATAATATATCTCTCGTACAGTTATGGTTGAAGGTAAAGCATTAAATTCATCTTTACTCAATCCCTTTGGGCATTTTTTAGGTTTCTGCCAAGTTACTAACTTGTCACTTGAGCCAATTATTTTACCTTTTCGCATCGTGGTTTTTCGAGCTTGGTGTTTCCGAAAAACTGCATCACAATTTCTATTTTTAATAGAAACCAAATCAGCATAAGCACAAAATGCTCTATCCCCTAAAAGGATATCCAATGGATTAAGAAATTGATATAAATTTCTAGCTAATTTAATATCATGCGTGTTCAGAATATCTATGCACAGTGCAATAGCGGCTCCAGTCGCTAAACTGAATATCACACCGATTTTCGCAATTGGGAATCCACATCCAGATGCTTGAGTAGAGGGTTGAGGGTAGCATGATTGGTTATCTAGAGTGTCTGGCATCGATACCGTAGACCCATCGATTACTTTCACATTTCTTCCACACCATAAATGCTCTATTTCTACCTTTTCTTCTAAGCTTTTCCCAACCTGACTAAAAAGGTTTTCTAAAAACTTTTCTGGTAATCTAGACCTAGCTTGACAATAAGCACTCGTGTCAGATGATGGAATTTCTACACCTTGTTCTGCCAAATAAGCAATGGCTTTGCTCACTGCATTATGACAACTTTTATCAGGATCTAAAACTTGAGATAAAAACGCCCAAAGCGTTACTATTGGATCAAATAATCGCCTATAGTATCTAATTTTTAGCTCCGAGAGTGCTTGTTCAATTACAGATGATGGTAACAGTTCTTTGAAAGGTAGCCCCAAACTCTGGCTAAATTTATCCTTGAGGATTTGTACTCGTAGTGTCACAGTAGTATTTATGATGTTGGCTTGCTCGTATCAAGGAAAGTATTTCATGAACGAGTAAGCTTTTCCTACCTAAAAAAAATTTTTGGACAATCAGTACATTTCTAGAGTGGTAAAACTTGCTAGAGTAGCTTTTTCATAATTGAAATAGGCGTAAATAGGTAAACCAAAATTTTCAATAATAACGAATTTACTACGTTTAAGTTTTTGCTCTAGCTAGTTTTGCCACGCTAGGTACATTTAACTCCACTGTCTTTGTCAGGCACAGCGATGGCGTACCCACTTTTCTCGCTGGCGATCGCAACATCAAGGACAATTGCCTATCCCATCCCTGAACCTTCACTGTTCAATAGCTTTAAAATCTGTAGTTCCTATCCCGCATAGCTTAGAGCTTTTCTTAGTGCCATTCACCTATACCGCAACTAACCAATCACACACCACCGATTTACAGCCGGTAGCAAAGTTAACCCAAACCGGGAGCAACGCGAAAAAGTGAGATCCTTGTGAAATAGGCTCTTGAGCAGAGAAAGCAGGGGAGCAGAGGGAGTATAGAGACAAAATGTGTATTTTTTACTACTAAAAGATATTGCTTATACACTTATTTCTTCCTCTTCCTCTGTCTCAAGAGCCTCCCCTGCAACGCCAGCCTCCCCTGCTTATCCGAGCAGTATTGAGTGTGGTAGGATGAGTGCTGTTAAACACTACAGGTTTTGTAGTAAAGGAATCACTTTGATGTCTACAGAACAAAGGTTAGAACAAAATAAGAGATTCATCCGCAATCATTTTGAGGAATTTGTGAACCGCAAAAACTCTGCTGTTGCGTACCAGAATTTTGCAACTGATTTTGTAGACCACGATGAACCAGATGGAGAATCGGTCGGTCCCGAACCTGCTAAACGGATGATGGAAAATGTCTACATTAAGTATCCCGATATACATGTGACAGTGGAGGATGCCATTGCTGAAGGCGACAAAGTTATGGTCAGGAACGTTTGGCGTGGAACCGATTCTTCTACGGGCAAGAAGATTGAATTCAAAGGTTTTGTGCTTTGGAAACTGTCAGACGGTAAAATTGTCGAGCGCTGGGCAACAATTACACCACCAACCGAAACTGATTAGGGAATGCTGTACAGTAAAGCATTGGCAGTCGTCGCTGTTTATCTTGCTCGAATACAAACTCTTTTAAATGTTGAGAATTTCGTTTGACTAGCACAGGAGGAAGGCGGTGAAACTGGTAATATTTGGTCCAACTGGCATGATCGGAAGTCGGATTGTTGATGAAGCATTGTCACGGGCACATCAGGTAACTGCCATTACCAGAGATCCATCCCGATTTTCTATTTCCCATCAAAACCTGACGATTATTGCTGGTAATGCCCTCGATCCTACCAGCGTCGTTGATGTTGTTAAAGGTCATGATGCAGTGCTGAGTGCGATCGGGACGAGTGGTTCTTCAGTAGAAGTGATTGCAGACGCGGCTCGTTCTCTGATTGAGGGTTTATCACAGGTTGGAATTCGTCGCTTAGTTGTTGTCGGTGGGGCAGGTGTTCTTGAGGTTGAACCAGGGGTTGAATTTGTCGATAGCCCCAATTTTTTTGAGGAGTACCGCCCTCTGGGCCTTGTTCATCGCCAGGCATATAATCTCTACAAAACTTCCGATTTAGATTGGACGTTTGTCTGTCCAGCGGCTGAGATTGCACCAGGGGAACGAACTGGCAAATTTCAAGTTGGGGCTGACCGCTTGCTGACCAACGAAAAGGGTGAAAGCCGAATTTCGGCTGAGGATTTTGCGATCGCCTTCGTCAATGAAGTTGAAACCCCCCAATATATCCATCACCGTTTAACAGTTGCCTACTAAATTAATTGTTTCCCAAGGTAGGTAGAAACCACTCTTCCCGTTGTATCGTTTCTCCGAACTCAAACACAAGGGTGTGTTTCTCAGCAATACGAGTAGCCAAGAAGTTAGGTAATTTGTAATAAAATTGCTCCTCAAACCTAGCCCCTAGTTTTTTTTGCTGTCACCTCTATCTCAATCCGCATTCTCGGATCTGAAAGCCCTGCAACAATCATTGTTGCTGCCGGTCTGACATCTCCTAAATATCTACGAATTACTGGCCAGCTTTGTTCAAAGTCTTCTCGAATGGGTAAAATGTAACGAACTCGCACTATATCCTGCATTACCAGTCCTGCCTCTGTTAGTGCAGCATTAATATTTTTAAAACACTGCTCTGTTTGTTTTACAACATCATCAGATATGGTCATCGAACTGTAATCAAAACCTGTGGTCCCAGAAACAAAAACCCAGTCTCCATCAATAACGGCTCTAGAATAACCAATTTCTTGCTCAAAGATAGAACCCGAAGATATGAATTGACGACTCATTTAATTGTGGAATCTCCTTCCAAATGTATCTACAATTAAACCACTATCAACCAATCGCACAGTACAGACTTACACCCCGAAGCAAAGTTAACAGCAATCTGCCATTGCCCCAAATACCCATTCCAGTAAGGCTCACCATCAGCAACACCGACAGCCGAGCCAACTTGGGAGACAAGCTCTGTGTAAAACCGACCAGCGCTGTCCAAACCTTGCTGCAATTTCAGCTTTAGCCCCTTCCATCCAAGAATCGTAATATTTTCTGGGGTATGTAGTGCTGTGTCACTGAGTGGTGTTGCAAAGACTATATTATTAGTGCCTGACACCACTTCAGTATTGTGGGATATGGATAGTGATGTTGTGTCAGTTACTGGTGTAGTTGTACTTATATTATTCGTGACTGACACCGACTCACTAAGAAATAATTCATCTCGATTTAACCACTGCCCAAAAATTGAATTGCGCTGATCATCAGGGGCAACAAACTGATAAACGCACTCCCGGTTTTCACGCTTACCCAACCGACCAATATAATCCAACTTCAAATCAATCTTGGCAAGTAATTTCTGAGCGATCGCTATGGAAGTAAGTTTTTCTGAGATACTGACATTCAAGTAATTCTTGATAACGTGCCGATGCTTTACAGCCAGGGCTTTAAACTCCACCATCTTCTCGTCACTGCCACGTAGCTGAACATCTGGTGTAAGAAACTGCAACAGATTGAGATTTTCGAGTAACAACACAGCAGGTAATAACTGCCCTTTGTTAAAATCTGGTTTCCAAATCGAATTCTCCCCTAATTCCAACTGCGCCTTAGCTCGTTTAGTATCACGGTTAGTCAGAAATTCTCGCCCCAGCGTCAAATAGTAATGCATCCGCAGTTGAGGATACCACCCATCGTCATCTTTCTCGACCAAATCAGGGGTCACGTCAATTTCGTAGCGACGGGATAATTCCGCCTTGCGTTGCTGATGTCGTTCGGTTTTCGTTTTCGCTCTTGTGTCTTGCAGCTTTTTGAGTTCGGCATCAGAGATGGTTGGAGAATCCGCGATCGCTTTACACTCCGCAGCATACAATTCAACAGATGCCACTTTAACCGACTCGATTACTGCCCCACTCTCATCATCATCAGCATCGTCGGCATCAATAACGGTGTACCCATCTTCGAGCAAACCCGCAAGCACAGACTCTCGATAGCGCCGCATTTCGACGTTAATCACAGAACCACGCTTACCCCAAGTCTGCAAAGATTCGGGCTGGAAGTTCTGGTCAACAAAGCTGTAATCGTCATTATCCGCCGCCGACAACAGCGCAATGTTCGCTTGTGTTGCGACGTGCTGACTTCTGAGCAATCCTCCTATCGTTGTGGAACCATTGCCCACAACCGACATCCCCCATTCTCTCACCCAAATGTGGCGGTCAACAGTTTCCCTAACCCTTGCCAACATCTGACGCACGGAGTTAACCGGCTGCACTCCCTGAAATATTCCCCAAACAGCACTGAAATGTCCTCGAATGTCGATGGATACGCCAGTTTCTAAACTTGGAGAGGCGATAACCAAATCGTATTGGGTGAGAATTTCGTTCAGGTGAGCGATACAACCAAAAGCCGCATGAGATGGATCAGCAACAGATTCGCTGTCAATTCTCAGGATTCGCAGATGTGGGAATTTGCGGTGAAAGCGTTCTTCCAAAGCTTGCGTTCCCCATTTGGACTTGGCTTTTTGAGCAGAGCAGCATAATAGATGATGCCCACCTTTGGCAATGGCTTTGTCCAATGCTGCAATCAAATTCTTCGGATTACTGCCAGAATAGTTGTAACAGTTTCCAGCTACGTGGCGATAATTGTTGACGATGACGAACGGGTTAACTCGATATTCCCCAGCGAGTGATAAAACATACTTTACATCAGTGTCAGAAACATCAGCGCTTGAGAGATAAATCTTTCCCTGGCTGCTGCCCAAAACGTTCTGTACCAGTTGTTTGAGATTTTTGAGAACGGACACCCGACGTTTTTGCACTTCCGTACCAGAGTTGAGCAAATGCCAGAATACTTGGTCACACTCATCAATAATAATGACATCATTCGCCCAGTCATTGGGATTGAATCGCGCCTGGCTTTCGTGATGTAGTGAATCAACGCACACCCCGTATCCTAATAATGTGCCTGTTTCTGAGGTATGGACTTCAGTAACATAGTTAACACCAAAGCGATTACACAACGCCTCACCTAGCTGGATGCGATGGGTAATGATTAATACCCGTCTCTCTTGGTCGTGTGCTTTTGCCACCTCAGTTGCCAGCCATTCGGTTTTACCGGTTCCCTTGGGGGCTTTGAGAATGATGAGTTTTTCACCTTCAGGTACAAGAAGCTGTCCGAGGAATCTTTGGTTGAGAGCGATCACTGGAGGATAAGTCAGCAGCGTAAACAGCTTGATTTCCCACAATTCCAGTGCAACGGCTGTGTTGTAGAGTGCGTCAAAGGCTTCCTTCCCCAAGGCATAGATAAAATCATCAACCCCTTTCTCTGCACCTAATGGTAAATCAATCACCCGCAGCGAACAGCCTTCATTTACCAGCAGCCGTCCCATGCGACTGATAGCGGTTCTGACTCGCTGTAAAGTTTCGGGTTTATTGTCCTGGTCAAAGCAAATATTAACCTGTCTCCCCTGTGTTGCAAAATGTTTCAAGTCGGGGATGAGGAATGGCTTACCGATGGCAGTACCGTACTCATCATGGGGTGTGCGGTATCCAGCGTTAACCCCAGGAATTGCGATCGCAGTATAACCAGCAGTTAGTAACGCCCCCGCTTTTTTGACACCTTCCACGATTGTCACTGGTACATTATGCTTCCAAACCCAGTGCCAGAAACCACCAGGATGCTGTAAGTCTTCTTCTGTGATGGGGATGCCGCTACGATTGGAGACTTTCACCCAGATGCGATTTGGTACTAAAAGGAAGAAAGCGCGTGTTTCTTCCCTGTAAGGATGCTCGTATTTGATAAACTTGTGGATTTTTTGGCGATCTCTTCGGGGATGGTCAGGTTTGAAACAGCCCCACATCATACTGATGTAGTTGTTGAGCGGGTCAACACCACTGCACCACCAGCCGCCTAATTCAATGTGCTGGTATTTCTTCAAGTCCCTGTCTCTGAGCCGCCCATCGTTACGACGGGAGATTTTGGGACTGTAGAGCAGATATTCGTAAGGTGTTGTGCCGTAGAGTGAACGCACATTCAGAGCAATGATTTCTTCGTCAACTCCACTGTTGAGCCATTCTTGTTGATGTTTAGCATGAGAATCAGATTCGATTATACGCATATTTCCTCTGTTTTTTGACGCATGGAAATGAAGCGGCATTGCACCCATGCCGCCGGTTAAAATTGAAGTGAAGAGCTTGTGCTGGCTATGAAATCCTCAATAGCCAGCTACAGCGTTATTTCCTGCCTCCTGTGTGTGGTCGGAATGTGAGATTAATTCGCGTGCTGACGACTTTGTTGGTCTTTGGAACCTGATGCAGATGAGTAGACTGACAACCAGGGTGCATCACAAGCAAACTCCCGTGTTCCAACCAAAAATCAGTAGGTTTGCCATTTCTCGGTTTAATTTGAAACTTGCGACATGATCCCAGACTTACTGATGCGATAGCTGGATTTATACCCATTGATTGCTCATTGTCGGAGTGCCAGCCAATTGAATCCTGTCCACTGCGGTATTGGTTGCCGATGACAATACGGAATTTGTAACCAGTCAACGCGGTGATTCCGTCCCGTAAGTTAGCCAGAGCATCTGTCCAAGTCAGGGGTTTTAAAAATACGCTGTTGGAGTAGAGATAATGGCAGCCGTAGTCCCCGTAAATACATTCGAGGCGGGGAACGGGCATTGTTTTACCCGCGATTCTGATTTGATTCTGTTGCCACTCCAGTTTCAAGCAGTGTTGGTAGAGTTCGTTTGCAAGTTCAAGAGCTAAGAAATCGGGGTAGTAGGTGACTGGTAAAACTGGGACTGATTCCGTAAATAAATTGAGTTGTTGCATGATAGTTCTCTCAAATTTTGAGACTGCTATTAGTTCTGTTCAGCTTTAAAAACCTCAACCAAAATACTTTCTGGATACAAACCGACTTTTCCAAAACGTGGGTCATGAATGCGTTCTATTTCTATCCCTTGTTTTCGACATAATGCGCTTGCCTTTCTACCTTTAGTACCCGCTTCTTTAACTGAGATTTCTAAACCTTGAAGATTGGCGAATCCAACAACACTATATTTATGACCGCATGGTGTATTCACCCTATCTTGTTCAACTTCAACTGCTTTGAGTCTCGCCAAGATTTGAGTTTGTTGCTGTTGTTGCTCCAATAAATATTGTTCTTGCTGTGCCATCTGTTGAGCGATTGCAGCGAGTAACTGTATTTGTGTCATCGCTGTTTCGGAAGGATTGGTAGGTTTAGTCCAGCCCAATTTGTCCTGAATCCATGCTCGAATGCCGATGGTGTTGAATGAACGGCATACCAATCTGGCTTGTTTAGTGCAGTATCGCCCAGCCTCGTAAGCGTAGTACTCTAGGATGATTGCGATCGCAATGTCGGGGATACCAATGGTTCTCCACTCTCGAAGTTCACCAGTCTCAAACCCTTGCATGATAATGCTTTGAGCTAATTTAGTTGGTTTTAGTTCACCACTTTGAAGATGATTAATGATTGCAGCGTGGTCTACTCCAGCTAGCCTTGCAGTTGCTCGAATACTGGCTTTAGCCTGACCATTAGCGTCAACCTCAATCTCTTCTTTAATCTGTTCGATGATTTGGCTGATTTCAATTTGCGACATAATTTTTCGTTGTGTAATTAGAAAGAATTAAACATTTACTCGCACTAAACTTTTTTCACCAACTAACGAGAAACGATTCGATATAGTTGGTGTCTTAATTAATGTTGGCGACATCAATTCAACAAGGTAAAACCAAGATTTATGCACCAGCGCAATCCCCAGAATCAGCCGTTGTTTTGTTCCCCTATCGTGAGAACAGAGGATCACTCTTTCACCCAAAACGAAAGCAGGTTTTTGCACAGTGATGACTTCTAATTCTCCAGTCCCGATGATTTGGTTTTGTGTGGCGTGGAGTATTTCATTACGGCAATCAATTGAATAAATCCAACATTCGTGTTTCCATTGCATACCGCAGCAGTAACCAAATGTTCTTGTTGTGCGTAGGAAAACTCTCTCCAGTAAATTAACTGCAATCGGTGGGATTGTTCGACCCCAAGGTGGGGAGAGATACCAACTTGTTTTCAGGGCATTAATATTGTCAATCATGCTCGTCTCCCTAATAGGTAATTAATCGCTTCAACATCGAGAGCAGCAATGCGTTTTTTGATTGATTGTGGTGGGTTATCAAAAAACTGCTTAAGATGCCATCTCCGAATTTGGTAATGTCTGGCAGAGCGTGTTGTAGCTTTGAGCCATCCTCTTTTTACCCACCTTGTAACAGTTGAGAAATTCAATTGAAGAACTTGAGCAATTTCCTGGCAGCTATAATTATCAAGAGTGGGACGGGCTGAATAACCTAAGTTGTTTAACTTCAGGTAAATTGCAACAGGTGTGCGTTGATATCCTCGCCTTTTTAGGATTGAAGCTATTTGTTTGACTGTATAGACTTCAGCTTTCGCCTCAATAATTGCGAGTTCCTCATCAGTCCATTTGATACTCATCTGATTACCTCCTTCTCTGAAGAGATAGAATTGGTGTCTGCCTGTCTTTGTACAATCCGAGCAGTAATAGATTCAAAGTCAACTTGAAAGATGTTCATATCTGTGGACATTTCCCCACTGTTGTAGCGGTCTACGATCTGCTGTTTAATTGCGGATTGGTTCAGCCCATCAGGGATATCAATGTGCGCTTCACTGATGATTTTTTCGACTACTGTGACAATGACTCTCATGGGTAATTCCTGTTTGGTAATTTGAATAAATGAGAAGCCAGAATTATTCTGACTTCCGACTTCTAAATTCCGGTTCAGCCTGCCCCAGTCTTTGCTGTTTGTAACTGTTGCATCCATGCGTTGATTGCCGTTAATTCATCCGCACCATTAGCGACAGCATCAATCACTTGCTTTTGATACAAAGATTCGGCATGAGTGGGATGGTCACACTTGTCTGCTGCCCAAGCCAAACACATTGTTTTTACCAATTCATTAATCTTGGTAGTATGAAGTAGACTTGGGCGGTCAACATCCTGAAATTCCAACCACTCTTTGACTAAATCAAGTGGATAATCAAGCAAAGTACGAATATTTTTGATTCGTAAATCAAGTGTATGTACTGGTTGAGGGACTACACTAAGTTTTGGTGTAGATGGAATGCCACCTAAGCGAAATTGGATGTCACGAATGATTGTTGCCCAATCAGCATTTTTGTTCCATTCTCTTTCAATTCTGCTTTTACTTGCAGCATCGTAAAGATTGCAGAAAACTGTATTCTCGTCACCAGCATTCGCAACGATAATCAGTGGTTTAGAAAAATCCTGAACTAATGAGGCAGCGAGAAGAAAGCTTTTGGCGAAATTGGTTTCAACACCAGTCCTGACAACATAAAGTTCATCTGCACTCACGACAATATCCAGCTTCAGGTTGTCCTTTCCTTTGAATTCTTTAGTGGTTAATCGCAGTTCAGACAGATAGCCAGTTAATGCTCTTTGGGAAACAGGAATGGTTTTATCCCTGTCAATATCGTAGTGATACCACAGGTAAGATTCTCCACCTAACTCGGCGTTTTTGACATATAGATAAATCGGTTCAGGAGGGTTGCATAAACCTAGTTTGATTTCAGTAACCATGTTTTACCTCGGTTAAAGTTTTATTGATTGGTGTTCTGTGTGCAATAATGAATGGGAATTCTGTAGCGGGAGAAAAACTTCCGTGCGTTCATCTGAGTAAGCGGCACTCATTCAGGTGAACGCTTTTGTATTAAATTGAAAGTTCTCGATTACGCTCTAGCTCCCATTCCAGATAAGTGAGTGCAGTTTGAGCATCAGCAATGTTTAAATCTGGGCTATATCCCTCGTCCAACAGTTTTTTGTAGTCTGGGTGCGTAGCAATAAGGGACATCAGAGTTTGAGCTTGTTCAAGTAATGGGTAGAGATTGGGGTTAGACATTTCAATGCCAAGCCTGGAACATAAATCTTCCACTTTCACACCCCTGATTCCTGGCTCAATCTCGGTTTCTAACTCTTCAAGCAGAGATTGGAAATTCGGGTGTTCATCGTTAATTTCAATCTCAAATAAATCTGCACTTTTCGTAACGACAGTTGCCCAAGCAGGTAAAGTTTGTGGAATCGTCTTAGCGTAAAGTTTCATGATTGTGTCCTCTGGGATTAATAACCTAAAAATCCTCGGCAATCTCCAACAAAAAACCGCTTCCCGTGTTCTGTACTTGCACCAGTTCTTTATCCAGCAGTGTTTGAATAACTGAATCTGAGAATTGGAATTGCAAACGGTGCAGAGGCACACAACCACCACAAAACTGAAGCACACGCAGCAAATGATTGGCTCTACGGTCAAAGTTTTCTGTAGAATTAGCCATTGTTTGCACCCTTAGTTAATACGGTTAACTGTCGGTTTAGAATGCTTATCTGTTGTTGATAAAACTCAATCTCTGCGGTAATTTCTGAGAATAATTCTTCTGGAGAGAGCGGTTGGATTTGCTCCTCTTGCAAGTACGATATTTCATCAGAATTCTTGTTAGGCATGAGTACATAGCGCCAACCATCATCAAATTGTTCAGCCAACTCTGTACCAGAGGGATAGTAATAAAGTCCCAAGATGATGCCCTGTTGTGTACGCTGATCCAAAGCAAAGCGAGGGTATGCCCAGTGTTGGGGGATTGAGATTGTGGGTTGCATATTGATTGGTGAATGAAGGGACAATGAAGCAGAGGTGCAGAGGAGCGGAGGAAAGATTTGTACAGATTCTTTCCCCTCTGCACCCCTGCCCCTCTGCCCCCTTGCCTCTTTACGCTGTGACTAACTCCGCTCTCTCCAGCAGCCGTTGCAATTTATCGCCAGTTAGCTGTTCTAAAGGTTGGTCTAAAAAATATTCATCAAAAATGGATTGACCATCAGTAGACACGTCCACCATCGATAATGAGCGCACAGCATCAAGCACCGAGTTAGAATACTTCTGCTGGACTGAATAACGCCTCTTCACCCACCAGTTCCCGTCAGTGCATCCGACTTGCCCCAGTTTCACGCCCTTGTTGTTGTAAATGCCATCATCAAGAATTTCAAACCCATAATTTTGGCACTCGTTGAAGATATGCGCCATGATTTGGTTTTCGGTTGTGGGGGGTGTTGCAAGTTGTTCCTGCACAGGTAATGAGCCGTCTTTATAGTGCGTGCAGATGAAGCGATCGCAACGCATTGGGGTGTTGGCACGGAATACTTCTGTATCGTTGACTATGACTACCCAGGGTTGCGTTAAGTGGTTGTCGTCATGGCTAATGCTGGCTATAAGTTGATTACCAGCGTAATATTCGTGATCAGAAAAGGAGATTTCGACTATTCTGAGTGGTTCAGGAGCTACGGCTTGAGCTTGGGTTGCGATGTAGTTGTCGAGTTCGGCTTGAGCGAGGGCTTGGTTATCAACTTTCTGAAGCTGGGTGGATTGGTGGGTGATGATTGCGTTTACCCAGGTTTCAGATGCTCTTTTGTCCCCGGTGGGTGTTATGCCTAATTCGGCAGCGATTCTTTTGAGACGGGGGAGGTTGTAACGGCAAAGGGCTTGCTGTGTGTAGGTTGGATGGGTCATAATGAAATTTCCTTATTATTAGGAACAGAGAAAGCGCTTCAGATTGGTAGTCGAGGGCGCTTTCTCTTTATCTTTTCCTATTATGCGCTAATTTTTTAGCGCTGTCAAGAATATTTTAGCTATTAGCGCTAATATATTAGCGTGTATATTACAAAGGAAGCGCTAAAAAGTTATGGTTTATATGGAGGATATTAATTTATGGGAGCTGCCATTTGTGGCACTTGAAGACAGAAACTCATTGCCGGATGAGCCTTGTGTTTACTTGGCAATCGATAAAGATAACTCGGTGCTGTACGTGGGTATGTCAGACAATTTAAGGCAGAAATGGAAAAGCCATCCTAAGCTAGAAGCCTTAAGTCGTCTTGAAGGCGTTAAAATCTCGTACATTAGAACCGAAGCTGAATTACTCAGAAAGCTAGAAAATGCCCTAATCAAAGTTTTCAAACCTCCGTTGAACTTAACGGAAGCACCCAAAAAAGGCATTGCAGCTTTAAGGGAAAAAATAGGATTAACTCAAAAGCAACTAGGTGATTTAGTTGGAGTTGATACTTCGACAATCAGAAATTGGGAATATGGCAAAGGATCAGAAACTTTCGCAAAAGTAGCAAGACTTTGTAAAGTGCTGGAATGTGATATTGAAGATTTGTTTGAGGAAGAAGCAGTGTGATGATTGAACCTGCTGAAAAACCTCATTTTGCTCTAGCCTCTATCTCATTTTATAAGCAATGCCTGCGGCAGGCTAAGTCTATACAGTTGCCAGTTACATCCAATATCTACGTTGCAATCAACTCAAAACAAATAGCATCGGATTAAAGGAGGTGGAAGTATGAACCAGCCACCTTCTAGAAGACGGAAAAAAGACACCCCTGCCGCATCTGATGACAGCACATTACCAAATGACCTTGCAGAAGAGGATATTTCCCCTCAAGAAAACCCAGCTACAGCAACAATCACTGTTACTGCTGTCGAAATTCCAGAGTTAACCGAGCAGGAAATTAGCGATCGCCTGCACCTAGAGAGGAAAGTGGAGAGGGCATTTTTTGAGGCAGGCAAGGCATTAACGGAATTACGCGATCGCAAATTGTACCGTTCAACTCACAAAACCTTTGAAGAATATTGCAAGCAAAGGTTTGGTTACACGCGGATAGCAGCCAGCTACAAGATTGCCGCAGCTACAGTCATGGACAATTTGTTAACCAATGGTTTACAAAAAGAGGAAATAGCTACGGATGAATTACAGACTCCAAAAATGTTAACCAATGGTTTACAAATTTTGCCAAATAATGAACGTCAAGTACGCCCTTTGGCTTCTTTAGAGCCAGAAGTACAAAGAGAAGCTTGGCAGAAGGCAGTGGAGGAAGCAGGTGGTAAAGTTCCAAGTGGTAGGATTGTGAAGAATGTTGTGCAGCGCATAATGGAGCGAACCAGAGTACCAAACACCTACCAGCTAGGCGAAATCTGTCAAATTCTTGCAAAAGATAACCCAGAACTCAGAGGTAAAGGTGGATGCTGGGGCATAGTCAACCATGTAGGCGAATTCAGTTGCACAATCACAATGTGGGATGGAGAATACACGGTCAGGATCGACCACTTGAAGCCGCTCAATTACCTAGAGTCGGAATGTCAGCAGATGCAGGAGATTAGCGATCGCATCAGTCGGTTACGGGAAAACAAGAGCTTGGAAGAAGCTGCCCGTGCTGTGTTGAAGCACTTGGGGGAAGTGAAGCGACCGTATTTGACTGCGGTGGAGGAGAAGCTGTTGAGTTTGATTGAGCTTGAATATGGGGTTGATTCAGTGTTGTAGTAAATCCTGAGAAATCAAGACTTTTCAACAGGTGCTTCCGAAATATTTTTCAAAATTTTTTTGATTAATTTAACTTCAAATTAATCCAATCATCGAACAAATAACTAAGTCGGTCAGTGTAATTAAAACTGATTATTGGGGGCTGTCATTTGTCCTTTGTTATTTTTCATTGACAAGAGTTTTAAGCCTATTTATGTTCCGTAATATAGTTGGATTTATTTCCGCCCACTTACTTAACACTCTTCCATCGGTCTTGGAAAAAGCAATCGCTGCAAGGCTTACAATGTATCTTTTGAGATTAAGAAAGTTTTACATATAACTACTAGCTTTAATTTCAAATTGCTGGTAGTGTCAGATTGTCAAATATTTAAAATTTTTACCTAATAAAAATACATCTATTATGACCATTTCGTAGTGTGGTCGGTTTTTTGTGTGTTTTGGATCTAGAGAGATGCGATCGCTATCAACTATCTCTACCTTGGCTGTATATGTTTGACTTGTTAACAATCGTCTTTACCTTATACTCCCCTGTTTAAATTAGCAAAGGAATAATCAGCCCAGATGACACCTATTAAATCTATTGATGACCTTTCTCTCAATCAAACGCTATTACTGGCACTTAAAGGGGTGCAGCAATATCTCAGCGAATTTGCTACCAGTCCAGAGTTTATAGACAAGATGCGCTTGGCGTTTGGGGAAAGTTTTAATGCTGAAACCGCTTTGAATTTGGCACAGGCTTGGCAAAATCAGGATTTTAGCGTCATACCAACCATACAATTCCTCTCTTCGGCACAATTGAATGGGGCAAATGGGGCTTATGCGGCGGCAACACAAAGCATTTATATGTCACAGGAGTTTTTCAACCAGCATGAGAATGATCCAGCAGCAATAGTTAATGTGGTGTTAGAGGAGGTTGGACATCGCGTTGATACGGTTCTGAATCAGACAGATAGTGCTGGAGATGAAGGGGCAATTTTTGCAGCGTTGCTACAGGGGTATAATCTAAATACTGAGACATTACAGGCTTTAAAAGCAGAGGATGACCACGCGACAATTACGGTGGATGGTGAAGCGATCGCAGTCGAACAGAGTACGGGAACTTTAGCCTTCAGTCGGGCTAATTTCCAAGTTAGCGAAGATGGGAAAGCGTTTGTTCCAGTTACAATCGCTCGCACTAATGGAAGTGATGGCAATGCTTCCGTTACTTTATCTTTAACAGATGGAACGGCTACTGCTTCTCAAGACTATATTGCACAAAATTTCACAGTCAACTTTAACTTAGGAGAAACGACTAAAACTGTCAATATTCCGATTATTAATGATACTCTTCCAGAAACTAGCGAAACCATTAATCTCACCCTCAGTAATCCGGTTAATGCTACTCTGGGGACTCAAGCAACCGCCACTCTAACCATTCTCGATAATGATACGGTCTCGGCTGGATATGCAGATGTCGTTTTAGATTACTTTGACAGTGGTGCTAGTTCGATTCCTGCACCTTATGGCAGACCTCCACAAGGTGCATTTGGATCAGTTAATTTAGATGTTGTTTTAGGTACACCTCCAACTTCACCTGTTGTTAGTAGTAATCCTAATGTTGATTGGCTGGCTTTACCCCAAGGTTCTTTTATTACCGTTGGGTTTACGGATGAAGTCGTCATTGACGGTCCTGGGAATGATCTTTTTATTCAGAGCTTTGATCCCGCAGATTCTGCGAATGAACAAGCAGATGTTTTTGTCAGCGCAGATGGTACAACGTTTACAAAACTTGGCAGGATCAATGAGCAAGGAAATGTTGGACTTGATTTAGCATCCATCAACTTCACTCAACGGGTTACAGCAGTCAAAGTCGTCGGTCTGGATAATCTAGGAAGTTCACCAGGATTTGATCTAATTGCGGTACAGGCAATTAATCGAGCTTCGACGGCTGGAATATTAGCTTTTGAATCTGCTAACTTTAGTGTCAATGAAGATGGAACTCCGGTTACTCAAGTTAAAGTTGTTCGTACTGATGGAAGCTATGGACAGGTCAGCGCAACCATTAACCTGACTGATAGCACGGCAACTTCACCTTCTGACTACAACAATGCGCCGATTACTGTCACCTTTGCGAATGGGGAAACCTCCAAAATTGTTACTATTCCCATTGTTGATGACACAGTTTATGAAGGTAATGAAACGATTAATCTCAGTCTCGCTAACCCTACAGGTGGCGCAACGATTGGTACACAAAACACAGCTGTTGTAACTGTCTTGGATAATGATTCCAGTCTCTTACTGAGTGATAATTTTAATACGGAAAACAATGGAGTAGGAGTTTTAAATTATTTAAATCTTGCTAATTGGAATGTTGCTAGGGGGAATGTAGATTTACTTGGGAATGGTTCTTATGATTCTCTGCCAGGTAATGGTCTATATCTGGATTTAGACGGTAGTACTTTTAGTGCGGGTAAGTTAGAATCTAAAACAACGTTTAACTTTAATGCTGGCGACAAAGTTACATTGAAGTTTTCTTTAGCAGGCTCCCAAAGAGGAGATATTAACTCAGTTACTGTATCGCTAGGGAGTATCTTTACAGAAACTTTTACTCTAAATAGTTCTCAGCCATTTACTGAATTTACTCGTAGCTTTATCATTAGTTCACCAGCAAGTGGAAAACTTGTTTTTGATCATGCTGGAAACGACAATATTGGGTTGCTTCTAGATAATGTGAAACTCAGTAAAACAGCAAATGGAAAAATTATTCCCGGAACATTATCTTTTAGTCAACCCAGTTTTACGCTTAAAGAAGATGGAACAACGATCACAGCTGTAACGGTTACTCGCAGTGAAGGATCGGATGGAGCAGTAAGTGCCACGATTAAATTGCAGGATGGTACTGCTAATGCTCCAAATGATTACAATAATGCACCTATTACTGTTAATTTTGCCGATGGTGAAACTAGTAAAATCGTTACTATTCCCATCGTTGATGATGCGATCGTAGAACCGGATGAAACTGTCCAACTGACGCTAATCACTCCCACTGGAGGAGCAACGATTGGACAGCAAAATAGTGCAACGCTGACCATTCTTGATAATGATAGGCTGCCGATCGCAGGAGTTTTAGCTTTTAGTTCCCCTCAATTTAGTGTTAACGAAGATGGAACGCCTATTGCAGCTGTAACTGTCACTCGCACTGGTGGAACTGATGGGGCTGTAAGTGCCACTCTTAACTTCAAAGATGGTACAGCAAAAGCGCCAAGCGATTATAATAATGCTCCTATTATTGTTAATTTTGCCAATGGAGAAACCAGTAAAACTGTCACCATTCCGATTGTTAATGACAATAACTTAGAACCAGATGAAACCCTGCAATTGTTTCTAAGTAACCCAACAGGAGGGGTCACTATTGGCCAGCAAAATAGCGCAACGTTAACCATCGTTGACAAAAATGCTCCCTTAATTACAGGATTTCCTCAAGGCGCTTCTGGAAGTAATAAAGGGCAAACGACTATTGTTATTGCAGGGCAGAATTTTTTACCAACAGATCAAATTAGCTTAGTTGACTCCAATGGCACAGAAAAAGCTGCCAGTAAAGTTTATTGGGTAAATGGAACTGAAGCCTGGGCAACTTTTGACTTGCAGGGGTTAAGCACTGGAAAATATGATGTCAAAGTTAACGGTGAACTAAATAGCTTTGTTTCTAACGATTCTTTTACCGTCACCGATGGTTCACTAGGGAATATTCAAGTTCAGTTGAGTTATCCGGCTTTGGGTGTGGCGACACTCACCTATACCAATGTGGGAGAAACGGATGTTGTTGCTCCTTTGTTCAGAATATCGCCAACCAATGCCCAGGTAACATACCCTGACGAAAATACAGTCAGTGATACTGTACGTCAACTGCTGAATTTAAGCATAGGAACGAGTGACAATGGCCCAGCAGGAATTTTGGCTCCTGGTGAAAGTGGTAAATTGTCTTTTGCCTACACTCCCAATGGTAATGGCTTAATTTCCTTTGCAGTTGAACAAGTTAAGCCTAATGAAGTAATTAATTGGGGAAGTATTAAAGCCCAAGCTCGTGCTGATTATAGTTTTATTGACTCTGCTGCTTGGGATGCAATTTGGAGTAATTTAACGGCTGCTTTGGGAACAACTGTCGGACAGTTTCAAACTGTCATGAGCGAAAATGCCAATTATCTCAGTCAATTGGGAGAACCAACTAATGATTTAAGTCGGTTATTTGCCTTTGAATGGAAACAAGCGGCTAATACCCTCACTAATGTCGATTTACTCAGCACAACGGATTTAGTGGATGCTGCACCAGGGTTGTCTTTAACCTTTAACCGGACTTTCCATGAATCTATTGCTGAACGCTACAATTTAGGCAGTTTAGGACGGGGTTGGGCTAGTCAGTGGGATTTACGCGCGACAACGGATAGCAAGGGAAATGTTGTTATTCGCAGCGTGGGAGATTTACAGCGTGTTTTTGAAAAGCAGACTGATGGCAGTTATTTGGAGGTTGGGGGAGCGAATTTAACGATTAATAATGGTGAATATCGGTTACGGGAAACCAATGGCTTAGTTTCGCTGTTTGGGACTGATGGCAAACTCAGTTATGTTGAAGATACCACTGGTAATCGGATTAGCTTGGAATATACCAATAATCTTTTGACTAAGTTGGTTCACACTAATGGAGACAGTTTAACCCTGGCTTACAATAGCCAAGGGCGCATTAGTCAGATTACCGACTCTACAGGACAAGTCAGCAGCTACAGTTATGACGCTTCTGGTGAAAATCTCCTTTCTGTGACAACGCCCCAAGGAATCACTAACTACACCTATGATACGGGTGATGTCGCAGCCAAAAAATATTCTCTGTTGTCGGTAACGTCAGATTTAGGTTATCAGCGCAGTTTTGAATATGATAATGAAGGTCGTCTGACTAAAGAATTTAGCAATGGGCAAACCCAAACTCTGACTTACAGTTACGACAGCACGGGCGGCGTTACCGTTACTGATAGCACGGGCGCGTCTCAAACTGTTTTACTGGATGACCGAGGGAATGCGGGACAAATTCGGGGAGTTGATAACCAAAATCTCCTGTTCAGCTATGATGCAGACGGGAATTTGACTGGTGCAACCCTTCCCAATGGCAGTAAGTCTGGTTACAGTTACGATGCGTTAGGCAATTTAACCAAGCAGACGAATTTACTCAGTCAAGATGTTAAATTTACCTACGATGCCACCTTTAATCAACTGACAGGTTTTACAGACCTCAAAGGGAATGGGGTGAGTTATAGCTATGATGCCAAGAGCAATCTAACAAAAATTACTTATGCTGATGGCAGTACCCAGCAGTTTAGCGTAGATGCGGCAGGGAATATCACCAGTGCAGTCAACCGTCGCGGTAATACCATCCAATATACCTACGACAAAGATGGACAACTGACGAAGAAACAATATGCTGATAATTCTAGCGTTGCTTATAGCTATGACACTAAGGGGAATTTAACCAGTGTCACCGATGCGACGGGAACCATTACCATGCAGTATGATGCTGCAAATCAACTGACTAACATCAGCTATCCTACTGGTCGCTCTCTGCAATATACCTACAATGCCGATGGTCAACGCACCAAGCTGGTTTCTCAAGATGGTTACACGGTTAACTACAGTTATGATGCCGTTGGACGTTTAAAAACCTTAACCGATGCTACAGGACAAAGCATTATCAGCTATGACTATGATAGTGCGGGTCGTTTGACCAACGAAACCAACGGTAACGGGACTTATACCAGTTATGAATATGACCAACAGAGTCAGTTAACTCGGTTAATCAACTACAAAGCAGACAATACCGTTAACTCCCGTTTTGAGTATACCTACGATAATTTAGGTCTGCGTACTAGCATGACCACTCTAGACGGGACGTTTAAATATGGTTATGATGCCACGGGTCAATTGACTTCTGTGGTTACGCCTGATAATGGCACAATTCTCTATCAATATGATGCCGCAGGGAATCGCATTGCAGTTACAGATAACGGCACAGCGACGAATTACACCAGCAATAACCTGAATGAATATACCAATGTCGGTAATGCAGTTTATACCTATGATACTGACGGTAATTTGATTGGCAAAACCGAAGGGGGACAGACTTCTACTTACACTTATGATGTAGAAAATCGTTTGGTTAAAGTAGTTACTCCCCAGGGAACTTGGGATTATCAATATGATGGGTTAGGAAACCGCGTCGCTACTGTCTTTAATGGTGAACGGACGGAATATTTACTCGATCCGACTGGGTTAGGGGATGTGGTCGGGGAATATAACGCCAGTGGTAATTTGGTTGCCAATTATGATTATGGCATTGGTTTAGTTAGTCGGGTAAATGGCAGTAATGCTAATTATTATGATGCGGATGCGATCGGTTCAACGGTAGGGTTAACGGGGACGGATGGGAGTTATGTTAACCGTTACAGTTATTTACCGTTTGGAGAAGATTTAACCAAAGTTGAAGGCGTTGCTAATCCCTTTGAATATGTAGGCCAATGGGGGGTTACGGATGAGGGGAATGGACTCGATTTCATGCGATCAAGGTTTTATGACAGTAATTTAGGACGGTTTACAGCAGTTGATCCGATCGGGCTGAGTGGTGGAGATACAAATTTTTATCGGTATGTTTTTAATCAATCTACTACTTTTACCGATCCTAGTGGAAAAGTTTTTTGGTGGATACCGATAGTAATAATAGGAGCAGCCGGAGCATTCGGTTATGGATTTGCAAAAGGGGGAGGCAATATTAATATTAATATTAATGCCAACAATAACTTCAGCAATAACGGCAATAATAACGGCAGTCCTAACAATAACGGTAATAACAACGGTAATAATAACTTCAGTCCTAACAATAACGGTAATAATAACTTCAGTCCTAACAATAGCGGCAATAATAACGGCAATAATAACGGCAGTCCTAACAATAACGGTAATAATAATTTCAGCCCTAACAATAGCGGCAACAATAACTTTAGTCCCAGCCCAGAACCACCAGTACCGCCATTACCACCCGATGACTTCCCTCCTGATGACTTCTCCCCTGATAACGATGATATTGGCGATCCCCACTTAACAACCTTTGATGGAATTCATTACGACTTCCAAGGAGTCGGAGAATTTACCACCCTCAAATCCACTACAGACGACTTTGAAATCCAAACCCGACAACAGCCTTGGAATGGCAGCACCCGTGTCTCTGTGAATACTGCCATTGCCCTTAAAATCAACGGACAACGGATCGGATTTTATTTGAATGATCCAAATCCCGTCAAAATTAACGGAACTGCCACAGCGATCGCAGATGGCGCACTCTACGCACTTGGGCAAAACCTGATTACTCATAACGGCAACACATATACCGTCTTTTCAGCCAATGGCGATCAAATCCAGGTCACACTAAATGGCAGCTACATGAACCTTGGTCTGGGTCTTGCCGATAACCGCAAGGGTAAAGTCGTCGGACTCTTAGGCAACGATAACGGTAATACCAATGATGACTTTGCCCTCCGCGACGGCACGGTGATTGGCGGTACTATCTCCAATGAACAACTCTACGGCGACTATGCCAACAGTTGGCGCATCACTCAACCCACATCCCTGTTTGATTATGCCACTGGCCAAGATACCAATACCTTCAGCGATCGCACCTTCCCGACAAATATTGTCACCGCCGCAACCTTACCCGCAGATCAACGCGCCGCCGCCCAACAAATTGCCCAAAATGCCGGAATTACCGATCCAACGATTCTAGAAGATGCCATTCTCGATATTGCTCTTACTAATGCTGCACCCGAATTCATTCAGGCATATATTGCCCTTCAACGCGAAATCACCGTTAACGCCCCCAACACCTTAATCAACCCTGATGGTTTTGGCAACCAACACTGGTTAACACCAGCCACAATCATTCCCAATACCATCCGCTTTACCAACAACGCCGGACAAGGAACCACACCAGTAGCCCAAGTTACCATCACTCAACAACTCGATTCCGACCTTGACCTCAACACCTTCACCCTAAATGACTTTGGTTTTGGCGATATTACCATTGATGTTCCCACTGGCGCACAAAATTACAGCCAACGCCTCGACCTCCGCACCACTAGAGGAGTTTTTGTCGATGTCAATGCCGGACTAGACAAATCTACAGGTATCGTCACTTGGACATTTGCCGCCATTGACCCCACCACTGGCAATGCCGCCAACAGTGCAACTCAGGGCTTCTTACCTCCCAATGACCAAAATGGGGTAGGAAGCGGTTTTGTCGGCTACAGCGTCCAATCTAAAGCCAACCCCACCAATAACACTCGCGTTGATGCTCAAGCCAACATAACCTTTAACAGTCAAACTCCCATCCAAACCACCGCAGTCTTTAACACCTTAGATAGCGATATTCCCACAAGTCAAGTTAATGCCTTACCTGCCAACAGTAACTCTAACTTTACCGTCTCTTGGACAGGTAGCGACGCGGGTAGTGGACTAGCCTTTTATGATATCTTTGTCTCTACCGATGGTGGTCAATTTGTTCTTTGGCAAGTTAATACCACAGCCACTTCTGCCACTTATAAGGGTGAAACGGGACACAGCTATGCTTTCTATAGCGTCGCTACCGACAACCTTGGTCAAAAGGAAGTTGCTCCCACTCAGGCAGACACGGTGACAAATACAACTGACCAACTGCTAAACGGTACTTCTGGCAATGATTTACTGCGGGGTGGCACTGGTAATGATACTCTGATTGGTGGTGCTGGCAATGATACCCTTATTGGTGGTGCTGGCAATGATACTTTTGTCTTTCACCGTGGCGATGGCAATGACACCATCACGGATTTTGGTGGCGTAGGCAAAGGTTCAAATCCATCAGCAGCAGTGATTAGCCAATTGGATACCTTGCAATTTACAGGTTCGGGTTTAACTGCCCGAAATCTGCAACTCACTCAAAATGGTAATAACTTAGAAGTCAGCTTTGAAAATGTGGCTAACACTAAAGTCACTCTGCAAAACTTCAAATTAGAAAACCTGGATAACCTATCAGCAACTTCTTCAAGACCTGCTATTGGTAATATTCTGTTTGATGGGCAAACCAGCATCACGGACAGCTTTGATGTCATTGATGCCAATTCCACTCAAACTAGCGTTTTCACCAAAAACACTGTCACCTTCCTCAATGACTTAAACAATAACATCACAGGTTTTGACAACTCCAATGATGTAATTAATGGTGAAGGGGGTAATGACATTATTAATGGCTTGAGCGGCAATGACATACTCAGAGGCGGTGCTGGCAATGATACCCTCATCGGTGGTGCGGGTAATGATATTCTGGTTGGCGGTGCCGGTGCTGACCGATTCCTTTACAATACTGGTACTGCTTTTAAAGGTTCTGCAATTGGTGTAGATACTATTACTGACTTTAACAGTTCTGAAGGTGACAAGATTGTACTGGGTAAAACTACCTTTAGTGCGATCGCTTCTGCTGCGGGAAATGGTTTTAGTCACAAGAGTGATTTTCAAGTCACTAATAAAGCTGGGACTAGCAGTGCGAAAATTGTCTACGACCCGTTGAGTGGGCAATTGTTCTACAACCAAAATGGCAGTGCGGCTGGTTTTGGTAGTGGCGGTCTATTTGCGACTCTAACTGGTGCGCCAACTCTCACGGCATCTGATTTTATCTTGCAACCATAGTTTGCTCAAAACTTAGTTATCAGTTAGTTGAAACCGTGATAACTCTTCACTGTTCGCTGGGACTCTGATTTATTAAAGCGAGGAAAAATAGGGAACTAGCGATCGCTTCTTATGCCAAATTTCCAGAGAAAACCGAGAAGTTAAATATTAGGAGGCGATCGCAACTCTGTAGAGTTTGGGTGGGCGCTGGGGGATAGTCGCAAGAGTGAATGATTTTAGTTGCACTGTCAAAACCTGGAATGGGGAGTACACTGTTGGTTTGCAGCACCTTAAATCTTACAATTACCTGCCTGCCGAGTGTGAGCAGATGCGGGTGATTTGCGATCGCATCAGTCGAGTGTATTCGAGTGGGCTGGAGGAATCGGTGCAGAGGTTTTTGGAGTCGTTGGGCAAGGTGAACCGTTCTTATTTGACAGCTTTGGAAGAGAAAGTGTTGAGTTTGCTGGAAGCTGAAATTGCAAATTAACGTTTGTTAAATAATGTTTGACTGTCCTCCTCGTTACTTCCGGTTGAAATAGGCTATTTATGTAATGCTAAGGGGATTTACCAAGATGCCAAAAAAGAGCCAGAGCAATTCTTTGAGTAAGATTAAACAAGAAGATTCACTCTTTGGAGACTGTCAAAAGTCTGTTGCAGTCGTTGGGGAAGGTGAATCGGCCTTATCTAACTGAGTTGGAAGAAAAACTTTTGAGCCTTCTAGAGTCTGAAGTTAAACTGTAATAGCTAACTGCGTTGCCAACTCTTCGTAAAACTATTTATGTGAACCTGAATAATTTTCTGCGCCTAAACGTGTTAAATATCCCTTTTTGCTTGTGTAAGGATTAGGGATATAGCTGTAAATGTATAGTTTTCTGCATTCGGGATTTTCAGACCAACCAATATTGAACGCAGCATACTTGGGAAAAAAGGTGATTGCATTGTAATAACCAATGCGATCGTGAATCCACCATACGATTGAAATAGCTTAGAGAGCGGGATTCCTGATGGTCATTTATGTCCAAGTTGGTTAAAGTAGTTAACAAAATCTTTTCCAGTTCTTGACTTTTAATGTCTATTGTTGAATTACTGACTTGAATTGCAAAAGACTTTGGCTCATGAAAAATTACCTCAAAACTATTCTGTCAACTGTTGTTGTAAGTATTTTGGCATTTGGTGGTTATATGCAAACAACGTATGCCCATCAATTACCATCTCATCTTTTAGCTAGATCACAGTCTGCTAGCGGTGTTGAAATTGCGGAAGTAGATAGCCCTCATGATCGTGATAGTAGTCATGAAGATGGCGATAGAGAAGCTAGTGATCTGAGAAGAGTGTCTGTGACAAGAACGCACAGAAGAAATCAATCCAAGCATCATTTGACACATCATAAAAAATATCATCATGCAAGGAGGCAGCACAGCTAAGTTTAGGATGTGATGTCATCTGACCAATGGCGCGCTTGTGAACGTAAAACCCTTGTCAGGAGTGGGATTAAGGGTGTAATGATGTGGGGTGTAGGGAAAAGCGTTGTATATTTTGTATTCTTCGTTCGGTTCTTAGTTTTGACCGTACAACCCTTCCCCTCTCATATCTTTACGCCGACAAGTCTTATACCTTATGGATTTGGCGAAAAAAGCTTGCCGTCATTCTCACTTCTAGCGAAAAATAGAGAAGGACAAATATCATGAAGAAGATATTAAACAGGGTTCCAGAGGTGACAATTTACTTCTGGATTATTAAGGTTCTAGCAACCACAGTAGGTGAAACAGCAGCAGATTTTCTGTCAGCAACCCTGAACCTTGATACTGATCACTGATAGATTGGTAGACGAGCTTGGAGTTAGTTTGGTGACAACTACTGTAATTTTTAGTGTTTCCTTGTTGGTAGTTTTTGCGCTGTGGTATTCAAACGAAAAGACATTAGCCATGCACTCCATAAATACAGCTAAAAGAGAGCTTTTCTATTGGGTAGCTGTTTTGTTTACATTTGCCTTGGGTACTGCAACAGGAGACCTTTTAGCAGAGGCTTTGAAAGTGGGCTATGCACAATCAGCACTGATATTTGGCGTTTTAATTGCAATCATAGCGCTCGCTTATTATTACTTTCGGATGAATGTAGTTTTGGCATTCTGGTTAGCTTATATCTTGACTCGTCCGCTTGGAGCATCTATGGGTGATTTACTATCCCAATCTGCTACAAATGGAGGCTTTGGTTTTGGTACGGTCGGAACCAGTATGCTTTTTCTGTCTATAATAGCGAGTCTGGTTATTTACTTGAGCCTTAAGCAGAAGAAACCAGCCTTACTGCCGATTGACCGACAAGACTGATTAGGGATCGCCTTCTCGAGCGAATGGCATTTTTCTGTTTGTGAAGAGGTGATTTGATTAGAAATTGGCGATTACCTAACCTATCTTTTGACTGTTCAACAGCTTTCAATGTAGTGCTTATTCCACATAGCTTAGAGCTTTTCAAGGGTGCCATTGATATCTTAGTTGTTTCTAGCAGACTGCGCTAATCTGAATTATGATGACTGACTATTTTTCTTGTGAAAAATAAATGAACAAAGTTGCAAAAGTCACAATTTACTTCTGGATCATGAAGATCATCGCCACGACGCTTGGAGAGACGGCAGGTGACTTCATCTCAATGTCTCTCGGACTGGGGTATTACGTAGCCTTTGCCATAACGTTCGCTATCCTAGCTATTCTCCTGTTTTTTCAAATTCAATCCGACAGATATATTCCAGTCCTTTACTGGGTGGCGATCATTGCGACAACCACAGCCGGAACCGAAGTTTCAGACTTAATGGATCGATCTTTCGGGCTGGGCTACGCAGTGGGATCGCTGATTCTGGTAGCGGGTCTATTGAGTGTTCTTGCCATTTGGTATTACCGGGATCGGGATCTAAGCGTTTATCCCATCATAAGGAAAGACGCAGAAACCACCTATTGGCTGGCTGTCGTGTTCTCCAACAGTTTGGGAACGGCCTTTGGTGACTTTCTGACAAGCAACTTAGGACTGAGCTATATCCAGGGCGCATTCGTGACGGCCAGCGTCATTGGTTTTGTCATCGCCCTTCACTACGTAACAAAGTTGAGCGATATTTTCCTATTCTGGCTCGCGTTCATCTTCACACGTCCCTTCGGAGCCACCTTTGGAGATTTTCTGACCAAACCAATCAAAAATGGTGGTCTATCACTGCCCAGGGGCTATGCTTCGGCGATCGCCTTTATTATACTGGCAGTTGTCCTATTCTTTTCCGTGCGAAAGGAGAAAAAAGCGCGTCACCCAATTGAGTGATGGGTTTAAGCAGATAGATGATTATAGCTTAAAGATATGAGAATATTAATAATTGAAGATGATGATCGCATCGCTAAACCCTTAGCCGAAGATTTAAAACACCAGCATCATGCTGTTGACATTGCTTGTGATGGCATTGAAGGTTGGGAATATGCCGAAGCAGGTAATTATGATTTAATCTTATTAGATTTAATGTTGCCGCGCTTAGATGGAATTACTCTCTGTAAACGGTTACGTGCTGCTAATTGTAACGCTTTTATTTTGATGTTGACTGCACGAGATACAACACCAGATAAAATAACTGGACTCGATGCTGGTGCAGATGATTATTTAGTTAAACCATTTGAACTAGAAGAATTAGCAGCACGAATTAGAGCTTTATCTCGGAGAAGCCCAGAAACTCACCAACTAATTTTAATTCACGGTGATTTACAATTAGACCCTAATAATTATCATGTGACTTATGGAAGCAAGCCGTTATCATTAACACATAAAGAATACATGATATTAGAATGCTTTTTGAAAAATCCTACTCAAGTTTTAACTCGCTCGGCAATTTTAGATAAATTGTGGGAGTTTGATAAATTATCCGGGGAAGAAACCGTTAAAACTCACATGACAAATTTAAGAAAAAAACTCAGAGCGCTAGGAAGTTCAGAGGATTTTATCGAAACTGTTTACGGTTTTGGTTATCGCCTGTGTCCTAAATAAATGTAAATTTAGCTGATGTTTGAAAAAATTCGCCGACGGTTACTGTTATCTTATTTAATTGTATTATCATTAATCTTAGGTGGATTTGCAATTGCCGTTCGGATTTTTTTTACCCATAGTCTCTATAAACAACAAATACAAAAGCTTGCTACATTAGCACAAGTTGGTGCTGCTAATGCCGAGTTTGATAAGGGTAAAATTAGAATTGAAAATGACTTACCTCTAGATAAATTGTTTAAAAATCATCAAGAATTAAGCTGGTTTGATACTAAAGGTAATCTCATCGAAAAACAGGGACAAGATATTTTAAGTTTACCTGCTCTCAAAGAAGGAGAACAAATTAGTACAGTTGGTAAAAATCGCATTCAGTCTGTTACTTTACAAATTATTAGTAGTGATGATAAAGAGTTGATTGGATATGTAAGAGCAAGTCAATCTCTAGAAGAATTCGATGAAACTTTAAATAAATTAGATTTGGGGTTAGGTGGTGGAATTGTTGTAGCCTTGATTATTAGTGGTGCTGGTGGAGTTTGGCTAACTCATCAAGCGATGCAACCAATTGAAGAAAGTTTTGAACGGTTAAAACAGTTTACTGCTGACGCTTCTCATGAACTCCGCAATCCTTTAATGGTGATTAAAAGTAATGCAGGGGTAGCACTTAAGTATCCAGAGGGAATGCGAGAAACTGACGCAGAAAAATTTCAGGCTATTTCTAGTGCTACTAATCAAATGACTCGACTTACAGAAGACTTACTATTTTTAGCTCGTCATGATAATATTCCTAACCACATTAAAGAAACTGTTAATCTTAGTTCAATTTTAAATAACTTAGTGCAACTATATCAGCCGCAAGCAATCGCTAAACAAATTCATCTGAAAAATCAATTGACTGAAAAGCTTGATCTGTTAGGCGATCCGCATCAGATAACACGATTATTTAGTAATTTAATTCAAAACGCTATACATTATACACCACCAAAAGGGACAATAGAAATCATAGCTAATCGTAGTGTTTCCTATTTAATAGTTAATGTCCAAGACACAGGTGTAGGAATTGCACCAGGAGATTTAGAAAATATTTTTGAGCGTTTTTGGCGAGTAGATAAATCACGTTCTTATAATTCTGGTGGTTCTGGTTTAGGATTGGCTATTGCTCAAGCTATTGCTAAGAATTACGGTGGATTAATTACTGCCACAAGTCAATTGGGAATTGGTAGTTGTTTTACTGTGCGTTTACCAGTAAGTTCACTTAATGAATGTTTTTGAAGAAGGCAGCTATGCTGGAGGCAGAGAGCTTTTATGTTTCGTTCAGATGGGGATTCAAACCCTCTTCTGTTCGAGAGCCACCAAAAATTCTAGTTTTGTGGGGGTCTTAAACCCTTGCTCCAACGAGAGCGCGCAGACGGTGACGCTCCTGCGTCGCTAACCCTACGCTATCGGGTAAGAAGAGTTGGGATAAATCCCTTCTGCCTTCTCCCAAGGGGAGACGCGTTCGCAAAGCGTCTCGCAGAGAAGCGCGACTTTGCCCTCTGCCTTTCTTGATAAAGCTTTTATAGTTCTACCCATCCATATAAATCCAAAGCCTGTAAACCTACGCTTAACAAATTCAGGTAAATCTTTTCGAGTTCTTTACTTTTAGTGTGTAAAGTGCAACTACTTACCAAAGATTACTGATTAATAACCATGAACTTGAGTTTTAGTTGTGCTATGGAACAATGCTTGAAAAACATAACTCAACATCCATCTCTTGCAAGGCTTTTCCCTATCTCTATCTTTAGCGATATAAAAAGCTGATTTCAATAGAATCTGTCAATAATGTTGTACTAAACTTCCAAATTCTTAATTTTTGTTATCCAGAGTAAATTCGTTCACTATATGTTTCAGGAAGCTTAATATGAAAAAGCTAATTTATGCTATTGCATTAACTTTAACAATTGCGTCTTTATCCTCGGCTGCCTATAGCACAACCACGATGAAAAATAGCAGATTTCCTAATATTATTGGGGCAGTGCAATTCCCTCAAAATAAGGCGAAAGTTGTCAGAGATTCTTTCCAGCTAAAAATTCCCCAAGATAGCAGAGCTTTATCCCAGATGACTATTGCTGTACCTCAAGGTTTAACTGTAAGGAATAACATTAACTTATCTGACCAGTCCGGTCAAAAAATTCCTGCCAATATTACTGTTAATGGTAGAACCATTACAATTGCTTTCCCTCAACAGGTAGCTCCTGGAACTGAACTCAACATTGATCTCAATCGCGTCTTAATCTCAGGAACTTCTAATGCTTGGCTCTATCCGGTTTCTGTCAGGCTTGTGGGGCTAAATGCGGATATCCCAGTGGGTGTATTTCGGCTACGAATTTACTAAAAGGTATTTTTGGTAGAAGTTTTTGCTCAGACAGATGTAATCTTTTTACAAGTCTATCCAAAATTACCAATAATACTTTATTAAATGAAAAATATTGCGGAAACTGCGTATTTAGTGGCAATGTATCGCGCATTAGAAAGCGAACGTGTAGATGCATTATTTAAAGATCCATTAGCGCGTATATTAGCTGGTGGAAAAGGTGAAATGCTTGTTGAGGTTATAGGAGAGAAAGAAAAAATTACAAATGCGATTGCCATCCGCACTTATGTTATTGATCACTTGATTTTACAGTTAGTTAATTCTAAAAACATTGACACTGTAATCAATCTGGCTGCGGGGTTAGATACTCGACCCTATCGATTACCTTTTTGTGCATCGCTTTGTTGGATTGAAGTTGACCTGCCAGAAATCATTGCTTACAAAGAACAAGCACTTCAAGATGAGCAACCTTTGTGTTTTCTTGAGCGTGTCCAACTCGATATTACTAACGTGGCATTGAGAAAAACTTTTTTCTCAGAGATTAATCTTGCAACGAGACAGGCGCTAGTGATTACAGAAGGGTTGCTATCATATCTACATGAAACCCAAGAACCTATCCCACTAATGCCAGATTGTAGTAATCTATTTTTTGGCAAGAGGTTGGATGTATTAGTGATGGCTGGACGTTTTGAGGGATTGAGCGACCTAGAATGGAAGCTATTTGAGGATATATTTCCTAAGCAGGCATCCAAACGTGGTAAAGGAATGCCTCATGCACCGTATCGCTATGTATTAAATAGTCTGTTATACATTCTGATAACTGGATGTCGATGGTGTGACCTTCCACGAGGGGATATATGGGCATCGAAAAGCTCATCCCATCGATGGTTAAAGCGATGGCGTTCTGATGGGACATTTGAATATATACAAGGACGTGTATTAGCGATCGCTAATGAGAAGGGGCTTATAAACTGGGACTTTGGGGCTGTTGACGGCTCTTTTTCCCCCGCTCAATGGGAGGAGGTGAAGAAGTTGCGTATGGAGGGAAAGGGAAAGGTGTTCTTATCCATACACTTACCGAAGGTGGTGGAATGCCCTTGGCTAATTGCACTACCCCAGCCAATGGCAACGAGAGAGAACAAGTAATACCTCTACTCGATAAAGTTAAACTTAAAACATTAAAACGTGGCAGACCACGTAAGCGAATCAAAGTACTAGCTGCTGATAAAGGTTACGACTCGAAACAAAAACGCGCTGACCTGCGGAAACGAGGTATTCGTCCTCAAATCCCGAAACGAGTTTGGAAAACCAAGAAAAATAGAGGAAGACCAATCAAAATCTCTGTTCCTAGATTTCAGCAAGAACGGTGTTTTGCTTGGTATCAGCGCAAATACCGCCGTCTCGTTGTTAGATGGGAACGTCAAAAAGTTTACTTCGATGCATTCATTGACCTTGCTACAATCCACATCTGGATTAACAAAATATTATTAGTGGGATAGGTTCAAGTAGCATTACTTGCAACCGATATTTATGAGCAATCTAATCTGAATTGGTGGCTATTTGAATTGGAATCATCATTAGCGTTAAAAGATTATGATCAAGTTTACGCTCGGAAAATTTTCGACCAATATTTTGGGAATGGAAATAAAACTTTGTTATTTGCTCCTGAGCAAGGAGCAGAATTTTTTCAACAGTATAATTGGAAAGTTGCAAAATCTGTATCTGCATGGAGAGAGTTACACCGACTCAACCGAGGGATAAAATTTACCTGGTTACTAGAAAGAATTATGAAATGGATTTCTAATGAATCTTGGGAAAAAATTCAGCATCAAGGTAGTGTTGTATTGCTTGAGAGAAGCCCCGCCGTTGGCAATCTAGTAAAAACAAAGGAGGTTTTTGAAAAGAGATGATTCAACAACCTCTTATTTTTTGACCAATATCCCCTACCCCCTCACATCCTAGAGATCCTTATCCATTATGAATTTAGTGAAAACAAGCGTGCCATTCGATTTATCCCCCTAATTTTTAGCAGCTGACTTTGAGGCACTGCTCCCAATACAATCGAAGTTTGGTAATATCCGAAAAATAATTGTAAAAGGAAAAGAATATATTTTGAACACCAGACTTTCTCGTAGGGTTGGCAGAGGTATTGCCTCTGTATTCATCTCCGGTTTGAGCTTTTGCTTTCACAATGCGGTAATTAGTGGCACATTACCAACTAAGTTATATTTGGACACAGCTAAATTTCAAGCAAAGTCTACCCCCGTCGCAGGGAAGGAGCGATCTCGACCAAGTATTATCCCTGGTACTTTTGTGATTCTGGTTTTAGGAGATTGACCAAAACAATTGTCAGGGGAGCAATTCGCAATTTTTTGATGCTTAAGGTTAACAGTCTGCCAAGCAAACTTTGCATGGTGGTCAGTACTTGTGCACTTGTGCAGGGGAGAGACTTATCCTGGATTTCTCACCAATGCTCAAAGCCTGTGCTTGTGCAGGGGAGCAGGGGAGCAGAGGAGCAGAGGAGAGTTCAATGTGCCAAGTTCAATCCCCTCCGCCCCTCCGCCCCTCTGCCCCTCTGCATTTCAAACTTGTGAGAAATGCGGGTTATATAAGTCCTTTCACCTCTGCCAGTATCCACCCATCAATTTTGAGTTGGTGAACTATTAGGTTAATGTTCTGGTTTAAAGTCCTCCCCAGATCCCTCTTTCTCCTTGTTAGTTGGGGCAAAAGATATACCTCGTAGCACTTGACCAGAGATGGGGGTACGGATGAGGTGGAACTGCTCAGACGCAGATTGTACGGCTGTTGTGTAGGAAAGTCTATCAGTGATGGCAACCACTTCGTTTGGATCTGCTCCTTGATCACCGCTACCGCTAATGGTTGAAGTTACTGCATACAATGTGACAGTGCCATCAGAATTGACATGACCTGTAAGATTGCGAAGACCATCTGTTGCGGGATTGTCAGCAGCAGGTAAACCAGCTACGGGGTATTGCTGACCAAGATTCAAGCCTTTTTGCAAAACGTAGTCCAATTGCCAGGTGCCGTTTACCAAACTCCACTTTTGAAGACCTGCGGTAGTGCTGGTTGCAGCATCAGCAGCAACACCATCGCCCTCATCGGCAACATACAGCGTAGTTGCGTTAGCAAACCAAATACCAAAGGGATAGTAGATGGGTTGGACAGTTCCATTCACGTTCTTGCCAGTCTTAGCGAGATTCGTGGGGAAGCCAGGCAGGATGGTAATTGGTGCAGTAGCTGCATTGGCGAGGGTTGGTAAGCTACCTGCGTTACCGACCTGGTATACAGTATTAATTCCGTTGCTACCACTACCTTTGGTTACATACAAAGTGTTATTGAAAATAGTCTCGCCTCGGAAATTGTTGTCTTTGGCAGTCTTGTCGGCTGTGTAGCCATATTGAGTAATGTTGAACGATCCTACCTGATTAGTGCCAGGAGTTGATGGAGTTGCGTTCTGACCAGGAATGACAATCTGCACACCCGCCGCCGCTGTAACTGCTGGCGAGCCGTTGCCATTACCAGCATTACCCACAGTGTAGTACAAGCCATTTGAACCTAGTATTCCTGCACGACCATTGTTCCCAGGATATGCGTTGGTTGTAGTTACCTTGGGGGTGAGAAAACCGTGAGAGATAAAATGTGGATTATCAAAGTTAATTTGCGCTACTGCTCTATAGGTGGCAGTCGTTGTCACAGGATTGCCAGGTTCGGTAATTCCTGGCGTATTAGAGTTTGACACGTCGAGCTGATTGATTGGGCTAACGTAACCCATGAAAGTCAGCCCTTTGCCATCGGGTGTGAGATTTAAGGCTAATTCCGATTTGGATGGAAAACTGGTAGTAATGACACTAGGATCAACGTACATTGTACGGATATCTTTACCACAAGTAGTAATCTCCTGGAGGAAAATTGGTGAAGTGATGCCAAAGCTGCCATCAACTGTATCATTTTTAAAAACATCTGGATAAGTACCGTTTGCGATCGCTATACCCCCACCCGGAAGTGTCTGACCGACAGTTACGGTACTAGCTGTACCCGCATAAGTACTGCCAGAAATAATCAGGTGATCTGCATTAGAACATTTATCATCCTTGTTCCAATCATCAGCTATTTTAACTATGGGCGAGGAGTAGTCAGATGTAATTGCTGGAGGCTGTAAGTATTGAATTGGTATCATGATGTTTGTATATGCTGTGTGAACGGATTTTCTGAGACTCGAATCATCTTTTTTTTGCAGCGATGTATCCGCAACAAATCTTCTCTTCATCCCTTCAGTAGATCGTGGTAAACAGAAGATTTGCTTACCCTGAAGTATTGAAGAGATACAAGTGTGATCTTTGCAGTACAACGATTCGCTCTAAGCGCAGGAATTACTAGAAACTGATGTGGGTTTAACACATCAATTTCTTCATTTGGAGTTTTTTTTATTCTTCGTACTCCCTGCGCTCTTGATCTATTTGGTATTTTTCTATTTGCGATTCCCTACAGTTAAGTGGTAATGTCTGGGTTCTATCAATCTGAACACCTTGCAGTCGTTGAGGATTTAAACCTAGAGCCTGTAATGTAGTTGGAGCAATTTGGGTGGTAGAAACAGTTCGACTGATAGTTTTACCTTGCAGATTGCGAGAAAATCCAGTGCTACCGACAATTAGGGCTACGTGGGTGTCAGCATCAGTAAATCCACCATGCTCTGCACGCTTCTTGGTAGCGTTACCAAAGAAATAGCCAGTTTTGAGTGGAACAATAATGTCAGGGGTGCGTTCGTTTGTCCTTGGATCTCCCAATCCAGCATTGATGATGCTCTGACCATACAATACCTGACCCTGAGCAGCAGCATCCTCAGTTGAAAATGCCAGCCCAGTATTTGGATCAATCGTATTATCAAATGAGTAATTTTTGGACTTCAGCAGGGCTACTGCTTCTCGGACATCAGATGAATTTTTCAAGAAGATCAGCGATGAAGTATCCTGACCTCGCTCAGAAGCAATCTGGATGCCGTTTCTTACTAACAGAGCAGCAACAGCAGTCAGGTTTCCATCGCCACCAGCAACACCAGTAACACTATCAAATGTACTGCTCAAACCAACAGTTGGATCTTTGACGGGATTTTGCCCGTGCTTGGCGGTCAAAATCACCAAAGTTGAACTGTCTAATCCTTTCTTTTTCAGTTCATCCAAAATCAGACCAATGCTGGCATCAGTGTGAGCTACTGCACTTACCAGGTCAGGACGGGCATTGCCATTAGAGTCAATTCCACCACCATTAAATTGAGAGGCAGTCTCTTTCTCGCCGACGCTGACAGCTTGGAAATTCAAGCCAAAAATTGCTGGAGTGCCTACTTTTATAGTGCCGGAATCGTTCAATCCATCAATTTCGTTTAATATCTGCTTAACCTTGAGATCGTCGTAGGCTGAGGTTGTTGCTACACTTGTGAACTGGCTGGCGCTAAAGCCAGCAGGTGGAGCCTTAAACAGAGCCGGATTACCCTTTGTCCCGTCATTAAAGAAAGTGGACGTGATTTTAGAGTTGGTGTTGGAGTAAGGAGTACCTGTTGATTGATCGACTAAAGCCCCAAGGGTATTGGGGAGAAGTCCTGGCTTAGTTGTATCAATCGCCACTGCTGCGTTAATTTCTAGTGAAGAGTAATCGCTAATGCTACCAACCCGACCCGTTGCCAAATTAAACTTCGTTGGGTCTTGTGTATTTCCAGCGAGGATGGTGTAAGCTGCGGGATGCTTGTCAGACCAAGCAGTACGCAGTCCTGCCGCGCTAGCTACGTCAAAAATGGTGTTTACTTTTAGGTACTGGTTGGGGTAAACAGGGTTGCCATTGCGATCGACTGGCAATTGGGTTTTATCAAATCCCTGACCGCCATCTAAGGTGCCACCCTTACCATTATTCCAAGATGCATCAACGTTTTCAGCAAATTCTACGACAGTACCTGGTTTGGCTGTGCCTGCGGTGATTTGGGCAGCAGTAGTGCCTGGGGCATACAAGGCGCGACTGTAGGATTTATCATAAAATACACCTGTCGTGCCGGGGGTGGCACCAGTGATATAGTTTAGCTCCCCAGGAAAGGAATCTGATGGTGCAGAAGCGAAAGCATTAGTGTATGTCACACCTTCTCTCTGCAACCGCTTGATATTTTTCAAAGAAGATTGCAGATTAGCAACTGATAGATCCCAGTTGTGCAATCCATCAATCGAAATAATCAGAACATGACTAAAGCGGGCAGTTGTATTTCCGATACTGATTGCTTGGACAGCAGGAATCAAGATGTTGCTAACAATCGCCGTCGTCAACACCCCAAAAAGCGTTTTCTTCATTGTGTGTAACTAAATTGGAAAAATGGCTTGTAATTTCAAAAATCTGCAAAAATTCTGAATTCAAGGGTTACTTCTTTTGGCAATGGCTCTCGCCTAGCATTTATCAAAGACTCCAAGAATCAACCCATTGAGAGCATTGAAGAGATATAAACGAAGTCTATTCACAGATATTGATTACAAATATGCGCGGGTAATAAATGCTTGCAGTGGGTTTTACGTGATTTTGCTGGTTATTGGGAAGCACAAATTTGATTAAATCAATAATAACGTAAGAAATGCAAGTAGACTGAATCTTGCTTTACCAAATCTTTATAATCACTTCTGATGTACCAAAAATAAATTCAGGACTATTTTACCCCGTTTTAGCAATCATCCAGATGAGCAATAATTGTTAATTCCACTTTTTATAAGGCTTTCAGAGTTATAGAATTTCAAACTTCGGTAATAATTTTCTGCCTGAGTTTTTAAATTTTCAATAAAGTTAAGGTTTTGTTAATGTTTAAGTAATGTGATAGTGCAAACACCAATGGCGTTGTTGCACGAATCGGAAAGTGAAAAATTTCGGGGGAGATGGGCAGGGCAAACGTATGGTATTTCTGAAACCCTTGTAGCACAAGGATATTGATGAAAAAATCGCCTGAATCATCAACTATCAAGCCAATATCTGCAATTAATTAGGCGTGAGCTTGAGGACAGCATGACCTACACCGTCACCAACCAATCGCACACCACAGACGTACACCCGTCTGCAAACTTAACCCAAACCTGCCACTGCCCCAAGTAGCTATTCCAGTAAAGCTCACATCTAAAGCTCACATCAGCAATCGGTGGCGGGGAAGGCAACAAGGGTGTTTTTCTCAGCAATACGAGTGGCCAAGAAGTTATGTGATTTGTCACAAAACTGCTCCTCAAATCTAGCCCCTAGTTTTTTTTGCTGTCACCTCTATCTCAATCCGCATTCTCGGATCTGAAAGTCCTGCGACAATCATTGTTGCTGCTGGTCTGACATCTCCTAAATATTTACGAATTACTGGCCAGCTTTGTTCAAAGTCTTCTCGAATCGGTAAAATATAACGAACTCGCACTATATCCTGCATTACCAGTCCCGCCTCTGTCAGCGCAGCATTAATGTTTTTAAAACACTGCTCTGTTTGTTTTACAACATCATCAGATATGGTCATCGAACTGTAATCAAAACCCGTGGTACCAGAAACAAAAACCCAGTCTCCATCAACAACGGCTCTAGAATAAGCAATTTCTTGCTCGAAGATAGAACCAGAAGATATGAATTGACGACTCATTTAATTGTGGAATCTCCTTCCAAATGTATCTACAATTAAACCACCACCAACCAATCGCACACCACAGACCTACACTCGTCTGCAAAGTTAACCCAAACCTGCCACTGCCCCAGGTATGTGTTCCAGTAAGGCTCCCCATCAGCAACGCCAATAGCTTCACCAAGCTGGGAAACCATCTGTTGGTAGAACCGACCAGCGCTGTCGAGTCCAAGGCGCATTTTCAGCTTCAGCCCTTTCCAGGCTTGGGTAGCAGGACTTTCAACCTGATTTAATGTTTGGGGAATGTCATCTGATATTGTGCCAGTCACTTGTGTTGGGAACTCTATATTATTCGTGACTGACACCGACTCACTAAGAAACACTTCATCTCGATTTAACCACTGCCCGAAAATCGAATCACGCTCATCATCAGGGGCAACGAATTGATAAACGCACTCCCGATTTTCACGCTTACCCAACCGACCGACGTAATCCAGTTTCAAATCAATCTTCGCAAGTAGTTTCTGTGCGATCGCTATGGAAGTAAGCTTTTCCGAGATACTGACATTCAAGTAATTTTTGATAACGTGCCTGTGCTGAACAGCCAGAGCCTTAAACTCCACTAGCTTCTCGTCGCTGCCACGTAACTGAACGTCTGGTGTAAGAAACTGCAACAGATTCAGATTTTCGAGTAACAGTACAGCCGGCAACATTTGCCCCTTGTTAAAGTCAGGTTTCCAAATCGAATTCTCTCCCGCCTCTAACTGCGCCTTAGCCCGTTTCGCATCACGGTTGCTCAGAAACTCTCGCCCCAGCGTCAAATAATAGTGCATCCGCAGTTGGGGATACCAGCCGTCGTCATCTTTCTCGACCAAATCAGGGGTTACGTCAATTTCGTAGCGACGCGATAATTCAGCCTTGCGCTGCTGGTGTCGTTCAGTTTTGGTTTTCGCCCTTGTGTCTTGTAGCTTCTTGAGTTCGGCATCAGAGATGGTTGGAGAATCCGCGATCGCCTGACACTCAGCAGTATACAATTCCTGACTAGCCGCCTTAACCGACTCGATTACTGCCCCACTCTCATCGTCATCAGCATCGTCAGCATCAATAACGGTGTACCCATCCTCGACCAAACCCGCAAGCACAGACTCTCGATAGCGCCGCATCTCCACATTAATCACAGAACCACGCTTACCCCAAGTCTGCAAAGATTCGGGCTGGAAGTTCTGGTCAATATAGCTCAAATCCGCATTATCCGCCGCCGACAACAGCGCAATGTTCGCCTGTGTTGCGACGTGTTGACTTCTGAGCAATCCTCCAATGGTAGTAGAACCATTGCCCACAACGCCCATACCCCATTCTCTGACCCAAATGTGGCGGTCAACTGTTTCCCTAACCCTTGCCAACATCTGCCGCACGGAGTTAACCGGCTGCACTCCCTGAAATATTCCCCAAACACCATCAAAATGCCCTCGAATGTCGATGGATACCCCAGTTTCAAGACTTGGGGAGGCGATAACCAAATCATACTGGGTGAGAATTTCGTTGAGATGAGCGATACAGCCGAAAGCCGCATGAGAGGGGTCAGCAACAGATTCGCTGTCAATTCGCAGAATCCGCAGGTGTGGGTATTTACGGCGAAACCGTTCCTCAAGTGCTTGGGTTCCCCATTTGGATTTGGCTTTTTGAGCAGAGCAGCACAATAGATGATGCCCACCTTTAGAAATTGCTTTGTCGAGCGCGGCGATAAGATTCTTCGGGTTACTGCCAGAATAGTTGTAACAGTTACCAGCTACGTGGCGATAGTTGTTGACGATGACAAACGGATTAACCCGATATTCGCCAGCGAGTGATAAAACATACTTTACATCTGTGTCAGAAACATCCGCACTAGACAAGTAAATCTTTCCTTGACTACTCCCTAGAACATTCTGCACAAGTTGTTTGAGGTTTTTGAGAACGGATACCCGACGTTTTTGCACTTCTGTACCAGAGTTGAGCAAATGCCAGAATACTTGGTCGCATTCATCAATAATAATCACATCATTCGCCCAGTCATTAGGGTTGAATCGCGCCTGACTCTCTTGATGTAGCGAATCAACACACACCCCATATCCCAACAATGTGCCTGTTTCATTCGTGCGAACTTCGGTAACATAGTTAACACCAAACCGATTACACAGTGCCTCACCCAATTGAATACGGTGGGTGATGATTAATACCCGTCTATCTTGGTCGTGTGCTTTCGCCACCTCAGTTGCCAGCCATTCGGTTTTACCAGTGCCTTTCGGAGCCTTGAGGATAATCAGTTTTTCACCTTCGGGGACGAGAAGTTGTCCGAGGAATCTTTGGTTGAGAGCGATCGCTGGGGGATAAGTCAGCAGAGTAAACAGCTTAATCTCCCACAACTCCAGTGCAACAGCCGTATTGTAGAGTGCGTCAAAGGCTTCCCGCCCTTTGGCAACAATAAAATCATCAACCCCTTTAGAAGCCCCTAGCGGTAAATCAATCACTCGCAGCGAACAGCCCTCATTTACCAGCAGCCGTCCCATGCGACTGATAGCGGTTCTGACTCGTTGGACTGTCTCAGGTTTGTTGTCCTGGTCAAAGCAAATGTTAACCTGTCTCCCCTGTGTTGCAAAATGTTTCAAGTCGGGAATTAGAAATGGTTTACCAATAGCAGTACCGTACTCATCCTGTGGTGTGCGGTATCCAGCGTTTACTCCCGGAATTGCGATCGCAGCATAACCAGCAGTCAATAATGCCCCCGCTTTCTTGACACCTTCTACAATTGTCACTGGCACATTATGCCGCCAAACCCAATGCCAGAAACCGCCAGGATGCTGTAAATCTTCTTCAGTAATGGCAATGCCGCTACGATTGGAAACTTTCACCCAGATGCGATTCGGGACTAAGAGGAAGAAAGCGTGTGTTTCTTCTCTGTAAGGATGCTCGTATTTGATAAACTTGTGGATTTTTTGGCGATCTCTTCGGGGATGGTCAGGTTTGAAACAGCCCCACATCATACTGACGTAGTTGTTGAGCGGGTCAACACCACTGCACCACCAGCCGCCTAATTCAATGTGCTGGTATTTCTTCAAGTCCCTGTCTCTGAGCCGCCCATCGTTACGACGGGAGATTTTGGGACTGTAGAGCAGATATTCGTAAGGTGTTGTGGCGTGGAGCGAACGTACATTCAGGGCAATGATTTCTTCGTCAACGCCACTATTTAACCATTCTTGTAAGTGTAGAGCTTGAGAATCGGTTTCGATTATATTCATATCCCCTCCAGTATTTTGAAGCAATGCAAAGCTTGGGGTATTGAGTCATACCGCCTTTTAGGTGAGTTACGTAGACATGAGTTAAAGAAGCGTGGTTTTAAGAGAAGCAATCAACAGGACTTGTATTGGTAGTTGTTTTTTTCGTCCTATTGACTGCTTTTTAAACGGACTTAATAGTACAGATGAACTAAGAAACTGTCATTTTACATGATCACTGGCCTTGTCAGAATGATCTCCCACCTCCGGTATGTGGTCGGAAGGTGAGATTGATTCGGGTGCTAACCACTTTGTTGGTCTTAGGAACCTGATGCAGATGCGTAGACTGACAGCCTGGGTGCATCACAAGCAAACTGCCGTGTTCCAACCAAAAATCAGTAGGTCTGCCATTTCTCGGTTTAATTTGGAATTTTCGACATGACCCCAAACTGACTGATGCAATCGCCGGGTTAAGTCCCATCGATGGTTCGTTGTCAGAATGCCAGCCGATAGAATCAGTCCTCGTGCGGTATTGGTTGCCGATAACGATGCGGAATTTGTAACCAGTAAGTGCAGTGATCCGATCGCGCAAGTTAGCCAGATTGTCTGTCCAAGTCAGGGGTTTTAAAAATACGCTGTTGGAGTAAAGGTAATCACATCCGGCATCACCATAAATACATTCGAGGCGAGGAACGGGCATTGTTTTACCCGCAATTCTGATTTGATTTTGCTGCCACTCCAGTTTCAAGCAGTGTTGGTAAAGTTCGTTTGCAAGTTCAAGGCTTAAGAAATCGGGATAGTAAGTAATGGGTAAAACTGGGGTTGATTCAGAGAAGAGTGTGAGTTGTTGCATAATTTTGTTCTCAAAGTTTTTTGAGTTGTGTAACCGAGAAATAGTATGCTTATAACAAGCAACTAAGCTTGTATTCGGCTGATATAGTCAAGCGAATGCTCATTTCCTGTGCGTTCGCTTTTAACTTTTGACTAACACCCGTGGCTTCTTGGTAGCAAAAGCCCCTGCAATTCTTAGCGCAGCAGTCGGGTTTGGATGAGCGAAAAACTCTTCAATTGCCTTGGTCAATCCAGATGCAACCATTGGGTCATGGCAGGCGTAAACGTAAACTGGCTGCTGAGTGCCATTGACCAGGCGCATTTCCTGACGCTCCCCTAGTTGTGGGTAAAATGTGCGAACCCAAGTACCGAGATGACCGCGATAATGAGAACCGCTCAAGGGGACTTTCTTTCCCAGTTCGCTCTCCGCAAAATTAACCACACCCATCCATTTCTCTTTGCTACCAAAGAGAGCTTGTTGATTGTGTTGGGCTAGGAGATTGGCGGCGAAGTCTTGAAAATGCTGCTCCATGTATGGGTTGAGTCTGCCACCTGTAAGTTCAGCTAAAGTTCTCATCGCCTCAACCAAAGTTTGTAGGCGCTGCTCAACTGGTGGGAGGGCAGGGGCAGTGAGAGTATCAACTTTGGGTGTAATGTTAGGCACTGCTGCAACTAGCTCTAAGATGATTGTTCGCACTTGAGCAGCTACTTCCGATTCAGTGAGCAACATTGCGATGCGGAGTGTTCCAGAAGGTGAAAAGACTCTAGCTTGGGCTGTTCGGGATGCTAGCTCCAACTTGGAGCGAGCATTAGACAAGTCTTTACCAGTTAGTTTTTTGGTTTCCTTAGCCTGAAACTCCTTACTGTTTCTTTCGTAGATATGCTTAATAGCTGGTATAGAAGATTGAAAATATTGAGCTAACTGCTCAACAGTGGCCCATCCCTCCCCGTTCCATACAGCGAACACTATTGCCTTTGCTTTGCTGAGAACTTCTTGGGCGCGAGAATCATCTAAATTAGAAAGTGCAGAAGTTCTGAATGATGGAGACTCGACTAAAACATTTTGATTTAAAGGTAAACTCATCTTGTTCGACTCCTAAGTAAATTTCAAGACTTTAAACATTCACTCGCACTAAACTTTTTTCACCAACTAATGAGAAACGATTAGATATAGTTGGTGTCTTAATTAACGTTGGCGACATCAATTCAACAAGGTAAAACCAAGATTTATGCACCAGTGCAATCCCCAGAATCAGCCGTTGTTTTGTTCCCTTATCGTGAGAGCAGAGGATCACTCTTTCGCCCAGAACGAAAGCGGGTTTTTGCACGGTGAGAGTTTCTAATTCTCCAGTTGCGATGATTTGGTTTTGTGTAGCATGGAGGATTTCTTTTCCGCAATCAATTGAATAAATCCAACATTCGTGTTTCCATTGCATACCGCAGCAGTAACCAAATGTTCTCGTGGTTCGCAAGAAAACTCTCTCCAGTAAATTAACTGCAACAGGTGGAATTGTTCCACGCCAAGGTGGAGAGAGATACCAACTTGTTTGAAGTGCATTAATATGGTCAATCATGCTTGTTTCCCTAATAGGTAATTAATCGCTTCAACATCAAGAGCAGCAATACGTTTTTTAATTGATTGTGGTGGGTTATCAAAAAACTGTTTTAGATGCCATCTCCGAATTTGATAATGTCTGGCAGAGCGTCTTGTAGCTTTGAGCCATCCTCTTTTTACCCATCTAGTTACAGTTGAGAAATTCAATTGAAGAACTTGAGCAATTTCTTGACAAGAATAGTTATCAAGCGTGGGACGGGCTGAATAACCTAAGTTGTTTAACTTCAGGTAAATTGCAACTGGTGTGCGTTGATATCCTCGCCTTTTTAGGATTGAAGCTATTTGTTTGACTGTATAGACTTCAGCTTTCGCCTCAATAATTGCAAGTTCTTCATCAGTCCATTTGATACTCATAATCTCACCTTTCCTATTGATGCAGATTTAGTAGAAGAATGTTCTTGTACAATCCGAGCGCTGATAGATTCAAAATCTACTTGGAAGATGTTCATATCTGTGGACATTTCCCCTGTGTTGTAGCGGTCTACGATGTGCTGTTTAATTGCGGATTGGTTCAGCCCATCAGGGATATCAATGTGTGCTTCACTGATGATTTTTTCTACAACTGTAACGATGACTCTCATGGTTAACTCCTATTTGATTAATTGAGGATTCAGAAGTCAGAATCATTCTGAATCCTGACTTCTGATTTACATTGCTCCAGTTTTTACCGTTTGCAACTGTTGCATCCATGCGTTGATTGCCGTTAATTCATCCGCACCACTAGCAACAGCATCAACAACTTGGTTTTGATAAGAAGATTCAGCATGATTGGGATATTCACACTTGTCTGCTGCCCAAGCCAAACACATTGTTTTTACCAGTTCATTAATCTTGGTAGTATGAAGTAGACTTGGGCGGTCAACATCCTGAAATTCCAACCACTCTTTGACTAAATCAAGTGGATAATCAAGCAAAGTACGAATATTTTTGATTCGTAAATCAAGTGTATGTACTGGTTGAGGGACTACACTAAGTTTTGGTGTAGATGGAGTGCCACCTAAGCGAAATTGGATGTCACGAATGATAGTTACCCAATCAGCATTTTTGTTCCATTCTCTTTCAATTCTGCTTTTACTTGCAGCATCGTAAAGATTACAGAAAACCGTGTTTTCGTCACCAGCAGTAGCAACGATAATTAGTGGCTTAGAAAAATCCTGAACTAATGACGCAGCTAAAAGAAAGCTTTTGGCGAAATTGGTTTCAACACCAGTCCTGACAACATAAAGTTCATCAGCACTGACAACAATATCCAGCTTCAGATTGTCCTTACCTTTGAATTCTTTAGTCGTTAGGCGCAGTTCTGACAAGTACCCAGTTAATGCTCTTTGGGTAACAGGGATGGTTTTATCCCTGTCAATATCGTAGTGATACCACAGGTAAGATTCTCCACCTAACTCAGCATTTTTGACATAGAGATAAATCGGTTCGGGAGGGTTGCATAAACCTAGTTTGATTTCAGTAGTCATGTTTCACCTCGGTTAAAGTTTCATTGATTGGTATTCTGTGTGCAATAATGGGAATTCTGTAGCGGGAGAAGAACTTCCGTAGTAGCAATCGTTTGAATATTGACTACATTCAGACGATTGCTTTTGTACTAAAGAGAAGGCTGTGAATTGGAGGGGAAAAGGGGAAAGGGTAAGGGGCAAAGGATGGAGAATGAAAGACTTTTCTCAATACAGTACGGAGCAAGAATTTTTTTAATATTGAGGTTCCCTTTCCCCTTTAACCCTTCCCCTTTTCCCCTCTTGATTGCGCTCTAGCTCCCATTCCAGATAAGTTAGGGCAGTGCTAGCATCAGCAATGTTTAAATCAGGTTGATATCCCTTATCCAACAGTTGTTTATAGTCTGGATGCGTAGCAATAAGGGATATCAGAGTTTGAGCTTGTTCAACTAATTGGTGGAGGTTGGGGTTAGACATTTCTATGCCCAGCCGTGAACATAAATCTTCTGCTTTCACTCCTGTTATTCCTGGCTCAATCTCCGTTTCTAACTCTTCAAGTAGGGATTGAAAACTAGGGTGTTCATCGTTGATTTCAACCTCAAATAAATCTGCGCTCTTTGTAACGACAGTTGCCCAATCGGGTAAAGTCTGTGCAATGGTTTTAGCGTAAAGTTTCATGATTGTGTCCTCTGGGATTAATAACCTAAAAATCCTCGGCAATCTCTAACAAAAAGCCGCGTCCCGTGTTCTGTACTTGCACCAGTTCTTTATCCAGCAGTGTTTGAATGACCGAATCGGAGAATTGGAATTGTAACTGATGCAGAGGAACACAACCGCCACAAAGCCGAATCGAACGCAGCAAATGATTGGCTCTACGGTCAAAACTGGGGTCAACCGTCTTAGGCATTTGTGAAACCTCCAGTTAATACGACTAACTGTTGTTGCAGAATAGAGATTTGCTGTTGGTAAAACTTAATCTCTGCGGTAATTTCTGAGAATAATTCTTCTGGTGTGAGCGGTTTAATTTGATCCTCTTTCAAGTACGATATTTCATCAGAATTCTTGTTAGGCATCAGAGCATAACGCCAACCATCATCAAATTGTTCAGCCAACTCTGTACCCGATGGGTAGTAGTAAAGTCCGAGAATCGTGCCTTGTTCTGTACGCTGTTCCAAACCAAAGCGAGGGTAGCCCCAGTGTTGGGGAATGGATATTGTGGCTTGCATATTGATTGGTGGGTGAATGAAGGGAAAATGAGAGAAGAATTCAAAAGTCAGAATTCAGAAGTCAGAATTTCGGGAAGAGGTGGGAAAAAGAGGAGAAAGGAAGGCAGATTTTATTAACTTCTGCACCCTGCTCTTTGTTTCTTTACTGACTCCTGACTCCTGGATGCTGACTTCTTAATTACGCTGTGACTAACTCCGCTCTCTCCAGCAGCCGTTGCAATTTATTGCCAGTTAGCTGTTCTAACGGCTGATCTAAAAAATATTCATCAAAAATGGATTTACCATCAGTAGACACATCCACCATCGACAGCGATCGCACTGCATCAAGCACCGAGTTAGAATACTGCTGCTGGACTGAATAACGCCTCTTCACCCACCAGTTCCTGTCAGTGCATCCGACTTGCCCCAGTTTCACGCCCTTGTTGTTGTAAATGCCATCATCAAGAATTTCAAAACCGTACTTCTGGCACTCGTTGAAGATATGCGCCATGATTAGGTTTTCAGTAGAAGAGGAAGGCATGGGGGCAGAGGCGCAGAGGGGCAGAGGAGAAAGTTGTTGTAGGTTTCTCCCCTCTGCACCCCTGCTCCCCTGCACCTCTGCTTTCTCCTGCACAGGTAATGAACTGTCTTTGTAGTGAGTGCAGATGAAGCGATCGCAACGCATTAGAGTGTTGGCACGGAATACTTCTTTACCGTTGACCATGACTACCCAGGGTTGCGTTAAGTGGTTGTTGTCATGGCTGATGCTGGCTACCAGTTTGTCATCAGCGTAATATTCGTGATGGTCAAACGAGATTTCGACTATTGTGAAGGGTTCAGGAGCTACGGCTTGGGCTTGGTCAGCGATGTAGCTGTCGAGTTCGGCTTGAGCGAGGGCTTGGTTGTTTGGGGCAGCGAGGGTGAGTTTCTGAATCTTGCTGGCTTGATATTCAGCGATCGCAGTGATCCAAGAATCCTTACAGCGTTTGTCGCTTACTTGGACTGTGCAGCCGATTTCGCTGTAGATTTGCTTGAGTCGCGCAATCGATTTCAGTTGCAGCTGTTGATAAGTGTAGATAGCGTGAGTCATAATTGGAAGGCTCTTTAAATTTAGGGCAAAAGAAGCGCTTCAGATTCGCAGTCAGGGGCGCTTCTCTTATGTATCTATTATCCGCTAGTTAACTGCGCTTGTCAACTGCGTTCACTAGCTGATATTCTATTGGTATTACTATTTGTTATGGATATGAAGGGGTTAAGAGAAAAAGCAGGGTTAAGAACAGTAGATGTGGCATCAAGGTTAGGAATTGCTGAGTCAACTGTCCGTAACTGGGATATTGGGCGGCACACTCCCAGGCTGCCAATTGAAGACATACCCAAATTTTTGGAAGTTTACCAATGCACTCTTGAAGAAGTTATTGAGGCTGCAAAAGAAAGCAAAAGGAAATTTGATGCTTCCATAGCTAATGAGACTTGAACTATTTGGCACTCATAATTAAGTATAAATACTCTATACAGCAGACACATTGGTTTCAAATTGTTGATAAAAAGCTATCTACCCCTAACCTAGAAAACGCTTCGTAAATTAAATCAGTGCTAGGGGTTGACCTTGATGTAAATCTGAAAATAGTGAGAAGTAGGAAGCGAAGCCATGCAAAAGCCATTCTCTAAGCGCAACAAACCTACTTCCACCGTCTCTGCCGGCTCAGAACCACCAGTTAGCAAAACACAGCAAGATATCTCTTCCCAGAATAATCAGGATGTAGTAATTCTGGACGTTCCTGCTGTTGAAATTCCTGAATTAACCGAGCAGGAGGAGAGCGATCGCCTGCACTTGGAGCGTAGGGTAGAACGAGCGTTCTTTGAAGCAGGGAAGGCATTGACTGAATTACGCGATCGCAGATTATATCGTTCCACGCACAAAACTTTTGAGGAATACTGCCGCGATCGCTTTGGTCATAGTCGTCGCCAGTCTTATCTTTTAATGGATGCAGCTGTTGTTTTTGATAATTTACTTGAAAAATGTGATCCATTGGATCACATTTTGCCAACTAACGAACGTCAAGTCCGACCAATGACAAAGCTTGAACCCGAACAACAGCAAGAAGTGTGGGTAAAAGCGGTGGAGCAGGCAGGGGGTAAAGTGCCACCAGCTAGAATCGTTAAAAACGTAGTGCAGCAAATAATGGAGCGAACCCAAGTACCCAATACCTACCAGATAGGTGAAGTATGCCAAATCCTTGCAAAGGACAATCCAGAACTCAGAGGCAAAGGTGGCTGCTGGGCAATTGTCAGCGTAGTGAATAACTTTAGTTGCAGCATGAGAATGTGGGATGGCGAACATAGGGTTGGGTTGCAACACCTGAAGTCCTTCAACTATCTGCCCCAGGAGTGTGAGCAGATGCAGGTGATTTGCGATCGCATCAATCGGGTGTATTCAGACTCACTGGAGGAGACAGTCAAAAGTCTGTTGCAGTCGTTGGGTAAGTTGAATCGACCTTATCTAACGGCTGTGGAAGAGAAGTTGTTGAATGTACTAGAGTCTGAATACGGGGCAGAGATAACACCCTAAACAATTTTGGCAATTTGGCATCCAATGTCTTTGGGTTCCAGTTTCAATGGAGTTAGCAACGCAACGGGGCAGTAAAGAAGTTATACGAGGGAAAAGATAAAACTTCCCGCTTCTTGACATCCAGCTATGCCAGTTGTTTAGTTGAGTGCTGTAGAACCCCTCTACATGATTCATACAGCGCTCAACAGAGTTCAGTTCCTACTCTACAACTGGCTAGAAATGAACAAAACCAAATAGAACCTCAGAAAATGAAATATCTAGATAGCTTGCTTGTTTGCTCGGCTATCTCTCAAAAAAAAACCAATCCTCACAGTGCTATATCAATCCCTACCAGCAATGCCATAGGTTAGTTAGCAAAGGGAAACAATTGCTGAAATGATAGATAGCAGCGGTGGTGAATGTGCTGTTGTACTTGTAGCACAAGTGCAGAAAAAATTTTGAGAGTAGCAAGGGTTATCTGCCACCCGTGTAGTTGTAGAAATTACCTTTGGGAAATATAGACATAAAGTTTTTTATACTTGGTGCAGAGCGTGAGCAGTTAGCATTATAGCTAATATCCTATTAGAGAATATGTAAAATTTAATTCAAAAGAATATAATAATTTTACATAGAACACATAAAATATATCAAATGGCTAAAACATTATAAATATTTAAGGGTGTGATTAATAATACTAAAGTTGTGCAATTTAGCTCCAATTGTTCTAGAGACTTTTTTGTGTCCCAGATTTTACTTATTGAGGACAGTAGTAATACTTCTGCGCTACGTCCTGTAGTTGGTATATCAAACAATTTGCCTCATCCTGTGCAAGTACGCTTACACTATATTGATGAAAATGAACCAACAATAATCGCAGAACAGTTTTGCCCAGCAAAATTATCTAGTAGATCGCAACAAAACCAGAAAGTGGATGTGGCATTAGATTTACTTGATAGTCTAAAGCCACGACGAAGTGAAGCTATGGTTGTTGCGAGTGCTTTATATGGATGTAAAAAGCGCTTTATTCAAGGGATTCAATCGCGGAATTTTAGTTTTACGCTACAAATTCGCCCTTCTACTAAAGTGCGCTTAGGCAGTGAGCATCCTCACTACAATAGTTCAAAAGAAATTGTTGTAGCATCATCATTATTAGATTCAGATATAGAGTGGCAAGAAGAGCCGATCATAGAATATTCAACGGGACAAGTCGTAAATTACAGCGTAGCTGAATTACCCAACGTACTTTTACCAGATAATAGTTCTGCTCGTCTAATTGTGGCTTATAGAGGTGGTGTATCAGGATTTGGTTCAAATACAATTTTTGCTCTGTCTTCAGCCTCGGAATTAGGGCTAAAAGACTTAGTACAAACAGTAGGTTGGGTGCGATGGATCAGAACAATCCTTAGAAAAAAAGAGCGGAGCAAAATAGCTGCTTTGGAGACTAAATCAAGCTCATGTTCACAAAATACAAAAGATAAATATGCCGGATTAATCATTCGTTCTAATATAACTTTAGCCTGCAAACAAGATATAAATCTTACTTTTACTAAAGAACAAAGTCCTTCGAGACGAGCAAGCCTGCAAAAAACTTTAGGTGATTCATCGTGTGGATTGAATATTGTCGAACTATTTGCCGGGGCAGGGGCAATGGGACTTGGTTTTTTAATGGCAACCAAACCAAATAAACACTATAAGATAGGTTTTTGCGGTGAGGTTAATCCTGTTTATGTAAAGACTCTTAAGCATAACCATGCGGCTTTTCGTCAACTCTCTCAGATATCTGGAGTTGATTGTGTTCCAGAACAAATAGAACCTCTTGACCTACGTACAAAGGAAGCACAAAAATTTACAGAAAGTCGTTGCAGGGAATTAGGCGATGTCCATATATTAATTGGTGGGCCACCATGTCAGGGTTTTTCTAGCGCCAATCGGAATTCAGGGAATAGCGAAAACCCTAATAACCAACTTGTAGATACTTTTTTCAAATATGTTGAGAAATTAAAACCTCGCTGTTTTTTAATGGAAAACGTCCAAGGTATATTGTGGACACCAAAAGCAGGTCAAAGTTCTACCCAAATCAATGTTGTAGATTGGGTCATTAAACGTATGCACAAAGCTGGATATATTGTTTTCCCAAAACTTATAGATGCAGCTTGGTATGGAGTACCACAACATCGTAACCGCTTTTTCTTTTTTGGCATACATAAAGATTTGGGCTATAGAAAAGATGATTTCGGTGAGTGGGGGCCATTCCCTTTACCTACGCATGGTCTGGGTCAAGACAAGCCTTATGTAACAGTACGAGATGCAATACAAGATTTACCTACTATTGGTAACGGATGTCTTGAACACAATATGGCTTATGAAGAAGTAAGGAATCAAAAACTTGTTACAAATCCTTTTTTAGAAACTATGAGAGAAGGAGCATCTGTTGGTTTAATTACAGACCATATTACTTCCCGTCATTCTGAATATGTAATTGAACGTTATCAACAGATACCACCTGGAGGAAATTGGCAGGATATTGAAGACAAACTTACTAATTACAGTGATGTTCAAAGAACTCATAGTAACATCTACCGAAGGCTTGGCTGGGATGAACCATCTATTACTATTGGACACTATCGCAAGAGTATGTTAATTCACCCACAACAACATCGAGGTCTATCTTTGAGGGAAGCATCCCGACTACAATCAATTCCAGATTGGTTCCGTTTTGCTGGAAGTATCGATAGCATTAACGGTGGATTAGTACACAAGCAACAGCAATTAGCTAATGCTGTCTGTCCACTTGTAACTAAAGCCATAGCAGAATTTCTTTTTGACCTTTAATAGATTATGTAAAATTATCGTGTTTTTTGTGTAAACTTAACCACCACTGTATTATTTTAAAATAAAATGTAAAAATAAGCACTTATTTTATTGCAAGGGTACTACCGTTATTCCATGAGCCACTTAAATGCGCTCTCTACATCACAAAAATATAGTCTTTGGAATCGTGCGATCGCAGAGTACTTTTTATCTAACAATTCCAATGAACAAGAAATTTACTTAACAATATCTCCAAAAAGTCTGGCTGCTGCTTTTGCGAAGATTCAAGTAATTCAATTTTCGCCTGAAGAAGCAGAACAAGATTTTGTTGATGTAGTTTCATCAGCATATCGCCACAGGGTACTTTCATATTCAGCAGGATTTGGTGTCTTGCATGGAGACGATGAAAACGGATTTCCAAAATATATTGCTTTTTTAGCTTTGTGTGTTTTAGCTGCTTATCGAATGCATTCGGATGTAGAAGCTAGCACTGGAGCTTATTACCCTAGACTTGGGGAACTTCTTGGATGTAAAATAGTTAAGAATTTTCCTGAAGGCTTTCATGCAGATGAGTTTAAAAAGCTGTGGAAATTACTAAATAAATGGCTTCAGCAGAAAAACTTGCTTTTGGCAATGCCAGAAGCAAATACAGCACAAACATATATAGCCTTCCCTTTAACCCACGTACCTCTTCGTCAAGTTGATATTGAAAAGCTACCAGATTTTTTTGCGTGGGCTGGTTATACTCGTGGGCAGATAGCTCCAATTAACAAGCTAGAAGTAGATATTAAAAAATGGGGAAATTGCTACTTCACACTGACTGGAAAAAAAGCCCTTACTGATAAGCGACTCAAAGCTGTAATTGCACAGGTTAACAACGAGTTAGAACTCTGGGACGGTGCGAGAAATGACTCACCCGGTCGAAGAACTGCATCTATAGAAATTCTTCTTGATATTGTGCGGCGACAACCGGAATTTTCCTTTCTTCCCAGATGTCCAGATTCCTTTCCTGACTCCTTTGATTATAAAGAATTATGCTTAGAGTCAAGTGGAGAGGGATGGTACAACCCGATTTCGCTTGGAGAAAAAGACGGACGAGATTTATATGAAGGTTTCTCTTGGAGTACGAAATCTAACAATATTCAATTTGTTTTACAGAGGGACGGTTGTTCTGCGATCGCACTTGCTCCCAGTTCGGATTATACAGGGTTTGTTTCTCGCCATAGTTTACCCTCTGGCATCGCTTGTAACGTTCTCGTACACGAGGATGTAGCCAAAAATGCAAGAGAATACTTTGAGGAAATTTCATCTCGTAGCTCCAATCCCATACATGATAAACGACTCCCTGATGGTTGGTGTTTGTTTCGTGACATAAAGGCTGAAAAGTTTATAGCAAATATACCTTCTGGACTGGAATCACTTTACGTAGAGTCAGCTGTAGATATAGTGCTATCGGGAGGACTACGTTTGGGCAAAAAGTCGGCATGGCTTTTAGGTGCGCCCCCCCGCTTAATGATTACGGGTTTACAAGAAGGTCAACAACCCAAAATTGATGGTATACCTATAACTATTGCTGAAGATGGAACTTTAGTTGACTTATCGCATTTGATGCATCCAGGAGTTCATCGAATAGAAGTTGGTTCGGTATGCAAAAACATTGAGATTGTTGAACCTGAAATTAATTTTGATAGAGAAAGACAAAATTTTTACCGCACCAGTGTCACAGGTTCTCATGTAGCTCTCCCCCCAGGTAATTGGACAATCATAGGCGCAAATCCTGGTGAGGTAACGCAAGCAGCAATCTATGAATCTCAACAGGGAATAATAGTCAAATCTTCTTTTCAGGCAGTGTGGGCTATAGAATTCGGGTCAGGTACAGGAGCAAGAGTTGTCTGTTTGACAAAGAGTCCACCCCGTCCTAGAACGCTAAAATTCTCCACAGCAAAGACTCAAATTCCATCGGAAATAGAACGTTGGACATCACTGGTTTACAACGCAGCTATTCGTCGTCCCAAACTAGCATCGATTTACGACGAAGAAAAAGCTTCTAATTTACAAGTAGCTTGGAAAGGTTACATGCAAGCTGCACGCGAAATCAAGCGACAACAAAAAAGGAGATATAAACGATGACGATGAGTTGGGATACATTGCTTTACTGGCTAACTCATCAGCAAGAGGGGTCATGGATAACTTTTCGTAGAGCAGTCACAGAGCTTGCTTCTTTTGAACATCTTGATGTCGATATCAGCTATTTATGTCGAAATCTCCGGTTTCAATTGTCCGAGGCTAGTCATATAGATTTTTTTATTGATGGTTCCCAAAGATGGAAGATTCGTCCACCAATACTTGCAGGATTGCTTAATTGTCCTAATACCGCCGTACTATGTGGAGGGCGAACACCGAAATTGCTTTCGCAGATGTGCGATGTTGCAGCAACCTTAAATTGTCAAATAATTAGCGATGCGACATCTCAAAAAATAGCTGAAATACGTGTTAGGGGTACAGAAGAGGGTATTCGCCAAATAGCTGCCATTATTGGTATTCCTTTTGTTCCCCAACAAGCAAAATGTCTAAGCCAAGACTTGAACCCTATTCTCAAGCAACTAGAAATCGCAGAGGAAGCAACTCCGCTAGCTGGATGGTCAGCTCAGTCATTCGATTGGCAATCTCGAAAATGGGTTGATGGTGTATTACAGCATACAGTATATGAATACAGCTACTATAATACTTGTCATTATTTTGTCCACAATCAACAAGGTAGATTAGTGCGGATGCCAAAGCATGAGGCAATTTATGCGGCTGCCGCGTTACGTTATCTTCAAGTTGCGGTATACAATAAAACTCAACGTACATTAACCACCGATGTATCAAGTCCACTACCTGAAATGTATGCTCGTGTTGCTTATTTTTGTGCGGGTAGACCAAGCCAGATTGCTCAGGGGCAAATTGTTTATAACGAGATTTCACCAGATTTAGCTGGTTTGCTTCTAGTTGCTATTGGACAAAATCATCCAGGACTCCGGTGGGTTAATTAAATTAACTAAACGCCCTGCCAGAAAACGTATATGAACGATCCGTTTAAAATTTTTGATTCAATTAGACAAACCTATCTGCGTTACCTAGAAAGCCCATTCCGGGTTAGATATGAAGCCCTGATGAGTGAACGCAGAGCAATGCTTGACCAAGATGGTCAACTATGGCGAGAACCTCTACTGGAACCGATTGCGCCTTATTTACCTTCAGGTTTTACTATTGCCGAAGCCTGTCAACATTTTGGGATTAATTCAGCCGTTGCCAATTTTATTAATGGGGGTTTATTTTCTCCCCAGCGCCAAATTTATCAGCATCAGTTTCAGGCTTGGGAACTATCTCGGCAAGGACGAGCAGTAGTCATTACATCAGGTACGGGTTCGGGAAAAACCGAATGTTACTTAATTCCCATTTTTGCTTATCTAGCCGAAGAAGCACTTGGGCATTTAACCCCAGGATTACCCGCATGGGGTTCCTCAAATGGTACTTCACAAAAATGGTGGAGGCAACCAAGGCAACGATGGGTTTCTCAACGACAGCATGAATCTCCAGAAAGACCATCTGCTGTCCGCGCTTTATTACTTTACCCACTCAACGCACTTATTGAAGACCAATTAACCCGCATTCGTCGAGCTTGCGATAACCCGCATATTCAACAGTGGCGGGAAGACAATATGAATGGAAATCGGTTTTGGTTTGGGCGATATACCGGAGCGACTCCTGTAGCAGGATTACGCATGAAGGATGGGCATGTTAATTCTCAAAAGCAGGGAAAGCTTAAAAAACAGCTTTTAGAAATGGATAATGAGTGGTCAGATCAAGTTTCTGATGAGGAACTAATTTACTATTTTCAAAATCCTGATGGTTCTGAAATGTGGTCTCGTTGGGATATGCAGGATAAAGCTCCCGATATCCTAATTACCAACTACAGTATGTTAAATATCATGCTGATGCGTAGTGTTGAAAATGACATATTTGAACAAACCAAGCAGTGGTTGGAGCAAGATCGGCAGCATCATATTTTCCACCTTGTCATAGATGAACTTCACACATACCGAGGAACACCTGGAACCGAAGTTGGCTATCTTTTGAGGGCTTTACTCAATCGAATTGGCTTGGAGCCGGATTCGCCACAATTACGAATTATTGCCACTAGTGCATCTATTGAGAACGATGAAGAAAGTCTCGATTATCTCGAACAATTTTTTGGACGCGATCGCAATACATTTTCGATTCTTCCTGGGGAACGACAAAATTTCCCGACCTCAGAACATCAGCCAAACCCACTAGAACCTTACAAAGAGACATTTGCACAAATCGACAACATCCTTAACCAAAGCCAAAATAATGATGAGGATGCGGTTATCGAGGAAGCAGCAACAACGTTAGCGAATACGCTTCATCTTCCTAACGTAGATTCTCCACCAAGGCAAGTTTTAACTGAGGGATTAAATCACATCCAAGCGTTTGGGGCTGTACAAACCTCAGCCAGCCAATATCCATTGACAGTCAAAGAATTGGCAGAAGCGGTTTTTGGCGATGTATCGTCAAGGGGACAAGCTGCGGCTCGCGGATTAGCTCGAACTATTGTTTTAGCAAGAAACTCTGACAATGAAGCCCTTCTCCCTCTACGTTCGCACTACTTTTTCCATAATGCAGGCAGGATTTGGGCTTGTGTAAATCCTAATTGCTCTGGGCGAACGGGGGTAACTTCACTAGGAGAACAAACACCGCCTGTTGGTAAACTATTCTTAGACCCTAGACCAAGATGCGATTGCTGTAATTCGAGAGTTATTGAGCTTCTTTACTGCCAATCATGTGGCGAAGTATTTCTTGGTGGGTTTAAACGTGAAGACCAGGATTCATCAAGTGCTTGGTATTTATCTCCAGATTACCCTTATCTTGAAAATGTCCCAGATAAGGCAGCATCGTTAAGCCGCACCTTCGGAGAATTTTTGGTATTTTGGCCCGCAAACGGAAGACCATTAATAAAACAAACCCAGATTCGTATTCCACGATGGCAGTGGCAAGAAGAAAGCGAGAGGGGTTATGAATGGAGACCTGCCTTAGTCGATCATCTGTTAGGACGTTTAACATTACCTACTTCTTCAAATGCTGCTTCAAGTGGTTCTACTGCTGGCTATGTTTTTATAGCACCAAAAAACGAGGCAAACGCTTTTCCGTCAAAATGTCCTCATTGTGAAGCTGACTGGCGTGGTAGGCGAGTCAGTTCTTCGATTCGTGACCTTGGCTCTGGTTTTCAACGAGTAGTACAAGTATTATCTGATGCTTTAATGCGGCAAATGTCACCCGAAATAGGTCGCAAGCTGGTTTTATTTTCAGATAGCCGTCAAGATGCTGCCAAACTATCTACAGGGATTAAACGCGATCATTATCTTGATACAGTCCGCCAAATTGCTTACGAAAGGCTTCTGTGTCAAGCACAAGAATCAGAAGCACAGTATTTGCAGGCTCAGACTCAATATAGGTTAGCTTCGGAGTTATTTAATTTGCAAAGGCAGATTATACAAGATGCAGCTAATGCTAACATGGCTCGTTATTCACAGTTGTGTAATTTATTGCCTACTGAAATAGTAGGTGTCGTGATTAGCTATGCATCTACTAGTGGCGTAGGAAATCCACCTCTAGCATTAACACCTCCAACAAGTGCTGGAGGTTTTATTTCCCTTCCATTTAATTTTTTATTAGACGCTGTTAGAGAAGGGTTACTTTCAATTGGTTTAAACCCTGGTGGTTCAAGTCCTTCCTTAGCAAAATATAAATTTTCCGATAATGATGAGCGTTCGTGGACTGATTTAGTTGATTGGAATTCAACGCCAAGATGTTACCAGTTAGATTTACAGCCCACACAAAGAGATGCAATGAGACAAATTGAAACCGCTTTATTAGAGTCGGTTGTAAAAGCTGTTTTATTTGCTAGTGGCGCTCGTGATTTCGAGTCTCTCAAGCTTGGTTTTTTGTGGATTGACGATTCTCCACCTTCTAGCTTAGAAGAGCAAGTTGCTGCTTCTGTCATCCGGCTTTTGGCACAAAGAAGACGTTGGAACGGCTCAGGTTATCCCGGACAACATAACCCTCCTGGTTACATTAATCAGTATCTTAACCGCGTGGCTGAAAGCAGGGGCTACAATCGAGAACAATTAGAGCAAGCAACTTTAAACATCATTAATTCAGTTTTAGACCAATGGCGAGTTGTTCCCCAATCTTTACAGGTTCTTAGTCCACGTCCTAACGAAAATAACCAAATAGATATTTACGCCTGTGGGCAATGCGGACGAATTCACCTACATGCTTCAGGGGGAATCTGTACCAGTTGTAACAGTCCTTTACCGAACATTCCAGGCACTTACAACTTAAGTGATGATTTGGAAGATTGCGATTATTATGAATATTTAGCACGTTCTAGCGAACCAATATTTTCGCTTAATTCTGAAGAACTCACAGGTCAAACTGATCCTGGTATTCGACGTGTGCGACAACGCCTTTTCCAAGATGTTTTTAAACCATCTGAACAACCTGATCCTTCTAGAATTAATCTCTTAAGTGTTACAACCACTATGGAGGCAGGAGTTGACATTGGTTCACTTCAAGCTATCGGTATGGCAAATATGCCTCCGATCCGTTTTAACTATCAGCAACGCGTGGGAAGGGCTGGTCGTCGTCGCGGGTTGGGGATGTCTGTTGCCTTAACATTATGTCGTGGGCGTAGTCACGATGATTATTACTTTGAACGCCCCCGACTTATTACTGCCGAACCTCCACCAAAACCTTATGTTGACGTTAGGCGTGAAGAAATTGCCAAGCGAGTTATAAACAAAGAAATTCTCCATAAAGCATTTCAAAATATCCCTCTTGAATACACGGGAGATAATGTTCACGGTGAATTTGGTCAAATCTGGCAATGGTTACAACATAGACCAATCATTGAGGAATGGATACAAAATCACCCATCAGAAATTGAAGAAATCTGTGAAGCCATTTTACGCCGTACTTCAATAAATGAAGAAAAAATAGTTGATTACATCCATAATAAATTGCTACAAAATATTGATGTAGTTGTTGATGATTCTACTAACTTCCAACACTTAGCTTTAAGCCAGCGTTTAGCATCGCGTGGCATTCTTCCCATGTTTGGATTTCCTACTCGCACCCGTTACCTATACCATGAATATCCCAACACAGAAGCAGGAGAATGGCCTCCAAAAACAGGTGTTGTGGACAGAGAATTGGATATTGCAATTAGTCAATTTGCTCCAGGTGCCCAAACTGTGAAAGATGATATGCTACTTACCGCAGTAGGAATTATCGATCCTATCCCTTCGGGGAATAAAACTGTATTCCAACCAAATCCCTTGGGGCAAGGTATTCGTGTTGGTGTTTGTCGCCAATGTCAAGCTTTAGTCAAGAATTCGTCAGAAGAAGCAGGTTGTCCCTATTGCTCGGCTCCAAGAGATGAAAAGGGATATCGAACGGTTGATATTAGCGAACCACCAGGATTTAATACATGGTGGACAATTAACGCCGAGTATAATGGAGCCTTTGAATTTACTCCTCGGTCACTCAGGGCACGTTTGGGTACACCTTCTGAAGAATATAGTCTTGAAACTCGTCAAAACTTTGATATTAAGTGTATTCCACAGGCTGAAGTGTATCGCATTAATGATAACAACGGCAAAGACTTTGAATTTTTCAAAATATCTAACCAGCACGTTTGGATATCTAAGGAAGCATTTGACCAAGCTTTGTTGGATTTATCGCAAGACCAACGTTCTAGGATTACTGAGCCTCCTCGTGATCCCCATATCCAATCGGTTATTAGAGCTTTAGCTGCCATTTCTACAACCGATGTATTAATTGCAGGCATCCCCAATAGCGGTTCTGGACTCAATTTAAATCCAGCACTACCGGAGGCAAGGGCTGCTTGGTACTCATTTGGTTTTCTTGTTAGGCGGGCTGCTGCTGTCAGCTTAGATGTTGCAGAATCTGAGCTTGATGTTGGTATTCAACCCTTTACAGACCTTAGCAGCCCTTTTGCCCCACCATCCGCTCGGATATTTTTGTCTGATAGCCTAGAAAATGGAGCGGGTTATAGCTCATATTTAGCGCAGCCAGGACGTTTTGAAAATCTCCTGCATTTTATTCTCGGTGATGAACATTCTTCAAATCAAACTTTTGCTATTCCATTACTTTTTAACGGACATCAAGAAGAATGTTCTACATCTTGCCATCGATGTTTGCGGGAGTTTGGTAATATGGCCTACCACTCAATTTTAGACTGGCGACTTGGTTACGATATGGTGCGTCTTGCACTAAATCCCAATGCACAAATTGATTTAAATTATCATTACTGGGTGAATTTGGTATCCAGTACAGCTAATTCCTACTTCTCAGGGCTGGGTTTGGAGCAAACGACTTTCGGTAGTTTATTAGCAGGTATCGATAGTTTTAATAGCGAAGCCATAATCCTCATACATCCTCTTTGGGACATAAACCCTGAAAATTTACGACCAGAAATCCTGCAAGGCTACACAGAAGCACAGGAACAAGGCTTAACTCCCAAGTTAAAATCAATTTTTACCGCTATTCGCTTCCCCTATGAATGATGTTTGTTTGGTTCGATGCTAAACATTGTTTGAGCGATCTCCATTATTAATACAGGAAAATACCGGTAGGGCGATCACTCAACTTTTGGGTGACACAATAATAATGATTGAGCATGGTGTTTCACCATTAATGTAATAGGCATTCGAGTTACATAAAACCAAGGCTGAAGCCCTCACTAGAAGCGAATCAGTCTGGAAAAATGAATAACGATTAGCTTAGTTGTTGAGCATCTTACAAATAGTTGTTTTGTTGAGCATCTTGTAGATATTTCTGAAACTCTAGTTCAAGTTCAAGAAACTGAGATGAAATACTTTCAACTAAATCTTTCAAACGTTTTTTTTCATCCGCGCAATCAATTTCATTTTTTGTTTTTTGGATAATCAGGTTGTTTAAAGAACTTTCTTGAGCAATAACGTCATCATTCAGCTCACTAACTGTTGAATAGTAAACATCAAATTGACTTTCGATCCGACTACGAATTATTTGGAGTTGTTTACTGCCTATCAGGTTCGGAAGTGAATCTTGTAATTGCTTTTTCATTTCCTTGAGAAATTGTTTACGTTTAGAGTTATTGTTGAAAACAACAGCTCCTATAATCCCAGATAAACCAGCAAGAGCAATGACACCCCAACCTACCGGTGTCAAACTGCCAGCTGCTATGAGTGCTGCATGTAAACCTACTGACAAACCGGCTCCTCCTCCCCCTCCAAAAAGAGAACCCACCAAAGCTCCTCCAATGAAATATCTTTTTTTATTTTCTACTGAAACATTTGTTAGATATGGTAAGTTTGGAGGTACGATAACAGACTTTTGTTCATTATCAGAAAGATTAAATTCTTCTTCCTTTCCTTCAAGGATATCTTGAACTGCCTTTTTTGATTCTTCATATTTATGGATTGATTTACCAAAACTTATTTTTAGTAAATCAAATGTTTTGTTCAATTCAGGTTGAGCATTTTTATCCCACTCATTACATTTAGTTTGTATGTAATTCTTATATTCTTGATCGAGTTTATTCCTAAAATTTTCGCAGTCATCATTTTCTAAACTTTTTAGTTCAGGTAAAGGAAAATCATTTTCAAAATTATTATAGATACTCTGAAAGTAATTTTGATATGAATTTACAATTGTCTCAGAACAGGTTTGTTTTTTTGAATCAACTTCTTTTTTTAATTTTTCGCTAATACCTTTCATTACCTCAAAGTGAGGTTTAGACTTTTCAAGTTTATTTTGTACTTGTTCTAAATTATCATCAAGTATTACCAGACGTGAGGCAACAAGTTCGTTTACTGATTTACAAGTATTTTCGTAAATTCTGAAAGCATCATATAATTCAGTAGGCAATCGTTTGGTTAATAGAAAAGAGTTTAGTTTATCCCAAAATTTTTGACAAGTAGTGCCTTCAAGAGTATTTTTATTTTCTCTAATTGCTGAATCTTTCTTGGCAGAAATTTGAAAAATTGTTTCATTCCACATTTTTTCCACTTCATTTGCATCTTTTTCTAATAGCTCAGAGAAGCGATGCGTAAAAGCTTCATGTACATCACCTTGATCTTCGTCTTCTAAAGAATCCCAGTAATTAATAAGATAAAATACAGTTTCTATATTGCCTTTAATATATTGTGTTATATATTCTTTTTCTTTATCTGTTAACTGTTGTCTTGCATTTAAAATGAAGAAAATTGCATCAATTTTATCAATGTAATTTAAACTTTTTTTATCATCTTCTGGTGAATTATTAAGTCCCGGAGTATCAATAAACTCTATACCTTGTTGTAATAGTGGTAAAGGATAATATAATTCTGCATACTGATATTCTTTAAAATATTGAGCGATTAAATTCTGTTTGACTACCTGAAATTGTTGTTTAATTTTTTCTATAACGGTTTTAGAACTAGATGTATATTCTTGGCGAAATTCATCAATAGTCAATTCTCTTACTCTTACATTATCTGCATTATAAATAAATACATTTTTATCTTGTCCATATTTAACAACGGTAGGCATTGCAGTACAAATTTTAATATTTGTTGGTAATACTTTTTCACCTAACAGAACATTGAGTATAGTACTTTTACCTCTGTTAAAATCTCCTAAAATTAAAAACTTAAATATACCATTTTGTAATTTTTCTTTTTTCAAATTTAATTTTTCAATATATTCGGTTAATCCTAATGCTCCAGAAGCGTTATTTTTATTTGCATTTTCTTCTGCTGCTCTAAGCGTCAGGCTCATTTTTTCCAATTTCTCTGCAAATTGGCAACGTAGTTCGGTAGCTTGAATATTTTTCTTGTTCATGACTGTCTCTTGTAATCTTTGTAGGTGTGCGTTTGTATCCTGGATATTTTTAGTGTTTTGAAGATATTCAATACAGAAATATAGCAATTCCTGATGTAACTTTAACTTTAGCTCATTATCATCATAAGAGCCATCGAAGTTATGATTATAAAATTGATTTTTGAATTGTAATTCTCTTAATAAATATGGTTGATAATTATTATCAATGTACTTTAAACAATATAGATCTGCAAAAAATGCTATTATAAGTTCTAAATTATTTTTTTGCCTTTGGTGAATTTTTTCTAAAGCTCTCTCTTCCGTAATACCTATCCCTATAAGTGTTTTTTTTATATTCTGACAATTCCATTCATAAATAGTAATAAAAGAAGAGGTTTTTTTTAGTAAAAATTCTACGCGCAAAGTCATGTCTGCTGTAGAACAGCACTGAATATAGCCCAAAAACATTTTTTGAATTTCATGAATATTTACAGGTAGATTTGATTTTGGAATTGAAATTTCAGATAAACATTTATTAATAGTGCTTGTATCTATAAACATAGATGTAAGATATATAAGTAGCAAAAATAATTTAACAGGATAGTATTACAGCAATCTTATTTGATTTATGAAAATTGAGAGGCTTCATATTCCTGACTTCTCAAATAAGTCAGGGATCTTGTTGTTCACGAATGATTTAGGACTGCTAGATCATGGTTTTTTGATACAAAAATATTTGTATATTCGCCACTTCAATCAAGCCACAATAACAGATTAATACTTTGAGATTAAGCATTACTTAGTGTTTACAAAATGTAATATATGAATAAATGCGCTAAGCTTCTAAAAGCTTGACATAACGCTGCTTGGCGTAATGCTATATCTGCTTTTGTACCCAAAGACGAAAAGCTTTAAGTGTTGCATTTCTGCCTGCTGTCATACTTTGGTTAAGATATTCAGGAATTGCTTCAATGAGTGGAAACAAAGGAAAGTTTAAACTTTGCCCAGACTCTACATAATGGCCATCTTAAATGCTTTCTGCCAACGAGTCAGCACATCCAGGGTATAAAATTCCTTGAAGGTCTTATATCCACTGCCATGAAATGCGATAACTATTGTCATCACTTCTGATAGGTGCATCCGGGAAGTGCTGCGCCTTTCTCCTCTTGTCGATGGCAATTGTGGTATTTGCCGCCACAAGCTTTCCCATTGGTTACAAAAATCATCTACGTCGCAGAAAATTTGGGTGATGTCGAGGCGAGATACAATGGTAGACATAGCCGAGACCCTTATTTTTGTTAGATATTCTTAGTCTCGGTCTTTTTTTGTGCCTTTTTTACCTATCCCCCATAAATTTTAGTCATTATTTGACTTACTAATTTCTCAAATTATTACCTAGCAACCTTTTTGGGCTTTTTTATCCGTCGAACTCACGTTAATTTATCCGCCAGTCGGTTAACCGTCATTTAAATTTTTGTTCCTGGCTCTTGAATTATTTATTGATAAATAAAAAAATTTAGGAGTAAGAGAAAATTTGTGAAGAACGATCCTCTACCCCACACAATTCTTAAAGGAAATCTACCAAATAATGGCATATTGCCTTCTTTAAGGTAATATGCCATTATTACCACATCTTTGAGCAAATGTCTTGGCTGACAACTCGTTATGTCAAAGTGTGACTTAAAGAAAATTTTGAACAGGTTGTCTAACTTTACCTTCTAAAAATGGATGTCCAAGTTTACCTTCCAAAAACGTCTAAAAAATAGCATAAAGGAAATCTAAACTGCTCAAACTCCGTGCCTGTAGACAATATAAAGGTTTGGGTAATAGCGATGCCTATGGCAGCAAGCGATCGCACTCTTGAGTTTATCAGCAATCGGCTTCAGTGCTGGATTGACTCTGGTGGCAGCATTAACGGCTAATTGCGCGGTGAGGGACTTCTCTAAGGAATGCGAATTCGCCCAACAGCAAGGCTAACTGTGCGGCTTCATGAGATGGGGCTAAGGTTTGGCGTGTTTGCTGTTGTACGACCTCTGTAGACTTCAGTCTTATGTAGTCTGACAAAAATTCACGGTTAGTTTTAGCCATTTGGGTAGCATTAATATAGCCCTTGGGTATCGCGTATTTGCCTATCTGCCCAGACTGAGGCATTTGGTTGATTTCTGAATTACGCCATTTGTGTGCCAGCATTATAGTTAGCTCACTTTTTTAAAATGAGTTTGGCAAAGCGATCGCATTGCTTCCCGGCTGGCGATCGCTTCGGCTTTTTGACCGTTAAGCTTATTATGCTACGGTTCATTGCTTTTAGCAAGTGTGTTTTGCATAATTGAGAAAAGATGACTGAGGAACAATTAGTGTTAGTAGCGATTCAAGAAGTGCCGCATCTCTATTGGGATGCGAACAAAGCAAAACGCCTTAGAACCTTGCTAGTAGACGAAACTAGGCAATCAGTGGCAGAAAAATTGAATGAGATGGGTATTGAAGTATCTCGTCAAAATATAGACAGACTGTTTACAGGACAAGCTAAATGGGCAAATACTCAACATATTATTGGAATATGTAAGGCTTTCTCGTTAAAATTGACAGATTTTTTTCCTATATATACAATCTCTCTTCCTTCAGAAATGCAAAATACTCTTGACAAAAGCAATAGCAATTTGCAAGAATAGTAATTATAGAGGAACAAAGCGCCAGCCTCCCAGCTAAATATAGAGGCGCTCACCATTGAACCTTGAAAATAGTAAATTTATTAATCCACCTGGGAGAGTAGCTGAGGCACTGGCGCAACCAGAGAAAGCAAGGGGAACAGGAAGGGAAATCGATTTGCGCTGAATAAAAAATTGCCACAGTAGTACGAAAGTCGCTTTGAAGCTCGTTGCCGACTACCGCCCGATCAAGAGATATGCTGCTGTAGCAAGCTCCGGTCACTGACTAGGAGTAATAAATATGAGGCTTCGCCAATAAGAGAGTGAGGTGTTGTGGCAAGCCACAACGTCAATTAGTACACAAAACAAAAGGCGATCGCAGACTTTGGACGGTGAGCGATCGCCCTTTTACCCATTTAAGAGGTATTTCTAATGATGACACAACTTTCAGCCCCTACGCTAACAAAAGATCCGTTAACCACACAGGATCGCCAAATCATTGCAACTATCGTCAATCAATCGGACTACTCAAAAGAGTGCAAGCCCGAAGACGTAGTAACTATCTGGATCAACAGTGATGATATCGTGTGGGTAAAAATGACCCACGGTTATGCTCGATACCACAAACAATCATTCCAACGTGCTGTTGCAGAGGTAAAAGCGAGTCTTTCTGCTCCAGTAGAGCGCAATCACCAGGAAGATGAGGAATTAAAACAAGCTTCTGAGAAAATTGGCTTGTTAGGTGATTGTGACTGGTTATCGTTGAGCGTCCAATACCATTCTGATAAAGTAATCGGTCATGCTGGTTGTTATATCTCTCACAAGGCTCGAATATTAACGCCATCGGCTGAATGGGATTTTACACTGCCGAAGTGGAATATGCCTGCTGCCATCTGTCCCGATTGTGGTGGTCATGGGTGCGGTAACTATGGATATCGCGGGACTCGTGCAGAAGACTTGTGTATGCCAGTAGACGGCTATCGACTGACCTATGTCGGCAAGACTGACCTCCAGACGGCTCACAATGTATATCTAGATGGTGAGTTTTTGGGCATACTCTTCAAGGTCAGAAACGCTGAGGAAGTCTGGGAAAACGACCCCAAGACCTACTACTGGCGCTGTGGGGATGGAGTACGGTATTGCAGTGTGAAAGAGGCTGTAGAGGTGTTATCCAGGGCAACTGCTCCGATTGAACTGCCACAGGTTCGTTGGGAGTTGGTAGCGGCGTAAGAAAATCAGTAAGTGTTGCCAAAAAGGTAATTTGGTAACACTTACTGTTTTCAGCTACGCCTATGAGATAGCAAGATGACACAGCGATACCGCTAAAATTGTAGTTGAGGATGTCAGCAAGGAGGTTTAAATGACAGACGATGTTAGATTTGACGATATTTACCTACGCCTCAATGAACTGACACAAGATGTTACAAACCTAAAAATTCAAGCAGGAACCATTGGAACATCTCAAACTGCCATAGCGAAAACTTTGACGCTGGCTACTGGTTTAGCTTCAGATATGCGGCAAGTGAAAGCAGATATTAGAGAAATGAAATCTGATTTGAGAAACTTAAACGCAGGCTTAGAAGAAGTTCTAAGGTTATTGCGTCAGAGAAATAGCCCAGAAGAATAGTTTACTTAATACAAATTACCGAGTTTTGAGGCGCTTTTGTGAAATCAAGAGCGCTGTTTTATTGGCTCTACGCTTCACATATCACAATTAAACGGCTGCGCCAATGCAAAAGTGAAAATGCTTTTGGTACAAACAAATGAACCCTCAAGAAAATGCTGAATTACTTGCTGCTTTGATGCGCCAAGAGGAACTACTCAAGCAGTTAGTCGCAGCAATCAATAAGCCAAAACTTGGATTGCACTCTGAAGCTGGCAATTGTAAAATCTACTGCAATCGTCAGCACGGAGGATTGTGGTACACACTCAATGGTGAACCGAGTGATGTCCCTCAAACTGCCTTAACTGGATATCTTAAAGAACTACGTTTTGAGAATACAGAACGCCGCAAAAAAGAAACCTGCAAGTTACTAATAACTATGCAAACAGACCGGACGTATATCTTAGAATCCGGTTATGATACCCATTTTTCAAAGTGCATACTTGCGGCGATCGCAACTTTGACCCCAGAACAATTATATTCTCCCATCACACTACAGCCGCACCCTGGGACGACAGATGAAAACGTGTTGTTCTGTCGGATATGGGTAGAGTCGGAATTAGTGATGGCATCTTACAACGAGCAAACAGAGTGGCGAGAGGTCAGTAAACAGGCTTTAGCTGTAACAAAAGCTGCGAATGAGATAGCGTTTTAACTCGTTGTAAACAGAGTTTGGGTAACTGTAATTAGAAGTTGCTCAAGCTTTGTCTACAGCTAATACATGCTGTCTACCTATTCACCAATCAAAAGAAATGACAATAACAATCGTTCACCCCAATATCGAAAACTTACAGCAGTTTTGTGATTCGTTCGACATTGAGAAACTATTGCAATCTGAAGGAGTTCTGCCGTGGCTTTTAGCCAATGGCTGGAAGTACGACGATGAATCGAGTTTGATTGCAAATATTGTTGATGAGTCTACAAGTCTTGATGAAGTTTGGGATTCTAAAGAGTTTGATTTTAATGCTCTACCTGATGAATCAAAGGAAAAATTGAATCAGATTATGCGTGAAAAACTCTCCAGTCAGATTTAATCAGTTTGACTGGAGAGAAAAATCGATTCCACAAAAGATTATCACACACTCTACTTCAATACTAATCAGATGGAAACAAATTTGATCAAAGTGTATGAAGCGACACTGTTAAGCTCATCAAAAGTTTACCAAATTAATGGTACACATTGTCGATACTTAGGCGATACAGGTACTATCCAACATCCACAGTATCTATTTTTACCTCTGCCAAATCAAAGAAAAAAAGCCAGCTTTCGGCTAAATCGAAACAAACTCATGACTCGCTGTTATGAAGTCGAAGGAATGTTTTATCAAAAGCCTGTGGTACAGGATAATTCACAGCAACTTCAGCTATTTTGAGCCATGTCCATACATAAACCACCAGTCATTAAAAGACATATTAGGTTACAAAATAGTTCTACAAAAGTAATCTATAGAGCTATTACAGACATTCAGAAATTGGGAAATAGCCGCCAAGTAGGGATTGCAACTATTAAAGGACAGCCTTGTATGGTTCGAGAAACAGGAACTTATTGGGTTACAGGCTAAGAAAGCTTCGCTTAATTGAAAGTGAAAAATAATGATTGAGGTCAATAATCATGGTACAAGCAATTGACAACCCTGTTGCTGCAAATTTCCTAACTGATGCAGTAGTCGAGCGCCACAATTTCTCACAATTAAATAAAACTCGTATTCGCTTTCGTATTCAGTTGAAGAGAAGTACAAAGTCTGCTGCACCTAAATGGGCAGATGTACTTAAAGCTGAAGTTTCTGAAATAGAATCAGACCTCGTTAAAGTCACAAATTCCGAAGTCGGTTTGCGAGGTATCAAGGTATTCAAGAAGCTGGATGAAGCTGCCGCACAACTTCGTCAAGAAATCGCCTCAGTTCAGGAGTGGATGTCTGCGGATACTGGTGATTGGGTTTGTCCGATTGATTTGGCTCCACTCGTTTGGAATCAGTTAATCAATATCAGAGATAATATCGCCCCAGGACTGCGTAATCAATTAAAAGCTGATTACGAAGCGGGGCTTCTTGATTATCAGGAACGGATTGACCAGTTCCTCTCACTTAACACTTGGGAATTAGCACAAGATAAGCAAGAATCTGTAAAAGCTAACTTGTTAAGAGCATTTCCGACTCTGACCGATCTCGAAGACTATTTGCAGGTCGTCATTGGTCGTCCGGTAATTATCCCGGCATTGTCCGAACAACTGAACCAGCAGCAAGCCGAATGCCTTGACCAGATTACCAAGTTCATACAACAGTACGACCAAAATCTGGAGCAAAGGCTACGGGAATCAGCCCTCGCTGGTGGTGAACAACTCGCCGCACAGTTGCTTGAAGAGTTGGCTGATTGGGAACCAGGACGCAAGCCCGTACAGTTTAAAAAGAAGATGCAACGCCATCTGATGAAGGTTCAGGTACTACTAGCGAATGCTGACCCGGAGGCAGGCAGCAGCTTGGAGGCGATGATGGCGCACTTGGACTCTATCGTTAACGATCCGGCGATTGAGTCGAAGAATCTTGGTTCAGATACGCGCAGTCAATTACAGCAAAAGATGGAAGAAATTCGGATTAAGTTGTTAGACGAACAGCGCAATCTCCAAGAGCTAGCAACTGGTGAAGTGGGTTTATCGAAAGCTACCGTGATGTCGTTTAAGTTCCGGTAAAAAACAGTCTTGGGCGAGGGTGAATTCGCTCAAGACTGATCCCAATGGATTTAATACGTAGTTTCCAGAATAACTCAAAAAGGATATCGCATCCGTACTATTTCTCAAACCAATTTGAAAGCCTTGGAGCTAAAAATGTCACATTTCTCAACAGTTAAAACCAAGCTTGTTAACCGTGAATGTCTGGTACAAGCTTTACAAGATTTGAAACTGAATCCGCAAGTTCATGAAACAGCACAATCACTAAAAGGATACTACGGTGGCTCTCAAGGACAAAGCGCTGAAATCATCGTATCTGGTCGCACCATAAAAGCCCGTGCAGACATCGGGTTCAAATGGAATCAGTCAAGTGGTGTGTACGATGTAATACACGACAGCTACGAGACAGTTCTGAAGTTGGGACAAGACTTTTTCAGTAATAAACTAATGCTGGCTTATGGACAACGGATGGTTCGCGCTAAAGCCGCCGAGTTACAAGAAAAATTTGGTGAATGTGCGATCGCTGAAGAAACCAACGGGAACGTGCAAACTCTACGGCTGACTTTTGCTGGACATCAAGAAGTTCAACAATATGTAAGGAGATAAACATGGAACGTTCAGTTTTGATTCATTTTGACAGCGCTACAGGTGAAGTTCGAGTGGAAGCGGAGGGGTTCGAGGGGCTGAGTTGTTTATCGGCTACGCAACCATTTGAAGAAGCACTTGGAGTTGTGGAGGGCGATCGCACGTTTAAAGATGAAGCCCAAACCCAACAACTTCGGGCTACGAACAGTAATCAAACACGTTTGCGTCAGTAATCAGTCATCAATTACCAGTCTTAACTAGGCTGGTAACTGCTGATCATAAAGACTTCGCCATTTCATAAGTGAAATATTTGAATAATTGACATGAAACTCTCAAATCTCCTCTCCACGCTTGATTCACAAATTCCGATCGCAGCGCTTGATGTGCTGTCTCCTGATGAAGCAACGATTATTCAGTGGTTGACTACAGAGGCATCTAACAAGCTATCAAGTCCAGTATTTTTCTGGAATCTGGGAGTATCAACCTTAGAGCAATGTTTAATCGCAGCAGATGGGGGATTGGTGTTTAAGCCAGTTGCAGAGTATAAGAAACCACCACAGGCTGATCCATTGTTATATGTGTTTGATTACATTGCTAACTTTAGTGGTCATGGTGTATTTATCCTCGGAGATATTCACCCCTTTATTGCTAAGAATTCACCCCAATTGAGTTGGGAAATTTTAAGCAAGATTAAAAACCTTTACCACAGGTTAAAACCCACAGATAAACGCATTGTCTTGTTAGGTCAGAACATACAATTACACGAATCCCTAGTCAGATTGATTCCTTATTGTGAAGTCCCTTTACCTAGTATTGACCAAATACTTGAACATATCAATTCTTATTTGCATGACTTACAACAGTCTGCTAGGGAGCAGGAATTGACTTTTACTGTTACGCTTGAAAATGCTGAATTTGAAACTCTTTCTCGTGCAGCACTGGGTTTAACTTTAGAAGAAATTAGTGATTTCCTTCGGTTAACAGTCAAAGAAAACTTAACTAATGATGGTGTCGTCGTTGGCGCTGATTTTATCCCCAAAGCTGTCGAGTACAAAACTCGGCTACTCTCTCAAATGGGTATCGAGTTGGGTAAACCTGCGATAACCCCATTCGGCGGACTCGATTTACTGCGTGATTGGTTGAATCGTCGGCGGCGGCTGTTCACACAAGAGGCACGAAGTCTTAGCTTACCCCAACCCAAAGGGGTGTTACTAGCTGGCCCACCCGGAACGGGTAAAAGTCACTGCGCCAAAAACATTGCTAGTATACTCAATTTGCCACTTCTACAACTCGACATTGCGTCTCTTCTAGGTTCACTAGTTGGCGAATCCGAAGGTAATGTTAAACGCGCACTGAAAACAGCAGAAGCAATCGCACCTTGCGTCTTATTTATAGATGAAGTAGAAAAAGCACTTTCAGGTCAGGGCGATACTTCAGGTGTTAGTCAAAGGATTCTTGGAACTTTGCTTACGTTCATGAGTGAGTGTACTGCTGGGGTGTTTATAGTTGCAACCTGCAATGACCCATCAGCACTACCAAGTGAATTCAAGAGGAAGGGAAGATTTGATGAAGCTTTCTTTGTTGATCTTCCCACTGAACCAGAACGGGTACAGATTCTAGGGATTCACCTAGAGCGATTCGGTATTCAAGTACAGCTTGAATATCTCGAAGCGATCGCAGCTTCGACCGCAAAATTCTCCGGGGCAGAACTCGAAACCCTCGCTTCGGAAGCTGCTCTGCTGGCATTCGATGAGGATAGACCGCAGCAGGTAACGCTTGCTGACCTGGAAACCTGCCGTCAAACCATTACCCCGCTTGCGATTCAGGACGCTGCGGCAGTCGAGCGGATGCAGTCCTGGGCATCAACTGCACGACGGGCTAGTAGTCCTGTGGTTGCGGCGAAAACTCAATCTTTGCGTGCTGCTAAGTTTCGCAATATGAACTGATGAGAAGGCGATTGTCTTCTAATCCTATGGGGCAATCGCTCTTTTAGGTTCGTAGGGATCGCGTTCAGTATATCTATCTCAGATGGGGCAATGCCCTGAAGTTAGGAAATTGACAGGGTAAGAAAGATGGAAATCTATTTAGTCTTTGTTGATGCTATCCAGAACAGCAATAAGTTCTGGGCGGCTATTGTTGAAGATGGTAACTTAACAGTGCAGTGGGGCAGAGTCGGTTATAAGGCGCAAACGAAAATCCACACATTAGGCAATCATCAAAGAGCCATTGCTAAATTTCATAATCTGGTAGCAGAAAAGAAATCCAAAGGTTACAGCGAAAGCCAGCCAGAGATTGATGCTAGTCGCAGTGTTGCAGACATTAGACGAGCTATTCAATTATTGAATATTATCCGTCCTTCTATTGCTAATAGAATTTTTCACGATGGCTATATTAACGCCCTAAATGAATATCTGAAAATAGTACCAACACCTTTAGGGATGCAAATTGACTACCACAGAGTTTACCGCACAGTAGAAGATATTGACTATCAGCGAGAGTTACTCAACTCTCTGTTAGCGACATCTGCACCACAAGTTGCTGCGGTAGTTGTTGGTCATGCCCCTAAAGCGACAGCAGAACCCAATGTAGTCAGTCTCAAGACTATCAGTAAGAACTTCTGGCGATATTTGTGATTTAAAGGTGCAGATGAACCCTAGAGTTATTAAGAAGTTGCTGGCGATCGCACTGTGAGATTCTGACCCTCCCGACATAGTAATAACTTCTCCGTTGCGGTATTCATGGCGTTCGGGGTTTGTTTCTTCCATAGCCCGATACTCGTCTAACGTCAGGCGAGTTGTTATTATATCTGGGGGACTGGTTTGAGCAAAGACCACAATCAACCTCTTAAATAATTAGCTCTAAAACTATTATCTGCAAAGTCAAGAAGAATTGCTATTGAACGATAGAATGCCGCAGCCTCCAAGTGGTGCTACAGGAAAGGTAAATGAGGATAGAGACTACCGCTATAAGCGCTCTGAGTATCCAGCACGGGGTATCCCTGAATACTGGATTGTTGATGCCCAGAAAGCCCAAATAACTCTACTAACTCTGGTAGATGGACTATATGAAGAATCTGTGTTTCAGGGGACGCAAGCAATTCAATCAGTGATTTTCCCTACGCTGGATTTGACCGCAGATTTAGCAAGAAAGGCAGAAGGCAGAGGGCAGGAGGCAGAAGGAATACTGCCCTCTGCCTTCTGCTGCGAACCATTGCGGAGCAAGGGTTTAAGCCCCACTCCAAAATCTCTGATTTGGTGTCCTGCAATCAGTGTAGGTCTGAAGCCTACACTGTATTGCAACCTTCTGCCTTCTGCCTCCTGCCTCCTGCCTTCTTCACTATTAACAGCCGGACAGGTCTAAAATTCAATATATTGAAAGTGGCGATCGCCTTAGAATGACGCCCACTTATTTAAGAGGCGATCGCTGATTATATTTCGTCATTGAAAAAGCTTTATTATATGTCAACACCCTCACCTGGACTATTCTTCAATACAGTTAACGCTTACCAACGCAGCGCGGCAATTAAAGCCGCAGTTGAATTGAATGTTTTTACTGCCATCAGTCAAGGAATTGAGTCAAGTCAATCATTGGCACAAAAGTGTCAAACCTCGGAACGAGGTATGCGAATGTTGTGCGATTATTTGGTGATTATCGGCTTTATGACAAAGGAAGCAGAAGGCTATAGGCTCACTTCAGATTCAGCGATGTTCTTGGATCGGCAAAGCAAATTTTATATGGGAGATGCAATTGAATTTTTACTATCTCCAATGATAACTAACGGTTTCAATGACCTGACTGCTGCTGTCCTCAAGGGAGGAACTGCCGTATCGCCCCAAGGAACTTTATCGCCAGAACATCCAGTATGGGTGCAATTTGCAAAAGCTATGTCACCAATGATGGCAAACCCCGCACAATTAATCGCTCAGTTGGTGAATGAGAATAAAATAGAGCCTCTGAAAGTGTTAGATATTTCAGCAAGTCATGGCTTGTTTGGTATTGCAATTGCCCAACATAACCCGAATGCCGAAATTTTTGGTCTTGATTGGGCATCTGTTTTAGAGGTTGCTAAAGAAAACGCCACGATCAAAGGAGTAGGTTCGCGCTACCATACAATTGTCGGTAGCGCTTTTGAAGTAGATTACGGCAATGACTACGATCTAGTTTTACTGCCTAACTTCTTACATCATTTTGATGTAGCAACCTGTGAACAGCTACTGAGAAAGATCAAGACTTCGCTGGTTGTTGATGGAAGAGTTCTCGTTTTTGAGTTTATTCCTAACTCTGACCGCATTACGCCACCTGATGCTGCTGCTTTCAGCTTAGTCATGCTAGCAACAACCCCTAGTGGCGATGCCTATACATTTGCAGAGTACGAAAGTATGTTTAGCAATGCTGGTTTTTCCCATTGCCAACTTCATTCACTCCCACCTACTGAACAGCAAGTAATAGTTGCATATAGATGAATTTATAGCGAAATCAGGTTAAAAAGTTTGGCGTTGCTAATTCCATATATGAAAATAGACTTCTTCTATAAGTCGGGAAAAAGTAAAGGGGGAAGGGGGAATGGGAAAAAATTCTGTATTGTTCCCTTTCCCTTTCTCTTTAACATGAACCCTTTTTCCCCCTCTTGCAAAAGTGCTTTTTGCGAGAGGTCTAATACCAATTCGCAATTCGCTTTTTCGCCCATTCGCAATAATTACAAAACTTAGATACAGCAAGGCTTTCAGGATTTACATCTGTTTCATTATTTTAGTGAATTGGTATAAGGATTACTCTGTTCTACTTCTTCCTGTGTTTGATTAGCGATAGCTACGCTCGCCGCAGGCATCGCTAAAGTTGAAGAAAATTCATTTTGAGCAAAGGGCACGGCGGAACAAGTATCTTCATGATAGCCCCTCGGCTCAACACCACAATTCTGATTTTCAGCCAACAAAGTTCGCGCAGCGCCTCGTAGAGAAGCGGGATTACTTCGTGCAGCTTTCACAAGTGCCAGCGATGTACAATCAATTGCCGTAGGGAATTCTTCAAGTTCTGACGCGATGAAGATACGTGAAAGTGACGCGCCCCTCAAGGGCGCATGAGCCTTTTCCTCAACACGCAGATTTTCAGTCGGCGCGTCAGAACCAACTACCATACCAACAATCTTAAGCTGATCCCAGCTTTCAGTTCGCCTGCTACTCAAGCCCCTTGTCTAACTAATCTCACCAAAGATGTGGCTTTTTTCTTGGAGATACCGCAATTTTGCTTTGTTAATCGCTGAACGGACTGCTTGCTTAAGTTCTGCTGGTCTAAATGGTTTTTTACAATGTTCAAAATATTCAAAAGGCTTTGGAAATTCATCGATAAAATGTTTTTTTGCTCCTGACATAACTACAAGGGGAACAAATCTTAATGTCGGATGAGCTTGAACGTACTCAAAAAGCTCCCAAGCACCGAGAACTGGAAAATCAATCAAGATGATGCTAACTCTGTGACATTTGAGGAATTTTAAAGCATCACGTCCATTATAAATGGACATCTCAAAGTGGTGTGCAGGCAGTAAGTTAAAAAATTCCTCAAACAACCATTTCATATCTTTGGAATCTTCAATAACCAGAATATTATGAGAAGTCATAATTTATTACTCGAAGTTCACTTGCCATAGCCAGCGATCATTTTTTACGAAAAGAAGTAGGGATTTTTAGAATAGTGGGATAGGTTCGTATAAGTACCACAATGATATTCAGGAATCCAAAAAAAGCAAGTCGCTGTTATACAAACGGAAATCGGTGTCTCTCAATAAAAACCCTAGAGTTATTAAGAAGTTGCTGGCGATGGCACTGTGAGATTCCTACCCTCCCGACATAGTAATAATCTCTCCGTTACGGTATTCATGGCGTTCGGGGTTTGTTTCTTCCATAGCCCGATACTCGTCTAACGTCAGGCGAGTTGTTATTACATCTGGGGGACTGGTTTGAGCAAAAACCATAATCAACCTCTTAAATAATTAGCTCTAAAACTATTATCGGCAATGGAACAAAGAATTGCTAATGAACGAATTCTCACCAAGCTATTGATTGGATTGGTGAGAATTTTTAATCGCCTTGTAAAAAATATTAAGGTAAATACTTAAACTCTCACGACTGAACCAATGTTAATGAATTTACCTACAATATTATCAAGCTTGATAAACTTATTTGAATCCTCTTCGGGTGTGTCAAAGTTACAAGCGACGGTACTGTAGTCTAATGTGGGAGCGGGATAGCCAGCAGAGTCAGAGGTGTAAATCCCGCCACCCTTGCCAGACTCGAATTTACCAGAACTGAGTTCGATTCCGAAAGCTTTATTGTGCCTGATAATACTGTTGCCTACTGTTAAGATACCATCATTGTAAATGCCACCGCCAAAGTGTGCTTGATTGTTACTGAGGGTGCTGTTGCTTAATATTAAAGCGCCATCATTGTAAATACCACCGCCAGACTGTGCTTTATTGTTACTAATAGTGCTTTTGGCTAATGTTAAGTTGCCATCATTGTAAACGGCAGCACCAATGCCTGCTTGATTGTTACTAAGGGTGCTATCAATCACGACTATATGATCATTAAAACCCAGATCACTATCTGGAGAAATAAGCCCGCTATAAAATATCCCTCCACCCGCATCTTTAGCCGTGTTACCACTGATTATACTGTGATTTACTATTCCACCACCATTAGTTACGTAGATGCCACCGCCATAATCTGCTGTGTTGTCAGTGATGCTGCCGTAATTTACTGTCAAACCATCAATGCCTACAATGCCGCCGCCAGATGGGGACCAATTGCCACTGATACTGCTGTAATTTACTGTACCTTGACCTGATATACCGCCGCCGATGTCACCCGCCGAATTGCCACTGATACTGCTGTAATTTACTGTACCTTGACTTAATGAGATACCACCGCCGCTGCTACCTACCGAATTGTTAGTGATAATGCTGTAATTCACCTGAGCATCGTATAAATAGATGCCGCCACCTTCTTCACTTGCCGAATTGTTAGTGACGGTGTCGTGATTGAGCGTGCCATAATGTAAATAGATACCGCCCCCTTCACCTGCCGAACTATTGTGACTGATGGTACTGTAATTCACTGATACTGAGTTAGACTTGATACTAGTTTTTAAATCCTGGTCACTATAGACACCACCACCATAACCTGTTGTGTTACCAGTGATGTTACTATAGTTGACTGTGAGGCTGCCAGTATTATAAATACCACCACCATCACCGTTGGCAGATAAAACATCACCAGCCGAATTGTTACTAATGTTACTATAGTTGACTGTGAGGCTGCCAGTATTATAAATACCACCACCCGCACTGGTGGTGTTTCCGTAGAAGTTTATTGCATTATGATATACTGTATTGCCAGTGATTATGCTGTTGTTTAAGGTAAGAACACCTTCATTGGAAATACCACCACCCCCTGGTGTGCCATTGGAGCCATTATATGTATTTGTAATAGTCAGCCCGTTGATTGCAGATATTACACCACTAGCAATGTCAAAAACACGATCAGCAGTATCATCCTTAATAGTTAGTTTGCTCGGATTTGTACCAACAATTATCAAGTCATCTGTGATACTCAAACCACTACCAGTCAAACTGATGGTATGAGCTAGCCCATCTGTAAACGGCCCACCAAAATTGATGATATCTTTTCCTGTCATGGCATTGGCATTTAGAACTGCCTGCCGCAGTGAACCTGCACCACTGTTGTTCGTATTAGTGACGGTAAATGTAGACATTCCGATTACTCCTGTTTTTTCGGTGTATAAAAATTGATATCAAGACAACTGCGATCGCCCTACTAGTAGTCTGCCAACCCAAAAATGCGCTTGTGAGGACTGGGGAAAGGGGAAAGGGAAAAGGGTAAGAGATTTAAACCCTTTCCCCCTTCCCCCTTACCCTTTTCCCCGCCAAGTCACGAAAGCGAACTAGTGGTTCGCCACACAAACTTTGCGTGGTGGCAAGCAGAGGGGCAGAGGTGCGGAGGGGCAGGGGGGAAAGAACTTGTACAAATCTCTCCTCTGCTCCCTTGCTCCCCTGCTCCTCTGCTGACTCCACTCAGCAATTTTGGGTTGGCAGACTACTAGTAGTCTGCCAAGCCCAAAATGCGCTTTTTCAGATTGGGGTACATATTAGAGGTTAAAACAATTTCCCAAATAGCCAAGTTTACTCTAGTGAACTACTGAGAGCATTTTGAGATTGAAGTCTTAATTTTTTGACTTAATTGTGATGAATGTAAGTAGATTAATTCATTAACCAACACTTCTTCTTTTTTAAATATTTTATTTATATCTATGTCAATACTGTGTCATTAATATGTCAAATATGTATTGAAAAGTATTGGGCGAATAAAATTCGCTACTACACAAAACTTAGTCCACTGAGGTGGACTAATAGAAAATCAATGGTTTTTAACCTTATGAGGCAGATTTTGCCTATATAGCCGCGATTTATAATTGCCGAGGCAAGTAATAAATTAAACTTTTCAAACAACCTCTTAGCAGGTCGGTAAGCGCTAACTAGGTAGGCACTAATTAACCTAACTATGTAACCAAATATAAAATCGCCAAAGTCCTTGTGATTGCCTCGTTAAACTCAACGAATTTTACTTTAGCTTATTATAAAAAACATCATAACTTAACACTCAATGGGCCTAAAGAAGAAGAAGATATAAATTTATGAATCAATTACTGAAAGAACAAAAATAAAACTTACGTAGGAGTAGTTGTAAATAAAGTGACTCAACCTAATAATAAGACTACCCTTCTAGAGGAAACAGATTCAGGGACTCTCATAGCTCAGGCTGGCACCGCAGGAAACACATGGCAAGTATTGTCGTATAAAGCCCCAATTCTACCCATACATGCCGCCCTATTTCATACTGGTAAAATATTATTTTTCTGTGGCTCAGGTAACGATCCTAGTCATTTAAATACTCCATACAACAGTGTGTTATGGGATGTAAATGCGGGAACCTTTATCTATCAAGGGCCTCCATTGAATAGTAATAATCAACCTATTGACCTTTTTTGCGCCGGTCACTCCTTCACCCCCAATGGGATGTTAATGGTTGCGGGTGGAACTCTGCGGTACGATCCATTCTATGGTTTACCCACTGCTGTGATGTTTGATCCCATTGCCGAAAAATGGATCAACATGCCATCAATGAATAATGGCCGCTGGTATCCTAACTCTGTTAACACTAGGCAGTGGTCGGATATTAGCCGTGTCTGGGCTTGGTATAGATGGCAACCTCAACCAACAACCAGAAATTTATTCTTCGACATTTGCAAATGGTTGGAACGCTTTTCCAAGAACTAGCGCCTTACCGCAGTACGCACAGCTATTTCTACTAAGTAATGGGAACGTCTTTTATTCCGGTGCTCAAATGGGTGGCACTTCAGTGGCACCAAGGATATTAACCCTGCCAGGGACATTTACACAATCCATTACAGAACAAGTGGTGCCAGGGTTGCAATTCCCAGATTGTGGTAATCAAGCTGCCAGTGTGCTTTTACCACCTGCACAAGATCAAAAGGTGATGATTATAGGTGGGGGTAATACTACTTCTAGTACTGAGGGTAATACTAGTCCTAATGCGGCAATAAACAGGGTGAATATTGCCTTGCTAAATAGGCCCAACCCAACTTACTACGCATCAAGAAATTTACACTATGCTCGGATGCATCTGAGCGCAGTTTTATTACCTGATCGCACTGTGTTTGTTTGCAATGGTAGCCAAATGAATGAGAACACAACACAATCAATGCTGCCAGCAGAAATCTATAATCCCGTTACAAATAGCTGGACAGTAGTAGCTAAACAAAATGTCCCCCGCGTATATCACTCGATAGCCTTGCTCCTACCAGATGGTAGGGTAGTCACAGCTGGAGGGAACCCTCAACGGACTGTCGATGAACTGCGATTAGAAATCTACAGTCCTGCTTACATGTCGCGATCGCGACCAATTATTCAGAGTGCCCCTCAAGCATTGAGCTACGGGCTGCAATTTACAATTCAGACACCCCAAGCTGCGAATATTCAATGGGTTAGTCTGATTAAACCAATGGCAACCACTCATTCCTGCGATACAGAACAAAGGTTAGTGGATGTACCCATTAATTTTAGGAATGCCACTTCTCTCAATGTCACACTAACAAACAATCGAAACATCGCACCACCAGGCTGGTACATGCTTTTTATTAGTGATAACAATGGCACACCATCAGTAGCAACCTGGACGCAACTATCTTAGCCTTACCTGTTTATATTCACACTGCTACCTAACAAAAGTCATTAATTCTAGGAATGGAAATATGGGTTACAATCTCTCACGTCGGCAGTTTGGCCAGTTGGTACTTGCTGGAACTGTAGTCTCTGGGTTTAGTTATCTAACTAACAAAGCCTTGGCGCAAACACCGGGTTTAAATATTGTCGGTATAGGTTCTACCTCTATCCCTGTTGATCCAACGGCTATTCCAGAGGTAAACATCACTGAATCATATAGCACTCCCCAAAACAGTGTAACCACAGATATTAAGCCTGTAGGACTTGTTTTGCGATCCTTAATTACAGGAAAAGCTCAGTTAATTACTGATAATAGTACGCCTTTATTAGAGCCTAATGAAATATTGAGTGGCTTTACTTCTTTAAGGGATGGCACACTTATTGTAGCCATTACTCCTGTTACGACTAGTAGGAAAAAAGCGACACCTACTCGCCTGATAATTTTGGATGGTGCGTCTGTAAAAACTTTGAGAGTCTCAGGACTTGATGAGAATCAACAGCTTGGGAGCTTGCTAGGCACTAATGATGGGCGACTCATCGGTTTAATAGGTCATAAGAACGGTACACCACCAATCACATTGGTAGATATTGACCTTCAAACAGGAGAGATAAGTCCTCTTAGTCAGATTACAATCCCGAACGATGAGCGGGTTAGCAATTTAGCTGAGTGCCCAGATGGGAAATTCTATACGTCTTTACTTGGATTTCATGGTGAAACAAGTCTGGTGCAGCTAGACTCAAATCAAAAAAGGCCGATTGTACTGGCACAATTGAAAGTTGATGGTCAGGCATGGAATAATGGCTTACAAAACTTAGTTTGCTCTGGAACAGGGCAACTCCTCGCCTTTGGAGCTATGAGGTATCAGACACCTAATGCTGTATATAGCATCGATAAAAAGAGTGGAAACATGACTCGGCTAGAAAACTTTGATGTTACCCAGATTGCGCTTGCTCGTGCTTAAGAACCCACGTTTTTAAATGTGGGATTCCTGACTTGTCATATCAGTATGTTTAACCCTATCTAACAATGATTTTGCTAGAATTCAAGCTTTAAAATTCATTGCTATATACTAATAAAACAGTCAGAGGGCGTAAGCTCAACTAGAGTATCCCTTTTCCATGATCACCCAAGAAGAAGGGAATTTTCACCAAGGGATATGCGATTGTTGGTACTATATCAAGAAAATGGGCTAGTCTTCATACCGAAGAATTATTCATCAATTCCCTTAATTGCGATCTGGGAAAAGGCAAAGGCGTAAGCCCGAATGGCACTAAGAAAAGGGAAAATCGTTGAGGCAGCAGGGGTGCAGAGGAGCATTTCTGCCAGTTTTGGACTCGGTTTTGGCACATTTGTATAAGCTTGATATTTAGTTGTCGCCATTATTTAGTTTCCAAGAATCTGCCACCGTCGCACAAAGCAAGAAAGAAGTATTGACCATTTAATGAAATTCACGTATTCAAAATGCTCTCATTAACAAGAAACAAAAATTTTGAATTGATTAATTCGCTCTTTTCTTGCCCCCACTGATTCAAATAATCAGTGGTCTACAAGACACTCTCTACGAGACACTGCGCGTAGCTTGCTTCTCTGTAAGAGTACGCAGACTCGCTTTTTGCGAGCGAGCGTCTTGTAATTTGGAATTGATAATTTGGAATTTGGAATTGATTTGACCTATGCCCCGTTGGTCAAAGTACTGTAGTACAAAGAGCTATCTGCAAAGATAAATTTCTCAAAGCCAGTGGTAGACAAGGTAATGGTGTTGCCATTGTTGTTAAAACTGATGTCAGCAGTTTCAAGGGTATTACCAGAACTAATACCAGATACGATGAGTTCAGAGCGATTGAAAGCGCCCAGATCGAGGGTGTCGAAACCTTTACCACCATCAACAGTCGCAGCACCGAATCCTTTAAAGTAGTCATTCCCAGTACCCAGTTGAATACTTAACCCGCCACCAATAGAGACTTTCTGTTGAACCCCATCTATGATGCTGGTGGCAATAATTTTGTCATTACCATCCCCAGTCTTGATGACTCCTTCTCCATAAATGCCGTAGGCAGAACTATCGCCGTAGCCAACAACACCATCACTTGTTGTTGTAGCCTGTCCGATAATGGTGTCGTTTCCGTTTCCTGTATCAATGACTCCATTGTTGAAGATGCCATAGGTGGTGGCGGTTGCTCCTGAACTGTTCCCATTACCCGTAATCGTGTCCTCGCCCGTCCCTGTAGTGATGGTGGCATCTTTAACGTTAAAGATGCCGATCCCAGCACCACCCCCAGCATCACCGTCGCTCCCATAGCCGCCATAGCCCCCATAGCCCCCATTACCCGTGCCAGTAATCGCGTCGTTTCCATCCCCTGTATTCAGTTTGCCAGTGTTAGCAATGCCTGTTCCAGTACCACCGCCACCCTCGAAGCCACCTTTGGGGCTGTTGCCGCCATTACCCGTGCCATTGATCACGTCATTTCCGTCCCCTGTATTCAGTTTGCCAGTGTTAGCAATGCCTGTTCCAGTACCACCATCGCCGTTGGTGCCAAGGAGGGGAATGTTTTTGTCGCTGTCTCTGCTGCCGCCATAACCACCGTTGCCGCCACTACCCGTGCCAGTGATCAAGTCGTTTCCGCCCCCTGTATTCAGTTCGCCAGTGTTAGCAATGCCTGTTCCAGTACCGCCGTCGCCGCCATCGCCGCCAGCACCGCCAAAGGCGTAATCAGTATTGCTAACATGGCCGCCGATGCCGCCATTGCCGCCCTTCCCTGTGCCAGTGATCGCGTCGTTTCCGTTTCCTGTATTCAGTTTGCCATTGTTGGCAATCCCAGTTCCAGTACCGCCGTCGCCGCCCTTACCACCGTTACCGATATCGCCGACGACATCGCGGCCGCTGCCGCCGTTGCCGCCATTACCTGTACCAGCGATCGCGTCTTCTTGGCAACCTGTATCTAGACTGCCATCGTTAACAATACCTGTGCCATTGCTGCCCTCTAAGCCATACTGATTCTTCCCATTGCCGCCAGTACCAATACCAGTCAGCCTGTCTTTTCCTGAAAGTGTACGGATGTAACCTCCAGTCAAAATATCGATACCAATTGCTGGGGAGGCATTCAGTTCTTCCCCAACTAGAGCATCGTCACCGAGGGTACCGATAAAATTCGATGGAATGCTAAGTCTAGCCATAAAGAAAAGTCTCTCAATTAGTTTAGTATGGGTGGTTTGCTCATTTGGTTGAGCAGTTGCTCAAAAAATCTCGAAATTGTTTCTCAAAAAGCTATTTCTTGATATTTGTTTTTTTTGCCAGTGCCTAAGTCTTACTAACTTGAAAATAGTCAAAATCTGACTCTTAGAGAGAAAGAGATTTTTATGCCCTCCTTGTGGGTATTCCCCGTAGATATATACCTTGAAAATAGAGAACAATCGAATGCGAGATGCTTAAAATTGAACCTCGCAATTCAATTATTTACTAAACAACCACAAAACTGTTATTAGTTAGTGACAAGCCAGTAGATAGTTGTGCAAATTGTATCTTAGTAAACGCCCCTGCGCTGCCATCCTGATCAAAGAACAATGCACCAGTAGTCGAGTTATAGATAAATCGCTGAGTGCTAGTGTTTGGAGATGTTCCAATGGTAAACTGATTTGCTTTGAGCGAACCAATGGATAACCCACCACCAAAATTAGCAGCCGATATCTGAATCACTTCATTCGTGGCGTTGAAGTCATAAATAGTGTCTAAGCCTTCATTGAAACTATTGAAAGCAAAGGTATCAACCCCAGCTCCTCCAATTAGACTATCATTACCGTTGCCACCTGTGAGGTAGTCATTGCCGTTGCCACCGTTGAGTGTGTTATTGCCTGAGGCACTAGATGCAGAAAGAGTATCGTTGCCATCGCCCCCAGAGAGTAAATTATTTCCTGATGTATGGCTAATAATAGTTAAGTAGTCGTTGCCATTACCCCCATCTATCGTATCATTGCCACCATTCCCCGTGGAGAGGGTATCGTTGCCATTGCTGCCCACAATGTTGTCATTGTATGGTGAACCTGAAATATTTAATCGTTCGATATTCTTGTAGTTAACCCGATACCCAGCTCCTGTAATTGAGCCAATATTAGTAGTGGCATTGAATGTCGAAGTAACTCTTTCTGGGGAGTAATTGATGGACAATAAATCGTCACCCTTACCCCCATCTATCGTATCATTGCCACCATTCCCCGTGGAGAGGGTATCGTTGCCATTGCTGCCCACAATGTTGTCATTGTAGGCTGTACTTGAAATATTTAATCGTTCGATATTCTTGTAGTTAACCCGATACGTGCCTTCTGTAATTGAGCCACTATTAGTAGTGGCATTGAATGTCGAAGTAATGCCTCTTGTAGGACTGCTGTAATCGATAGACAAAACATCGTCACCCTTACCCCCATCTATCGTATCATTGCCACCATTCCCCGTGGAGAGGGTATCGTTGCCATTGCTGCCCACAATATTGTCATTGTAGGCTGTACCTGTGATATTTAATCGTTCAATATTCTTGTAGTTAACCCGATACGTACCTGCTGTAATTGAGCCAATATTAGTAGTGGCATTGAATGTCGAAGTAATCCCTCCTGTAGCATTGCTGTAATCGATAGACAAAACATCGTCACCCTTACCCCCATCTATCGTATCATTGCCACCATTCCCCGTGGAGAGGGTATCGTTGCCATTATTGCCCACAATGTTGTCATTGTAAGCTGTACCTGAAATATTTAATCGTTCAATATTCTTGTAGTTAACCCGATACGTACCTGCTGTAATTGAGCCAATATTAGTAGTGGCATTGAATGTCGAAGTAATCCCTCCTGTAGCATTGCTGTAATCGATAGACAATAAATCGTCACCCTTACCCCCATCTACCGTTTGAGTAATTAAATAAGAGGGGGAAGTATCTGGGGATGAGGGGCTAACATATAAGGAATCATTACCATCGCCACCAGAGAGTAAGTTGTTGCCTGTTGAATATTCAGCACGCAATGTATCATCACCAGCACCACCATTGAGGGTGTTATTACCTGAGGTGACATCATAATCACCAAAACCTTCGTAATCGATATAATAGCCAGAGATGGAGAGATAATCATTGCCATCGCCTCCATTCAGTAGGTTATTGCCTGTGGAATACTCAGCACGCAATGTATCATCACCAATGCCACCGTTGAGGGTATTGTTGCCTGAGGAGCTAAAATGATGGTACGCTTTATACTCATCATAACCAGAACTGGAGAGATAATCATTGCCATCGTCCCCAGAGAGTAAGTTATTACCTTCTGGAGACACACCCAAGCGGTCATCACCATTACCACCGTAGAGCGTGTTATTGCCTGAGGAAGCAATAAAGGAGTATCCATACTCAGTATTAAGGTAAGAGGAATCAAGAGTATCATTCCCATCGCCTCCAAATAGTTAAGTTATTGCCTTCTGAAGCTCGAGCGTACAATTGATCGTTACCAGCGCCACCGTTGAGGGTGTTGTATCCTGTTGAAGAGTCAACAATCAAAATATCGTTGCCAATACCACCCACAAGAGAGTTATTACCAGTATCATCTACAAGGGTATCATTTCCGATGCCACCAATGAGAGTATCATTCCCTGTACCACCCCTCAAAAGATCGTTGCCACTTAAGCCATCGATTTTGTCGTTACCCCCCTGACCATTAATCACATCATCTGAGTTGTCTAAACCTGTAATGTTATTGTCCAGGTTATTGAGAAAGGTGACTGTGTTTGCAATGCCGATGCTCGTATCAGTAGAATTGGCATCTAGAACATTAAAGCTATCCGTAATGGTAGTTTGCCCATTAAACAGAATATTACCAATGGCTGGTCTTGTACCAGAAGCTTTCAAGTTATCTAAATCTTCTAGTTTGAAGTTTTGCAAGATGACTTTCAAAATCGGGTCACTAAAATATACTTGTGAATTTTCAAATCCTAAATCTTCTTGTATATCTTGAAAGGTTATTTCCAGATTCTTACCATTCTGGGTTAGTAGCAGATTTCGCGCAGTCTCCCCATTAAGGAATTTGATAGTATCAACTTCGGCAATAACTGCTGCTGTGGGATTTGTACCTTTACCTACACCACCAAAATCAGTGATAGTATCAGTGCCACCCTCGAAAACAAATATATCCTTCCCACCACCACCCGTTAAGGTATCGTCGCCACCACCACCTATGATGTTATCATTCCCAGCTTTCCCGTTAATTGTGTCAGCGCTGTCAGTCCCATACAAAGTATCATTCCCGTCGGTTCCAATGATATTTGCCATTACTTTTTCCTACCTGAATCGATATTTTGAAGTAAATTAAGTTATCAGTTGTTAATGCTGTTTTGGCACAGAAAAATTTGCCGAAACTTGATGATTTCGACATACTTCAATCTCACCCTTGAGGGTTACGAATTTTTTTGGAAGATTTTCCTTTTGATTAACTTGCAGGTATTACTTATCGAAGTACTTCGGACTAGTTAAATCTTAGGCATTCTACAAATTCCAGAGGATCTGAATTCACAAAAAGCTAGTTTCAAGCTAATTTAAATCATCCTTGATCAGTAGCATAGGCAAATATTTACCATAGACACTGCTGACAAAGCATCGAAAAATCAAGCTCGAATCTTTGAAAAACAAATCTCATTGTTTTTGTCCATGCGTAAGTTTTGCTAGCTTGAAAACAGGGCAACAAATATTTATGACCTTGTTGTGGGGTATTTTCCTTTGGTATCTAGCTAAAAAATACAGAACAGCTTACGAGACATAAAGAAACAAATTTTCAGCAAGCCCTAAATAATCTGCTAATAAATAGCATACAGAATATTTACTGAGTTATTTATGTCTAAAAAAATAACTTTACATATTCTTCATCGTATTTACTGAATAGATGTATGTAGAAGCACTAATCTTTATCTATTCTTTATATTTATCTAGTAAATTCTTTGCAGAAAGTGGCAGACAGATACTCCAAGAGTTTTTACCAATTGGGGGAAAGTCTTAGGATTAATCACCTCTTCCACTTTGAATTCATAAAGATATCCATAATGGCTGAAATATAGACATCTTGGCAAATCTTTTTCTTATGTGGTTCTGGTCTGCCGATTCAGTAGAACAAGAATTATCCAACAGAATTCAGCAATGTTTTCTGTACGACTGGCGGATGAATAATAGGGTTTAAAACCCCCACCAAATCTACAATTTGGTGGTTTTCAATCAGTCGCGGGTCTGAATCCCCGACTGATTGATTCTGACTCCTGAATTCTGACTTCTGACTTCTGAATTCTTCTTCAATTGATTTGTACGCTCCAGCCCTGCGGTCGCTCGGCGTAAATTTTAATGACGAGCAACTCCAAGACACTCTAGAAGTAGCAAGCTATGGTTTAGAAGATGCTTTCAAGAGCGCAATCGTTTATATACTCTGGCTCGAAGAAAACCTAAAGCCGATCTACCCGACTGCGATATTAATCGACGCACTTGCAAATCAATGGCGTACCAAGTACTGGAAACCGGAGTATTTGGAACTTGAACAGTTGCTCTCACCCGGAAAGCGCTGGTGGAGGGCAGCAGTGGATAAGTGGGGTTACGACGAGCGTAATCAACTGGTTGCAGACATATTTTATAATCACGGGCAGGAATTTATTAAATTCCGAAATGGTAAAGAAATTCTGGTTGACACTGCTTATAAGTGGGGATGGGAGAGAGTCGCAGAGTATGCGTCCCCGTTTTCAGAAAGTAATTCGTCGCTTGGCAGTATCAATGCAAGGGAATCTTGAGCTACACCTTCTGCATTATCCGGTCGTATATTTGACAAAAGCAATAATCGCCTCATGCGGTCATTTTTCAGGATCAGGGACAAGCGCGGCAGAGCTTTCACCCTCATGATTTGCTTTGACTTCTCTAACCGAAACTGAATTTTCAGTCGTCAACGTTCGCCCAGCGTCTCGTAGAGAAGTGGGATTACCTGCTTCTAAAAGCTTTGGTGTTTGTTCTGCGATCGCTGTCGCTGATCTTGGAGAAAATTCATTTTGGGCGACGGGCGAGTTTTTCAGTGGGGGTTATGATGTATTCAATCGCCTCGTTGCTGATGTGTTCTACAAGAATAGGCAAGAATTCATACAATTCACCAACATTTCTTCGCTGTTGGTAGAGACTGCTTGACGTTTAGAGTTTGTGAGAGGAATGGCACTAAGACTCATGTGAAACCTCGTGAGGGCTATCTTGTTGGGGGTAGGGTGTAGGCTGAGTGTGTTCCAGACAATTGAATGCGAGTGCGTCAAGTAGTTCAACATCTTCTTAATTCCCTACACCCTTTCATCCAGGAATACCAGGGTTTTACGCTTTTCAAGCGTGCCATTCGTTTGTGAGAGTTAGAGCTATCGTCTGATTTAAATAATCCTTAATTATTTTTTATCTGACAATTTATGTGATATTTACTCTGTATCAGTATTTATCCTTTAATCCACAAAATAATACATAGTTAGGGCCAAGCAATCTTAGACTTATACATCACAAAATCACTTAATTTGGAACTCTGCAATGGGCAACAAACTCTGGAATTACCTTCGTTATGATAAGAAAGACGTAAATGGCTGGCTGCAACGAGTTGATGCCGAGATCATCGGTTCAATATTGGAATTTCAAGACCAACAAAGCATTGCAGGTGGGTGCGTAGAGATAGGCGTTCATCATGGCAAGTCATTCATTCCTTTGTGTATGGCACTGCGGGGTGATGAATCGGCGCTGTGTATCGACATCTTCGATGATCAGAGCAAAAATTTGGATTTTTCTGGAAAAGGGGACTTCAATTCATTTCAGGCAAACTTGGCTAAGTTTCATCTTGACCCCTTGCGAATTCGCGTATTCAAAGGCTCGTCGGAAGATGTCTCTCATGACTATATCCTTCAGCAAGTAGGTCCGGTGCGATTTTTCAGTGTGGACGGTGGACACTGGAACTCGATTGTACAGAATGACTTACGTTTGGCTGAAAAAACCTTGGCAAGGGACGGCGTAATCGCTCTGGATGATTTTTGTCGCGCTGAATGGCCTGACGTGACTGCCGGCTATGCGCTGTGGCGAGAAAAGACACAGTCCGACATTGTTCCTTTTGCGGCTGGTTCAAATAAGCTCTTTCTGTGCCGAAAAGATTTCGCTGCGGACTACCGTGCTGCGATCAGAACACCCTTTCTTGTCCATTATTTTAGCAAGAGCTACCGATCCGAAAACGCCGAAATGGATTGTTATCGCGTGGAGCTTATCCGGCAAGATGAGACGCGAATTAAAAGTGCTTTTACGCTCTTATTAAAAATATTTTGCCCGGATATATTCGTCGCTTTGATAGCCAGGATTCGTCGGAATCCGAATTGATCGCATTCAAACGAATTCCTTCTTGGGCCTAACAATGCCATACAAACGCACGCACCGTAACAACATAGCATTAATTGAAACAACAACTGTCGAAACGCTCATCAGTATTGCACCCACAGCAGACGATAAGATAATGCCGAACTATCAACCAACACCCCATCCACAATCGCAATCCCCCACTGCGGAAACTTCACCAGCAGTTTCTTCATCACAATCTGCTTTCGCGGGATCATCCCAACACTCTTGCAAGAAATCAAACCCCAGATTTTGCCCCGAATTCACCGCTCGATTCAGCTTTTCCCTTCTTACAGGTCGCATACTTGACCTCCTTACAATCGCCTCATGCGACCATTTTTCAGGATTGGGGACAGGCACGGCGGAACCTTCTCTACAAAACGCTGTGCCAATGACAAAAACTGATATGCTGCATAAAGGCTGGAGAAAACTAAGATACTTAGTTCTAGGTCAAAACTCAAATAGCTCACAAGTCTTTTTTAATAGAGGTAAAAAACAGTTTTGAAATCCTGTTAGGACTGAATTTCGTATGTCATGATTCAGTGGTTGGTTTTTGGCATTTTGTAACCTTAAGCACCTAGATTTTTACTCAAAATATTCGAGATTTTCCTGACATCAGTGAAAGATATCAGGTTGACTGCAAATCATGAACTTGTAAAAACAATGCACAAAACAAAATCGCCAAAGAGTCATTCACCGATCTATTCCACTTCCCTTTTCCCAAACTCGTATCCTCAATTAGCCTATAGACCGTTTGGTAGCCAACTCCAAAAATCATCCGTTGCACCCAAGACACAAACAGACGTAGAGAATGTTGCTTTTGCACAACAGCATCAGGAGGCAACTGAACTTTCCATACAAGCGAAATCTAGCACGATTACGCCCGAAGGACAGGAGCGCCTAACTGTATTAAAAGCCCAGATGGACGGATTATTGAATTCTCGACTGTCACACGCAACCCGATTTGGTCATAATATTGCCAATATTCCACTGAGGCGACCAGATACACCAACATCTATTCAGACAAAGCTGACAATTGGTGAGCCTGGGGATAAGTATGAGCAAGAGGCTGATGAAACAGCACGTCAAATAGTGCAACGGATTCATCAATCACAGGGCGAAAAAGTTCAGCGTGAGTCGTTGCCTCTTGAGGAAGAAGAACTCCAAATGAAACTGGAGGGCCGCATACAGCGAGAATCTCTGCCAGCCGAAGAAGACGAACTACAAATGAAACCGGTGGTACAGCGTGTAGCAGACGAAGGTATGGCTACATCACCGGATTTGGAAACATCAATACAACAGGCACGGGGGAGCGGACAACCACTGGCTGATAGTATCAAGTCACCAATGGAACAGGCATTTGAGGCTGATTTCAGCCGAGTGAAGGTTCACACGGATACTCAGGCAGACCAGTTGAATCAGTCGATACAGGCGAAGGCGTTTACCACGGGGCAAGATGTGTTCTTTCGGCAGGGGGCGTATGAGCCAGGGAGTCTAGGGGGGCAGGAGTTGTTGGCGCATGAGTTAACCCATGTAGTGCAGCAGAATGGTGGGGTGGTGATGCGATCACCATTACAGACAGGTCAAAAAAAGCTTCACAAGGATACATCGGATTGCTCAGATGCTAATATTTGCTATCGCCCATTTAAAAACATTCCAGTTCAAAGAAAATTAAATACAATCATTCAAAGAGTTAGTGAGGAAGATGCTCAAGGTATTTATAAAGCACTTCCTTTGGAATATCAAGCTCATTTTCAAACAGAAAACACCATTTTTTCAGGTGAAAATCAGGATGAAAGAACGACTCGGAATGACACTCTTCAGAAAATCTGGAAAAGAGTTCAAGTAAAGGCTCGTATTGCCGGGAATAAGGAAAAACCAAAACAGAATCAAGAACAAATATTAAAAAATTGGACAGTTGCCGATGCATCAGAAGCCTTAAAGAAAGACGCTGATAGCATAGTACAAAATGAAGAAGAAAATAGGAAGCAACTACATGGTGATGGAAAAGCTAACCCTTTCACTAAAGGTGGCCAAATTATCGATTTTGAAGTAGAAGGAATCGGCAGTGGAGAATTAGAGGTTGTTTTGGGTAAGAAAGATGTTTTGCTATTTGCCGCACACGGTTTCACTCATAGTGAAGGTTTATCTCATGTTTTCAACAATGATGAGAAAGCATTCGGCTTCATGTCTGGACCTCGTGAATCAGTAGAACGCTCTAGTTCGACAGTTGAGAAGTACGAAGAAATGGCAAAGAAACTAAGAGCAGAAGCAGAACAATACAAGGTTACTGGAGTTCCAGATGTAGTAGTTTATCCCCACTTTCCAAATGATGCAATAAAGGATGAGGGTGAATTCCTTCAGGGAATAACAGACGAAATGGATATTGCGATTTTGAGAAATTGGAAATGGGATAAATCAACTGAATTAGGCAAAAAACTAGCAACTGCCTTTGTTAATACTGTACCGATAACTTTCATTTTAGGTTCACCACCCCTCAATGGTTATAATAATTACCTGATGCAGGTGTGTCGAGCAGATTGGTCTCGTGAAGTCCCGGTGAGTGGAGGTAGTAAGAGAACATCTGCACAACTAACCAAGTGGTAGATTTATCTAAATTGACTACATTCAACTTACAGCAGTTTTTATGTATTTGAACCACATCTATCGTAAGGGCACAGCATTGCTGTCCCCCTAACGTGTGATCTATTTACCTGAAAATAGCTGTAAAACAGTCACTCCAAATTCAAATTGGCTAGGATGAAAGCCTCATACCAACTCCTACTTCTAAGTTTTCCCGTTAAGTCTTGAAAATCATTCCAACACGAGAGCAAAAAGTCAAACCCCGGATTCTCCTCCGAATTCGCCGCAACGCGTGAGTTTTTGCATACGCGACTGTCGCATATTTGACCGCGCAACAATCGCCTCATGCGACCACTTTTCAGCACTGTGAGCAGGCGTGGCAGAACTTTCACCCTCATCAACTGCTTTGACTTCTACACCCTAAACTGAATTTTCAGTCATCAACTCAGCAGAGGGGTGACTCGGTTCCACTTTCTGATCTGCGATCGCAGAAGTTGAAGATTTTTCATTTTTAGCGATGGGTGCGGCGGAACAAGCACCGTCATGAGAGACTGCCGCCTCAACACCACAATTCTGGTTTTCAGCCAACAACGGAGTAGGATTACTCTGTGCAGCATCCACAAGCCCCAGCGATGTAGTTTTATTTCAAACAGTCGTTACCGTACAAAACTTTTTGAGTGCCATTTGGAGCAAACCGGACACACCAACCCTGTGTTTTTACTTGCCAATAACGGAATGCTGTAGCCATCGCAAATGTAATTACTGTCCCTAAAGCTGTTACCAGCAGAACTCGCCGCCAACGAATTTGCTTTTTTGCCAACATTTCCTATCCTCTAAACCTCTAGTTATAGTTCCCAAAAATAGAAAGCAATACGTGTGCTAGGGCAACAGGTAACGGCAGCAGGCTTACTATCTAATGTGATCTCCTTTCAATTAATATATAGCTTAATTTTAAGGCTTCTTTAATTCCCATTGGCTTACTATCTAATGTGATCTCCTTTCAATTAATATCCCCAGCGAGTGGGAATTTTAAAGGACACACAATCATGGCTTACACAGCAAAGTTTCCATTCAATTAATATCCCCAGCGAGTGGGAATATCTAACGCCTACGCCTAAATAGTGACTATAGTTTTCTTTATTGAGTTTCCATTCAATTAATATCCCCAGCGAGTGGGAATCCATCAAGTTTAGACCCTTATACCAATTTAATATGAAGCTGCATAGAATAAAGCTTCCAAAATAAAGTTGTAAGAAGAGACAGAAATTACTTCCTCAAATGTAAGTTGGTCGAAGATTTCTTGGATGCGCTCGCGTAAAGCTTGTAAAGAAGAGAAAAGTTGATTTTTAAGAGGTTTTTTGAGAAATTGCCAAAGTCTCTCAATTGGGTTGAGTTCAGGGGCTGATGCTGGTTGAAACAGAGGAATAATATTCTCTGGCCAACAAATCTTTGAACTTGTATGAGCAGGTGCTTGATCAATCTGTAAAATAGCGTAATCACCACCTAATTGCACAGATAGCCAGTCCAGGAATTGTTGAAAACACTCGCCATCCAGTTTGGGGTACTCATAAAGAAAATGATCTCCAGTTAATGGTTCAATAGCACCATAAATCCAAAAGTTATCTCTAGCCATTTCACCTTAACAGTAGGTTTAACGCCTGAAGCAGTAATCACTTTGCCTGTGAGAGTTTTGAGGCCAACCCTAGTTTCATCCTGGCACAGGTAGCGAACACACTTGCCGGGTGCTAGATGTTTTTCTAGACGATTCAGAATGATACCGAGTTTTTTTTAAACTCAGATACTAACTTTTCATCCTGCTTATGGCTTTGAGGACGTGGTACTTTTAGTTTTGCCCCTAATCGATATCGAACCAATGCATAAACCGTTGCATACTCGATATCTTGCCCCTGCTCTTGCTTTAACCACTCCACTATTGCACCATAGCTACTAAAGCCTTTTCCTGTTTTTAACTCCTCCTCAAGTGCCGCGATCGCTCCTTCAGAAATTTTCCGTTTTGCTCCCGGAGCTTTTTTTATTTTCAATAATTCATCTAGCCCACCCGATCTATATTTTTGTAACCACCTTGTCACCGTTGATGTATCTTTAGCCAAGCGTTTTCCAATATCTTGCTGCTCCTTGGCCTGCCCGCTTTTTATCCACCACAGCATAATAAGTTTTTCTTTCTGGTTCCCTAAATTGGCTGTTTGTAGGCGTTTTTTAAGTTCTTCTTCGCTCTCTGCGATTTCAATCTCAAAAGGGCGGCTCATGGTTCTTTTAATTTATCGAGTTTGTTTTCTCTATTATATGCAGCTTCATATTAAATTGGTATTACCCAGTAAGGAGTCCAGAAGCCGTTTCCGAAGGTCACAAAAATTAATCGCCAAACTGCCATTCCATCAATCACCAACATACCTCAAACCCTTGTATTGTAAGCAACCGAAGGTCACAACGCTTAAACAAGCATTTCAGCTATTTTCCCCGAACCTCGGCATAAAGATTAATTAATGACTAATAGACTGAGTATGACGAATACCAAAATCTGCAAGTTGATGAAACCGTTATTCGTCCTAAAAGCACCCTTACTGCCTTAATCAGATTCTCCATAACTGCATACACTGATGGGTTTAAAGGCATACTATTTCAAGTATTAAATAGCATCCTTTAATACACCAAGACTCCATCTATACAGAGATCGCAGCAACAATTGGTCTAAATTAGGGGGATTACCAACTTCTTTGAGTACATCCATCATCAAATCTTTTGCAACTTCTGGCGTTTCTGGGTATTTTACCGAAAATAAGCCTTCATCAGCCCACATAGAACGAATATCAGATAGTGTTACGGCTGCACCTTCATGAATAACTTTATTACGTTTTTTTCTAATCCGGTATAGTACCTTATACCATTTATTGTCTTGACTAAATTTCCGAGACTTACACCAAGCTTGTATTAAATCTGCCAGAGATGGTTCATTACTTCCTTCTGATGTTATAAAACCTTTAACAACCCAATTTTCGGTTCTAAACTGAATATATAATAACTGCTCTAAAACTTGGGCGAACTGGATGAATGCAGCAGTATAATTTTGGCGATAAAGAGGTAATTCTATGAGCAAAGTAGATTCCCAAGCTTGAATCAAACCATTCTGCCTCATCTGACGTAATTGTTCTTGCCAAGTTTGAATTGTTTGACTATTTACTATCTTGCTGACATCATTAGAGCGTAGCCACTCTTCAAGAGATTGAAAAAACTTTTTGTCAGATTCACAGTTGGTATACTTAACTAAGATACCAGCTAATTTATATAAAACTTTATGCCGATTTTGATGCACCCTTAACCAAAATTGTGCTTCAGAAAAATCGCCTCTTTCCCAGGCAGAAATTATCCGTAACCGTTCTAATGACCAGAAGTACTCTCCCATCGGAATTAATTTGAATGTTTGGGAGTGAGTCGCTGTTCTAGAACCATCAGCTAAAGTGGGAAAGAATTCTTCTGGCTCATCAGGACTAGCATTAAACACTTGACATTGACGCACTAAGGCTGCCGCACAAATTTCTAACCCAGAGGCGATTGCAGGAGTACAACCTTTATTCTGTATCCATAAAACAAATTCTTCATCTTGATTGGTATCAAAAGAGTTTATGGCTTCTTTTAAAACTAAAAATTCCAATTCTTTCCGAATAGCATCACTATCATTAGCATTAATTTTTGGTGTATGAATGTCAACCCTAACATCAGGAAAAATATTTTTGATTTTACCTGCCATTAATTCGGCTAACCATAGTGTATCTAAGCGACGATAAAACCAAGAAACTGTTTCTGGTTGGTCAGTCCCCCAAAGGATAATATGCTTTAATCCTTTTTTAATACCAGCTTCAATAATCTTTTGGTCTAACAATAATTCAACTTGATTAAAATCATCACCTAACCACTCTTTAGCGTAATCATAATAGCGTTGACCTAAATCTCGCGCACTCCAAGGATAAGTTTTATCATTTTCTTGATAAATACCTCGTTCTATTCCTAATTCTTGATAAAGTTGGTTCACATGGGCGGGATAGCCAATATTACCATCAGCACCAAAAGAACGAACAACACCCTCTTTGGAACGCCAGCCGATTTGACGAGTACCAACAGTGATAATTAAAGTATCTACGCGACTGGTTTCAGTTACTATATTTGTCATAGGGGAAAAATTTGAATGGAATTACGTAATGTTTCTAAATATTTCTTGCGAGGGTCAGCACTAGCACCAAACACTGTCACAACTTGATAATCATCTAAATCTGCAATCCATACAGGAGAAGGAATTACTTCACGTTTTTTGTTATTTGGATAATCTTTATTAACACCACCACACAAGTTTTTAGCATCAGTATAATTTTCTGTTTCTAATTTGTGAAAATTTTGATGTAAAATTTCGAGTGCATATCCCTTATTGTCATTTCGTTGACTACTGACAACTATAATTTTGGCATTAATATCTAAAGCTTCCAACCAAGTAAATGAGTTGACTATCCCAGAATTTCTTAGTTGACGATAATTGAAATTTGCACCTAGAGCTTGTAGTGCTTGATAAAAAGCTTCTAATCTTTGTCTAAATAATTCCTGAAATTCTTTAGTAGTTTTTGGCAATTTCCAAAAGGAATCTTTGCTATCAGGTATTAGTGTAGAACCACGCATATAGGGGCGGTTTTGGCGAGAATAACAAGGTCTTCTTGCACCTTGACCAATACCACCCAAATGAAACATTAACCAAGTAAGATTTTGAATTAATTTTTGCAGATTCTCCTGTTGTTCTTTTGGAATTTCTAGTGAATAATTTAATGTTAATATTCCTTGCTGTTCATTTGAATTTGTTCTTCCTTCTAAAATTTTGACCATTAACCAGCCAAATTTTTGATTAGGAGGAGTAATTCCACCAAAGATTTTAGCTTCCCATTGTTGAACTTGTGTAGATTCTAAAACACCTAATGCAAAACTTCTGAACCAATAGCGTAGCATGGATTTAAAAGCTACAGGACGGACTTCTGTACTAGGGATTGTATCTGATCTTAACTTTCCTTGGCTAAGTCTAAAATTACCATTTCTTTCTTTTTGGTAAGGTTGTTTAATATCTTGTAATTTCTGTCTGCCGTGAATTAACTGACCTTCTAAGATAAATTCAACGCGGAAAAATTCACTCTGACAATTAACTTTACCTGCAATATTTAATTGACCATAACCAGTATTAACTTGAGAACCTACACCAGATTGTAATCCAGCAACTAACCAATGTTTAACTTTTTCTAAAATTTGATTATCTTGACAACCGCTTGGTAAACGTAAGCCAATAACAAAGATGGGTTTTTCTAAACTTAAAAAGGAGTTAGGATTGGGACTATATTTTGGGGTGTTATTCTCCCATTGCCAAATATTATTAGCTATGTCTACAGCTAATACATTTTGATTAGGTAGAGGGTAAGCATCCAAAAATACTACTTTACCTGAGCGATCGCTTTTATTTTTCGCGTCTAAGGAACCAAACCAAGGCGCAATTTGTTTTTCTGCATCTTCCCATTTAATATTTTGTTGTCTAATTATTTCCCTAATCGCTTGGTTTCTGGCTAAACCTCGCAGGGTACTAGAAGGAATATAAGGCATTCCCAAAGCATCAAAGGCCGGTAACAGAATACTTTCTGGGCCACGATGTCCACCTACCCGAATTCGCCAAGGACACTGGACTTTAAAGGTGTTTTGGGCGATTAATTGGGTACGTTGGGTCAGTTCTTGCAGACGAGTACAGTAATTAGCGCCTTCTTCGGCCATCTGCAACAATTGTACTTTGGTAGGGTCTTTGTATTCAGAAGAGGGCGATCGCATCCAACGCAGATATTCTACAAAACTGGACTCTGGATGTGGTTGAGGTGGATTTTCTGGGTTTAACCAAGGGGAAGGTATAGAGGGTTGACTACCACCACCATTACTTCCCCCACCATGACCACCAGAACCGCCTTGATTACCAGTAACAGGAACATTAATTACTTTTCTGGGCCTACTCGCATCTGGTTTGGCGGTTGCAGGCGGTTGGGGTCTTTTAGGTTGATTAGGTTGAGGTCTATCAAATACCATTAGTTTGAGTCTCCCTGAATATCTGAATAAATAGCAGTAGCCCAAAAACTAAATTCTTGTGCTAAAGCTAGTCCCAATCCTGTTAAACCTAAATATTCATCCGTATCAAGATTTTTTAAAGTTAACAAGCCTTGTTCATTAGCTAAATTTGCTATTCCTGATAATTCTTGTAAGCATTCAAAGAACTTTTTTACTACCTGCTTTTTACCTTTCATATTCTCAGGCAAAGCTGTTTCTTCAGCTTTTAGCCGCATCATTCCCCAAGTAGAAAGATAAGTATAAATTTCAACCGCTTGTCCTTTTTGTTGCTTCAAACGAGTGTCGTCTTGATTGGGTAGGGTACGTAATTCATTTAAAGCTTCATAAATTGGTTTTGCAATCGTTCTAGGGTCAAATGTCATATTAAACAATTCCTTTACTACTAAATTTTTACATCCACTGCTGGACAAATCCTCGTCCTAAACTTTCTTGCCCTCCAATTTGAAAAATATCATTAGCAGCTAATAAATCCTTAAAATCTTGCGATGATTTTTTGGCTGTGCCATTAGCTTGAGATGTAATTCCCCAAGGTAAATACATTAATGTATCTGGGGGAATTGCTTCTTCATAACGAAAACCCCCATCTACAGATTTATGTTCATCTAACTTGATTTTTACTTGTCTCCACAAACTCATTTGAATTAGTATTGCACAGTGTTTATCTGGTAAAACTAACAAACGATTAACAGAATTTGTGACTGACGCTTTTGGTACGAATTCTTCCCACTTCTGCCAAGTTTGTAATTTATCAGCTTTGATAATTGCATCTTTGAGGTATACAGCAGATTTCCCATTAGTAAAATTACAGCTATATTCCGCCGGGATGGTTAAATTAATATCTTTTAAGCGTTGCCAACGATTTAATAACATGGGGCAACTAATCCAAATTACGCTATGACTCAAAGAAGGTACAGGTAGCCAGAGTATAGAAGCATCACCAATCCAAATGTCACCCTGTTCTAATTGTTTCCCATCTTTTAAATCAGTACCAAATAATTTAGATTGAATTTCTTTTTTTTCTGCAATGCTTGACCGTAATTTGCCGCGAATTGTACTTGAAGGAATGTAGGGTAAATTAGTATGTGATTCCCTGGCAATTCCTAGTAAATTACCTTCTTGAGTTGTCCCGCCCGTATGTAATGGAGAAAGCAAATACAAGTAGATGTAGTCAATCATTAATTTTACCTCTTTTTATTTGTATGTCAGCCAAAGTAACTCAGAATAACCAAGTTGTCTCCAGGTATTTACCTTAGTATTGGAATTATCCTGAAACAAACTTTGGGGTTGATTCAGGTAATACAAACTCCCTGGTGGTGCAGCGAACACTTGTGGTGCAGGAACACTTTTAGTTAATGACTCTTTATCTCGAAACCGACAGCTTATCGGCACTGGCTTCTCAGTGGCTAAACTAACTAAATTCCCTGGTGTTTGATTACCATTCACCGTATGCGCTAATTTCCATTCCCAAGGAAAAGCGCGACATAATGATGAACTATGTAAGTTATCTTTGTGTTTTCGTTCAAACACGCCAGGAGTAACCAAGTAAGCTATAGATTTATCACCTTGCTGAAAATTCTGCTGAGAAATCTTTTGCAGACTAGCCCATTGTTCCCCTAACTCGTTGCACTGCTTCACTATGCTGCGATGTCCTTCTCCACCCAGTCGCACAGTGCTAGGAGTTTCAATTTCTGTATCGATGCCAATAGCTAAACTCCAGCCAGTATGAAGACGAATACCATTCTCGACAAAGTAACCATCGGCATCTTTAACTTGTCTGCTTCCTTCTTCAATAGCGTTGTGAGAACGAGTTTCTACTGTCCAAGGTTTATCTTCATGAGTATTTTTTATGACTAACCAATCTTCTTCACTTATTATTCCAGTTTTGAGATATTTACTGACAACTTCGTAAGGAAGATACTGACGGAATTTTTTCTCTGTAGTCACAATTTCTACGTCGTCATCATCTGGAGGTGTTGAACCAGGTTTCACCAAGGGACAAGGTTGACTTTTGTCCCACAAAGCATTTTTTAAATGAGAGTCAGATTCCCATGCTAAGGGCATCAAAGGCGTTGACTTAATAAATCCTAGAGGACGAGGTAAGTAAAGCTTAACCCCTGTGTCAGTTTGGCGACACAGAAAAGGCCCAACAAGACGAAAGTTTTTCTTTTCTGACAACAATCCGCGTAGTGCGCCGACAATACTGTGTCCATTAGGCGGAAAGACACTACCAGCCCATGCCCTTTCTCCTGGTGTGAAGGGTTTAGCATCTCGCAAAAGTAGTATATCTAGAGGAGTTAAAGTATACCAAAACATTAACAACCACCTCCCAACTTGATTTCGCGGTTACGCTTCACAAAAGCCGCAAGTTTTAACCAGTTTTGGATTTCCGAATCTCTATTTTTCTCTGGGGTGGTATCCCACAAAATTTTGAGAAACTCTGATAGGGCCTCCTGAAAGTCTTTTTTGGCAGATTCGTTTCCAAGGAATTGGTCACGGCGATCGCAAAATGCTCTCGTCCAAGGTACTATTGCTTCTATCACTGGCGCAGGGTGCTGGCTCCAAAGTGTTGATGCTTGTTCAAAAATAGCCGCCTCTGTTTGCAAAGATGGGTTGGAAGTCAGGTTTTGCCACTGCTGGAAAACATCAAATTTTGCTGTTGATTTCAAAATATTACCGTTCCCGTACAACACTCGAACTTGCACTGCATCTTTGGCAACGTTTGTAGGAGATATGTGTTCTTTGGCTTCCTCTTCAGATGACCAGAGGTTTTCCAGAGCGATCGCTAGTGGTACTGAATGATGGACAATAGCTATACCAAAGCTAATAGTTGCTTTCTTACCCATTGTGAATAAGGGTCGCTTGGCTAACTGCGGTGGGGAAGCGGCTTCAACTTTATATTGCCAATAGTCACCATCATTTTTAAATTCACCTTTGGGGTCTTGTTTACCCTGGAAACATTGACGAATATCCCATAACCAGTTATCCCATTCCCAGAGATTAGTATAAGCCAAGACATCATCACCACCAGCATAAATTAAGCGTCCGGCGTAGCGTTGTTGAGTCAAGTAGGGAACTAGTTGATTAGAGAAGTCTAATAAAGCTCGACTCAAGGCGCTGTGTGTACTTGGCCCCATACGTTTTTTCTGTTGCAAAAACTTCTGAAAGCTTTCCCTAGATACAGACAATTCTGATGGAATGTAGTCACTATAATTTTGTAAATTTTTGCCTTTTAGCCAATCACTCATGCTATCGCCGTCACCTGCTGCCAATACATACCAGTCGGCTGGATTGTTGCTGGGATAGAATTTATCAATTATCTTTTGAATTTCACACCGATATTCTATTTTGATTTCAAGAACTTTTCGCTGTATTTCCTCTTTCTCGTCATCATCTGCATTTTGAAACTGGTCTTGTAATGCCTGCAATTCTGGAGTTTTGGAGTCTTCTACCAACCAACCAGCATTCAGTAAACGGGGATGATACCTTTTGGGTGCATTGTCATCATCTATCCAAGGAATTCCCCATTTACTTCTCATTTCTTTAATGACACACTCTGTCCAAGGAAATTCCTCTATAATTTTTTTACAAGCTTTGTTAAAATGCAATTCACGCTCAATTTGTGCATCATAGACTTTGAGATATCCGGCAACTCCTGCGGTTAAGTCTGGGTAAGATGCTGCTATAGCATCCTCATTTTTGATATTTAATAGCTTAATTAAAACTTTTGGTAATCCCCGTTTGACTGTTTCTGTTGCATTTAACTGTTCTCTACCATCAAATAAACCAGCGTGTTGTTCCCAAAGCTTTTTAGTCTCCCCTTCTGTTATCCAATCCTTTCCATTTTTACCGGGAGTAACTACCGGGCCAATACCAGAAATTGTTGAGCGAGGACCAAATGCCGTGGGAATTTCCCAATTACGGGCATTTTTCACCGCCGCTAAAGCATATCGGGTTTGGTCAAAAATATTTCCCCACCAAGAGCCAACATTAACACTAAACTTTTTATCTTTATCTTCAGAAGATTGTTGATATGCTTCCCGGAGAAAATCTAATTCAGCTTCTTGAAAAAGTTTCTGTTTTCCACCTAAATTATAAGCTTTATTTTGGGCATCTAGCCAAGTTATAAATTCTACCTCTCTATCTTTAGGAATGGCGGCATTTTTTAGGTTTTCTCCTTCTTTACCAATTGGTAAAGCAGTCCAGTAAAACTGCCATTGTGATTCTAACCAACCTTGCCAAGTGCTACTTTCTTGTTGCAATTTTGGCATCCAATGGCGAGTTTTTAAATCAGTAAAAACTAAATTACTAATATCTTGCCATTCGTTTAGCAGCGTTTGTTTTGCTGTTTGCATAGCAGCTTGGATTTTATCTTTCGGCAGAACCAACACCAATACATTCGGAAATCCTGCTGTTAATAGTGAATCTTCCTCTGGTTTATCTATCCATTGTTTCAACCCTGGATATTTTTCTAATAGCCAATGGTCAATTAAAGGTTGTTGGTAAAGACTAGGATAAAGCAAGGTATCAGGCCCATATTGCAGCGCCAGTTTCCAGCAGACTTTAGCAGATAAATAGTGTAATAACCAAGAACCTGCCCAAAAGTCGCGCATTTTACGACTGGCTTTAATCAGTTCTTGCACTGGCGTAAAGCTAAAAACTGCCAAATAAGGATGAGATAATTCTTTGCCTGATGGCCATCTTTCTATATCTGCCATCGTCAAATCGTACCCTGCCAAAGCACCAGCTAGCGATGCTGTAATGCTTGCATGACTCCATATTGAACTATCTGGTAAGCGGGTTTCGGCAGGCATTAGCATTAAGGAAGCATCGTCAAATTCCTGACAAGTAGCTGACGGTAAACAACGCCACAACCACCAAAATAGCCCTTTAACATCTGTCTTCAAAGATTCTGGTATTGCTTCTAACAGCTTTTGTTCTTTACTATTTAAGTAATCTTTGCCTTTTGCCAACAGTTCTGAATCTGACTTAATTTTCCATTGCTGTTTTGCACCAGACAGCAAATGAGAGATTTCTAACCCTCTTTGGGAATCCTTTCCAGGTGCATAAATTATGCTTTGGGCAACGCTGCTAATACCAGCTTTATCACTCGCCAAGGCAATGTCAACAGCCAGATGTATGTGTTTTAAGATTTCATACTCGGACTCTTCAGGATTAGGATTATAATTGCTCTGCACCCAAGGTTGCATTACTTCTAATTGTTGCCAAAAGTTATTGTCACCGTGCCCAGTGTTATTGTGTAACGCTTTTAGCACCGGATCATGGAGTAATCCCCATATTTTTGCTTGCCAGTATGCTTCTGACATGGGTGAATCCCTTTCTATGGTGTCCGGTTTGATTGTATAAATTTATATTGGGAATGTCCAATAATAGTCAATATTCATTTTTAAGATTGCTCAATCTCTTAAATCCTTTCATGGCAAGGCTTTGAGCTAATTGGTTGGATTTTTACTAAATATTTTTTATTTTTTGACAAATTGCATTAGTTGTGCAGTTTCCATTCAATTAGTATCCCCAGCGAGTGGGAATTGTTCAATCTGCTAAGGCTGCTGTTCAAGCTATCTAGTTTCCATTCAATTAGTATCCCCAGCGAGTGGGAATACCTGTAAAGTTTTAGATTCTATCAAATTTGTTAAAGTTTCCATTCAATTAGTATCCCCAGCGAGTGGGAATTTTTTACTGCTTAACCTTGTTGTAATTGTTCTACCTTGGTCAGTTTCCATTCAATTAGTATCCCCAGCGAGTGGGAATTTTAATCGGAGTATTCCAAAAAGCTGCCTAAGACTTACGAGTTTCCATTCAATTAGTATCCCCAGCGAGTGGGAATCGCTAAACTGTCTGAGCTAAACGGATATCTTGGCGAGTTTCCATTCAATTAGTATCCCCAGCGAGTGGGAATACAGGCAGTTACCGGGGATAGAGAAATTACCAGGATCTCATTTAGTTTCCATTCAATTAGTATCCCCAGCGAGTGGGAATTGTAAGGGCGATCGCTGGATTGAATTGGGAAACGGGAATGTTTCCATTCAATTAGTATCCCCAGCGAGTGGGAATACATTGAAACATTTAAAGACCAATTTAAAAGACTTATTGGTTTCCATTCAATTAGTATCCCCAGCGAGTGGGAATATTCGATACCCTAATGGCAGTATAGAACGTGTAGGTATACTTTACATGTTTCCATTCAATTAGTATCCCCAGCGAGTGGGAATCTTCCTCTCCTAAATCCCCGTCTGACGGCATTGGGGTTTCCATTCAATTAGTATCCCCAGCGAGTGGGAATGTTTTTGGTGAGAGAAGCCCAGTTTTTTGAAGGTACTGCGTTTCCATTCAATTAGTATCCCCAGCGAGTGGGAATTAAAGTCATTTTCGTGCATCATATCTGCAACGTCTTTAAGGTTTCCATTCAATTAGTATCCCCAGCGAGTGGGAATTTATTTACCCTCAGCCACCATTACAAACATCTAATCAAGTTTCCATTCAATTAGTATCCCCAGCGAGTGGGAATGAATTCAACATCAACATCTATATAAGTCATAACCGAAGTATGTTTCCATTCAATTAGTATCCCCAGCGAGTGGGAATTGTAGCAGACTCACTGGGAAATTATATACTCCCTAGTTTCCATTCAATTAGTATCCCCAGCGAGTGGGAATACAACTAGGTGATGTAACCAGTCAGCTAACCGACGGTTTCCATTCAATTAGTATCCCCAGCGAGTGGGAATACAGTTATCGCTACTGAACGATGAGATTCAAAAAACGCTTGATGATGTTTCCATTCAATTAGTATCCCCAGCGAGTGGGAATTCACCACACACGTTTAACTCAAGAGACACGCTGGAAGTTTCCATTCAATTAGTATCCCCAGCGAGTGGGAATACTCCGCGTTCACAAAAGGCAAGAATATGACGATGAAAGGGGGCGTTTCCATTCAATTAGTATCCCCAGCGAGTGGGAATATGATTTACAAAAAACCAAGGATTTTAAAAATGAATGTTTCCATTCAATTAGTATCCCCAGCGAGTGGGAATTGATTTCTGATTCAAGTGCGGTAATAACTTGTGTAGTTTGTTTCCATTCAATTAGTATCCCCAGCGAGTGGGAATATCTAAAATTATTCACGTTCGTTTAGCTGAACTACCTGTTAGGTTTCCATTCAATTAGTATCCCCAGCGAGTGGGAATACTAGCTATTTGCCCCTCGCTATGATGTTGAACAGTTTCCATTCAATTAGTATCCCCAGCGAGTGGGAATACGATACTGAGTAACCAGAGAATATCAGGGCGACATTTGTTTCCATTCAATTAGTATCCCCAGCGAGTGGGAATTCATCAGGGTATCCCGCGCAGACATTGCAACTGTTGAAGTTTCCATTCAATTAGTATCCCCAGCGAGTGGGAATATCATCTTCTAACCAAGATGCAATAGGATTTATCCATATTGTTTCCATTCAATTAGTATCCCCAGCGAGTGGGAATGCTTGAGGCATTTTATTCTCAAGCATATCCAACATCTGTTTCCATTCAATTAGTATCCCCAGCGAGTGGGAATTCCACTTCCATCTTGAACTTCCCTTAACTCATTTTGTTTCCATTCAATTAGTATCCCCAGCGAGTGGGAATTAATCCCAGTGTTACAGCAGTATGCGAGAGTTTCACAGTTTCCATTCAATTAGTATCCCCAGCGAGTGGGAATAAGTTATAGGCGTTCACCCCAGAGGAATTCAGAATAGTTTCCATTCAATTAGTATCCCCAGCGAGTGGGAATACGATAATATTGCTGCGTAGCAAAAAAAGGTCATAAGGTTTCCATTCAATTAGTATCCCCAGCGAGTGGGAATATTAAACGCTTACCTCTAATCTTTTTATTTTGTTCGTGTTTCCATTCAATTAGTATCCCCAGCGAGTGGGAATCCCACCATTCAACTCAACGAATAAGCAATACTTAAGTTTCCATTCAATTAGTATCCCCAGCGAGTGGGAATCCCTCAATTTTAGACCCTTACCCAGTAAGGAATCCAGAAGCCGTTTCCGAAGGTCACAAAAATTAATCGCCAAACTGCCATTCCATCAATCACCAACATACCCCAAACCCTTACCCTGTAAGCGACCGAAGGTCACAACGCTCAAATAAGCATTTCAGCTATTTTCCCTGAACCTCGGCAAACAGAGCTAAATAATCACCGAACTAGGCGGTTCAATCACAGATGGCCCCACACCCCAAGATTCTACTTGAGAAAGAGTATGCCGTGACAAAGGATAAAATCGTAGACTATCTTCAGTTAAATTCAGCTTTTTTCTTAACCGACGACGCAAATCTTGATATTTCTCGGTAGTTAACTGACACTCAAACACAGAATATTGAACTCTCTGTCCATAACCTTCAAGTAAATCAGCTACCTTTTTACGTCGTTTATCACAAGGAATATCATAGGCAATTACATATAAAAACATAATTTAGCCTCAATCAATACGATAAGGCTGATAACTATGACTAGGATTATAAACAAACTGTTTAAAAGCCCTTACTTGTTGATTAAGTATATCCCATTTCGGTTGTTTCTCTCCATTATCTATTTTTATTTCCTCCGTCATCCGTTGCAAAAATGCCTTGAGAAACTTTTTTCTTCCCGAATCATTTAAATAACATCCACCGTTATTAAATTCAAAATCACTTTCAGCATGAACCATCTTGCGATTAATTAACCACATTACTAAAGAATCTACAAGCGGGGCGCGAAACTCCTCAATTAAATCAGAAGCTAATGCTGCATGACCATCATGTGCTTGGTGCAAACAAGCACAATAAGGATCAAGCCCCTGAAGTTCAATCAATGCCAAAAGATGATTCCAAAGAACTTGATAACCGAAACTTAGCATTGCATTTACAGGATTTCCTGGAGGACGACGACTCCGGCCAGAAAACACAAAATCGGCATTAGTCAAACACTCACTAAAAGCATTGAAATACTGGGCTGCCCCTGCACCCTCAAACCCCATCAGCCTTTCGCAAGTCTCAGCTTGGGCCGCTTGATCAGCCAAATAATCTAAACTTAGTAGAACCTTTTCTAGTACCTCTGACTCCCGCTTTTGTCGTTGTCGCCGTAACAGCACCCGACTATTTTTCAACTTTCCCCGCACAATCGCCCGTGCAGTAATTAGCTTTTCAATAGGTGATAATTGCTGTTGGTAGCGTGACAATTGCCGATATCCCCTAGAAATAGGTAAAATCCGACCATAACAATATCCCATTCGTGATAAATAACCAATAGGAATATCTCGTAATAAACAAGCACGAATTACTTGAGTAGTAACTTGCGAACTACCAAAAATTAGAATTTGTTCTAACAGTGGTAACTGCACTTCACCATAAATATTTTCTCCCTGCTTAATGAGTAAAGTCTCTTTTTGCAAACACACGTAGCAATTTTGTTGAGAAACATAAAGAGTCTGCATGGAATTATTAACTATCTAAAACTTCTAATACCGATTACCTAAGAGTGAGATTGCTTCGGAGCTTGGGGCAAAATCCCAAGTCCGTCAAACTCAAGCTTGATTTTGTGTAGTTTTATAAAGAGTTGGTATAAACTATTGCCACCAACGTTGTAATTTTGACTTTCGTGAAGAACTATTTCCAGGCGGAGGGGAAATTAATTCTGCCTTTCCTCCTGGTTCCAACCACTTCACTACCCTATCAGCCGCACTAGAAACAATATAAGTAGCAAATGTCACTAGTAAAGTGTTAATGATCACTGCTGCCAAACCCATAGGTGCAATTAACAAAATCACTAAAGTTACGCCACCATTAACAACAGAGACTAAAGCATTACGTACAGTAGCAGACCGCCGGGAAATATACATAGTGATAAATCTAACTCTATTTTTGATGTTTGTACTGGCTACTATAGCTTGAAAATCATAAAAAAGCTTGAAAAAGCCTATAAAGTCAAATTTGATTGATGTTCACAAAAAAGGCTGTTATAAAAGCTTTACAGACATTCTCTTGATATAACTGTAATATTTTCTTTTTGGGAATGCTCTAACCTCTATTATCCATTTCCCTCTAACTATGCCCAAAAGACTTGCATCCCAACCCTATAAAGAACACTTAGCTTTTGAACGCCTGATGCTGTTAATTGCAACTCTGCTGAAATATCCAGGTATCGGTAGTCCTGATTTAATGGACTCTAGGAATGATTCACACCATGATGCCCTGGCAACAGTGCAAAAAACCCTACAGGAATTAGCAACTGAACTGAGGATAGAATTACCAGCAGGTTATCCTGCTGTTTCTACCCTCCGCAAAGATTTAGAAACTCTCCGTCACTACACTATTCTCGACCAGCGAATGTATCGTTGGGGCTATTATCTAGGTACTGGTGCTTTGTCCTCAGCCGAGTTAAAAGTAGCATTTAATGCTTTGGCCTCCCTTGCTCAGTACCAAGGAGATGCCCAAGTCAGACGAATTTATGAGACTCTCAGCAAAAGATTGCGGGGATTAGATATGGAACTCAAGGGTGATTTTTTCTATCCAACCAGACAATATCTTAACCGCACAATTGTATATTCTGACCCCGAAGAAATGGCTGAGAAGGGGAAACATCAGGATACATTATTTCACCAATTGCCGTTAGTAGAAAAAGCTATTAGTCAGGGGCAAGCAATAGAAATTTCTCGTGGTAGCGACCTTTATGGCAACAATCGTATTGGCCCTCTACGCATCTTCCCCTTACAGTTAATTTACCAAGATATTGCTTGGTATCTCTTGTATGAATACTGTGAAACTGGGCATTTAGCAATCGGACGTTTAAACCGTTTTAGAAATCATTGTGTGCCTCTCGGCATCCCAACACGTGGCTTAGAATTACAAAGAGTAAGTCTTACTAAGGCTTACCGACTAATAGAAAATGGTTGGGGTTTGAATTTAGGTGATATTGAATCTCAAAAATTAGAACTAGAAGGAAATTTAGAGTTCATCAAAGTTGAAGTTCATTTTTTTCCTCCAATGACAGGATTTATTTTGGAAGGAGAACGTCGCCATCCAAAACAAAAAATTACCCCTGGAATTATTGATAAAACTACTGGAAAACCTAGCTATGTCATTTATAGAATTGATTTGCCAAACCGTTCAATAGATGAATTTAGTTTATGGGTTTATCGGCACATGGATAAAGCTCAAATGATTTCACCTTCTGCATTAGTAGATAAGCACCATCAAGCAGCAATCGCTTTAGCTGCACGTTATTCTAAGCCAGTGTGATTTTACCTCTCCCAATCAACCAACACCCCATCAACAATCGCAATCCCCCATTGCGGAAACTTCACCAGCAACTTCTTGATCACAATCTGCAAAGCCGGATCATCCCAACACTCTTGCAAAAAGTCAAAACCAGGATTTTCCCCAACCAGAGAACCCATTTTCAGTTTCTCCATTCGCAATAGTCTAGCTTTGGATTTCATGGCGATATCTTCAGCAGTAAACAACGCCTCACTAGATTTTTGTACCTGATAATTGACTACAGATATATTCCACTGCTTCTCAAACTTGCTGATTGTTGCCCTCATGCTGGCATAATACTTGCTGTCTAGCAAATACTGAATTACCCACAATGGGGGGCATTCTCCAACGTTTGCTCTATCCAACCATTCAAATATCTCACTTTGATTTAATGAGACGGGCGCGGCGGAACAAGCACCTTCATGAGAGATTGTCGCCTCAACACCACAATCTTGGTTTTCAGCCAACAACGAAGCGGAATTATTTTGTTCTGCTTGCCCCTGAGTTTGATTAGCGATCGCAGAATTTAAAGATTTCTTATTTTGGGCAACGGGCACGGCGGAACCAGTACCTTCATGATAGTCCCTCGCTTCAATGCTACAATCCTGCTTTTCAGCCAGCAACGAAGTAGACTGACTCGGTGCATTATCCACAAGCGCCAGCGATGTACAGTCATTCGCCGTAGGCGAGTCTTCAAGTTCTGACGCGCTTTCGATATGTGAAGGCGACGCGCCCCTCAAGGGCGCGTGAGCCGTCTCCTCAACACGTGGATTTCGAGCAAGCGCGTCAGAACCAACTACCATACCAACAACCTTAGTTGGTTGTTGGTAGGTAGTTAACGGGTAGTTAGAAACGTTGTTAGGTTTTTGAAACCCTTGCAAATCCTCACTTTTTTGACCATTCTTTTGGAATGATTCCAAATCAGACTGAATTTGTTCCACGCCAGGGCGATTTTCATTCCGTCCGGACTGGTTTATTTTCTCCCCGGCGTGGACGGCTTTCTCGTCATAAGAATTGGTTTCCTTAGACGTGGACGATTCCCAGTAAAAGCGATTGTAATAACCATGCAAGTTACGAACACGGTAGCTAATCAACCCAGGTCTACCGGAGGGCAAGCGGCCAAACACTTCCTCAAATTGAAACAATCCTTGAGCAGTCAACGCCGCCCCTGCTTTTTGCAAAGATTTGTAGGTGAGGTTAGTATCGAGTTTATGGGCAGAACCCCCGAATTGTTCAGCCGCCACGCTATCTAACCAAAGCTGCTGCACAGATGGAGATTGCTGACGAACCCAGTTAATATCCTCAATTGATACTTTGCAGTGTGGTCTAATCGATTTATCTGCTTCAGCAAGTTTGCGATCGCTTCGCTGTTTGCTGCCACCATTGATTGCTTTTAACGCTGTAGTCATATTTCCTTCCTTTATTTTTTCATGACAATGTGGGCGACATTGCACCCATGCCGCGTTTAAATCTTTTTGCTAGAGGCGAGTTTTTTCTACTTTTTCTCGCCTTGCCAGAATCGCAATTCGTCTCGAGAATACCTATCAGCTTTTTTCGATTGCTCTTTCCAACAATCCCAGGCAACCACTAACTCTTCGCCCAAATCCTGCACCACTTCACCCCTCTCGACATACAAAGTACGGTAGGGATCGGCGTGGGCAACTATAGAACCAACGCCAATAGTGTCTGGTTGAGAGGATGCTTTTTGGAGTGCGGTAATTAACTCTGTTTCTTCATTGGTCAATTCCTCCCAGTAGTCTTGTTTGATTACCTCATATTCTTGCGCCACTGCCCAATAGTCCTGCCACGTACACCCAGGTTTAGCCAGCACTGCCCTAATATCGCTAACCGCTTGGGGCAACATTTCCAATTGTTCGGCTCGGTAGGCGATCGCTGATGGTGTAGGTTCGCTTCCCAGAATTAGCGCTGCTGCCTCCAATGCTTGGGTGTTGTTCATAGCACTGGCTAAGTTTTTCAAAGCCATGCCCATGAGCCGCAGACATTCTTGGGCGTTCTCCTTGGGTGGTTCAACAGCTAGCGATCGCAAATCAATGGTTTTCTCCAGGGCTTGCTTCACTTGCTTGTTTAAAACTTTAGTCGCCTGTTGGGTCATGGTATTTTCCCACTGTTGGGAGGGATGCTGTTGTACAGCACGTTCTAGTTCCTGAATGCGCTGCTGGAGTTGTTGGTTTTCAATCTCCAGTTTTCGTAATCCATCCATTTCATCCAAACGCTGCTGTAACTGAATATTCTGCTCTTTCTGCTGCTTGTACAAGTTTTGCAGAGATTGGATTTGCTCTTGTACTTGTTCTTCTGCTTTGGCCGATACCTCTGCTTGCAAACCAATTCTCAATTCCTGGGAAAGTCGCTCTAACTCTTGCTGATGTTGCTCTTTGATTTGGGCGATCGCTTCGGTATATTCTGCGGGGTAAGTGCGCTCTCTGGGAAAGGGAACTCTGGCAGCATCTAAATCAGCATTGTTAATCAGCAGCCTCTCACCATCAGCAAAGGTAACAATCTGTTGCCAACGATTTGGTGCGTCTGCCCCAATAGTTCCTTCTTCTCCATATCTTGGGTGTGACTGTTGTGAAACTGTGACTTTGGCTGATTTAGGAACCAATGGTTCTTCAATTTTGGGAACCATTGGTTCCTGAACAATATGTTTTTTGCGTGGAAGTTGAGGAACCACAATATTTGCAGCAGCCGCAAAATCTGATTCACCAGGGGAGGCGTTATCTTTGAGAGCGATCGCTACAGCTTGTTTTAGTTTCTCTGGTTCCTTGACTAAACGAAGTAACGGACGAGCCTGACGCTCATTTTTGATGTGTCCCCCCAATTCGCCAACCGCGTCTATGACCTTTTTGGCTCCTAGCAGTTGGTTGATTCGTCGGTATCCACCCCAGGCGTATAATTCACGCTGGCAGTATTCTTCAAAGTTTTTGTATCCAGCTTGCAGGTAAAGCTGCTGTTCCCTCATCTGGAGAATTTCATTTATCGCCTGCCACTCGAATCGGTCGATGGCTGTGAAGGTTTCCTGGATGCTGGCGTTGACAACACTGTAATCAAGTGCTGTTGTTTGTTCTCTGTCTAGTGTCAGCATATTTCTTGCTCACTATGGTAAATGCTTGAAAGTTGAGGTGTTGCAGTTTAACCAAAGTGAACAAGAGCAGCTGATTTGGAGGGTTTTTCCCAAAATGTGTCAGCATTATAATTAGCTCACTTTGTGATCAACGGATTGAGCAGGCGATCGCATAGCTTTGACCGGCAGCGATCGCTTTATGCTGCTATATCCTGTGGTTGGGAATTATCAGCTTTAGATTTTAGATATTCCCTTACAGGGATTGGCTTAACCTTTTGTTCTTCTTCTCCTGTGGTATCTGTGTCGTCATCTGGGATAAAAACAATTAAATCTCCAGGTTGGCATTCAAGGGCAATGCAGAGTCCATTAAGTCTTTCCCCAGTTAATCGAGGCATTTCATCTGTTCTTCTCAATCGATGAACAGAGTTTTCGTCAATCCCTAAAGCTGCTGCTAGGTCTTTATTCCTAATACGCTTTTTTGCCATTATTTCATTTAACCTCCAAGCAATCATTCGCTTGTCCATGTGACACCTCCATTAGTTTAATCCCCGTCTTGCTTTGATAAATCGACTCTTGGAATACTCATTATTATACATGGTCACAAATCAATAAAACTACGCTTAAAAATAAAAATACTACGCTAAATGTAGAAAAAACTATTTTAAGTGCTTGATTTTTCCCTACGTCTCGCGTAGTATTATAAATATAAAGGAGGAAACAAGCGCTAGCCTCTTAGTAAACAAAGAAGTGCTTACTCCCAGATTTAAATTCATTCAACTAACCACAAAACCAAGCGCCACCGGGACTAGCAGCCGGAAGCCAAACTTGTAATGCTCAAGCCAGCGAAGATGATCTCGATGACCTACCAAGTCTTAAAAAACTGGTTATTTAGTGCCATTCGTCTAGAAATCAAAGATTTTACAGCAAAGCTGAATTTAGTAGAGTATTCTCTTCCGAACACAGCACTTCCTTACACATCCCCTGATGCTGCTGTCTGCTGTCTTGATAATGCTCTTAGCAACTAGCTTTGATGGCTACGCCAAATCTATTTGAGAGCGTTGTGCCAAACCACAACGTTGTTTGCACACATAACAAAAGCGACCGCTACTGTCTGGTAAACCGAGCGATCGCTTTTTATCCAACTGAATGGAGATCAATATTATGCCTTATACAACACATACACAGCAAGCAATTCCTAGTTATTCTCGTGACGAGCAAGCCACAGCCCAAGCAGAACTATACACCCACCTCGAATCCCAAGCTGAAGCCATAGCCCCAACCAAAGATCCTCTCACCAGCAGAGATCGCCGCATCATTGGCGAGATTATCGAAGTTGAACCCGAATCAGTTCGCACAATCTGGATAGAAGGCGGAATCACAGTCTGGGTGCAATTCTTTGATGGTGGACGGCTACCCTTTGATAGAAACTGGTTCGCTACAAGAGTTGCAGAGGTTAAAGCGACTCTACCAGAGACACCACTAGAGCGCAACGAGCGATTGAGCGATGAATTAGAAAAAGCCTGCACTGTTTTTGGTCTGTATCACGGAGAGATCGATTGGTTAGGATTCAGCACCAAACTCTACCAAGACGGGCGTTTTGTCGGCTTCGTCGGGTGCAATCACCAGAGCTGGTACGCTCGACCAAGACAGTACGGGGTAAATCGGGTTGCTGGCAGTGCCAAAGATGTGATTGCACTGCTGGGAGTCCGAACGGCAGTAGCGGCGTAAGTTGCTGAAGGTAGAAAGGGCGATTGCTTCCCAAGACAAAAGCAATCGCCTCCAAAGCTCAATCGCTGCTTTAGAAATAATAATCATGACATAAAGTGCAGCAAATAACCTCTTACTTCAAGTAGGTGGCTGTCACGAGAGAATTCTCCTACCTCCGACAGATGCGAATGCAGAGGTGTAAGAAATTCCTGGTACTGAAAGTGAGAAAGGCGGTTGCAGTCCAAGAGAAAAGCAATCGCCTCGACAACGAAATTTAGACAATCGAAATCATCATGGCACATGAAATATGATTAGCCCATTTTCTCTTCAACAGACGGAGTTTGAAGAATCTCTTGACAAAATACTCCTACCTCCAACCGACCCCAATGCAGAGGTCACGCAAATCACTGGATACAAGCTGGTTTACGTAGATGGAGCTTGCCCCAGAACCTATCGAGTGTACAAAGCTCATTCGATGATTGGGGTGATATTTCAACATATTACCCACTGGTCGAATGCTGTAGATAAAATTCGATACGCCGAATCGGTGGATGCAGCAGTCGGGCTGGATGACTTTATGACGATGACAGGCTACTTTACAACGGCTACAGAACAACCGCCCACGGAAGAAGAGTTATTGGATAAAGAATTCGATGCGCTGACAACTGAGGAGTGGGAGCGTCTGAAAAGATACGTTCCAGAAACTAGAGATTTGGTTGCAGCGTAAGGAAAGGGGTGGGCAACTATCTCAATTCGCAATTACCAATTCGCAATTCGCAATTATTAACTCACCCCTGAAGGCGCTTGCTTTGAATATTGAGGGGCTTGTAACCCTAAAAGAATCAATTCACAATTTTGTCCGTAATTGCGAATTGCGAATTGCAAATTGTTTGGTAGACCCACCTGTATGGCGAGGAGCAAAACTAAATTATCAGTTTATCGGAATGCAACAACACAATTCATCGAACATAGCAATGACACCCATAGAAATACTGAAAGAGTTTAACTCGTGCTACTTGAAAATTCAGGCGATCGCTCAAGATGAAAACTGGCTTTTGCTAATTGCTGATAAAAAGATTGACCCAGAAGCCGCAACTCACGTAGGCGATATATTGCATTACTTGGGCGAGGCAATGGGGTGTGTCGAAGAAGTCGTTGAAATCAAGTTTAATCAGGAATCAAAATAATGAAACTCTATGCAAGCAGTATTCCTCAAAGTTTGCCAATTTGGGCAACTGTTATATCGAATAATGCAGGTTTAATTGAGATAGAAATCAATGATAAAGACCCTGCATTTCATTCAATCATCGAAAAATTATCTACTGAAATAGAGCCAGGAATTATTGGTGTAAAAGCTAGCGATTTATGTACAAGACTCAGCATTGAAATGGTTGATACTACTGGCGAAAATTGACAACCCATATTTCCAAAACCTAAACCAAATGAAATTCACAACTGTATCTGTTAGCTACTCTAGAAAATTCAACCTCGGCAATTTTGAATCACTCGATTTAGGTTGTTCTCTATGGGCGCAAGTCGAGGATGGGGAAGACGCAGATGGAATAACCCAATTCCTTTATCTGCAAGCTAAAACTTCGGTCAAACTTGCGGCAATGCCTGTGCTAAAAGCCTCAGAGTTTCAGATAAATAAGGCTAAATCTAGCAAAAAAGTCTCTGGTGATATCAACGAAAGCGATTGGTAAGAGTTTGGAATTGACTAATGCAAGAACTAATCAAAGCTTTAATCAAAGCAAAGGCAGAGTTTAATCCGATTCAAAAAGACGGTACTAATCCTCACTACAAGCGCAGATATGCAACACTAGATGCTGTATTGGATGCTGTCACTCCTGCACTTGGTAAATATGGATTAGCAATAATTCAAACCACTGAAATCTGTGAAGGTAAAACCGTACTACGGACTCATATTTTCCATGAATCTGGGGAAAATATCACCAGCACTTATCCTCTACCTGAAATTAGTGATTCTCAAAAGTTTGGTGCAGCATTAACTTATGCACGACGATATGCAGTTTGTGCAATTTTATCGGTGACGGCAGATGAAGATAATGATGCTGAAGGCGCAACTACTCCTCAAAAGCCTGAACAACCACAGAATAACATTAGACCCCGCAAAGACAATCAACAGTATAGAGTCCAGCCACCAAAACAAGCTGTAACTGCACCATCAATTAGTCCAAAAGATTTGCGAGTCAAAGAAGTTCGCACACTTCTAAATTATCCACTCGATTTGGTGAAAGAATGGCTGCATTCTCGAAATGTTACGAGTCCAAGTGAGCTTGATTCTGTTCAGATTGATGAATTAGTGAAGACTATGTGTTTAGCTTGGGCTGGTAATAAGTTTGGACATCCTAATCATACTGTTAACTCTTATCAAAAGCACGTAGTTGACGCTGTAGCACGAGGAGTAGATGAAACAACAGCAATTAGCGCATGGATGGAAGGAGCGCTTGCAGAATTGCCTGAACTTAATTGAGAAGAGAAATCATACTTCAAGAAGAATACATTCGGCAACAATCTTGACGTTCTCTTAGAAACGCTGGTTCTGCATAAAGAGTAATTATGCTCATCAAACAACGAGGCATTATTGCCAACAACCCAGCACCGTCACTAAGTAAGGTAAAAAATGGGGACTTTAAATATAGCCCTCAATGAGCCGATTCAGTACAGTGATAGTAGCAAATTTACTCTTGGTTATCGGATTCTCGCTGCTGTAATTGTTGCACCACTTCTATTGATAAGCCAGTAGACCGAGCTATAACATCAACGCTGATGCCCTCAGCTAATAAATTGATAGCAATTTTACGGGCTTTTTCATCGCTACCTTCGGTCTTGATTGATTGATAAACCACTGACTCCTGCATGGTATATCTTTGGGAAACTAATTATGAATGGAATGGTATTGCTTATTCCGACTGCTCAACGTCTGTTATGAGCAAGCTTTGTACTTGTTCGATTGTTAACCCAGTAACTTTTGACACCATTTCGATAGGCATCTTCTCTTTTAGAAGGTTAACTGCAACGCGGTGAACACCGAGTTCAATTCCTTCTTCTTTACCTTCGGATAAAATCGATTGATAAATGACTGACTCACGCATAATGTCCTTCCTGAATAAACGCCCAATTACTTCTTGTTCTAATACTAACCCAGCAAGAATCGCAGATGCGGCAGCAATATTACTTTGTGTGCGTCGGTCAGGAATTTGGTCAATAGCCGCAGATGACTGTTGCAGTGTAGCAACTTTGTTCTCAGTAGAACTCAATACCGCAAACGGGAGTAATCCTGGTGTGGACAAAAATATCTCTGGAGGCTGTTCCCACAAACGAATCACTGAAAACTCGTGTCGTAAACTTTCAGTGGTAAAAGTGGTTTGATACACCTTTTCTGATTCAGTTTTGGCTAAGTAAATTACCACTTGGTGCATTCGTTTATTAGGAAAACGGCGATACACCCTTAAACGATAATCAGCCATCCGAAACGGCATATCGTCATCAGGTTTGGTCTGAAATTCAATATGGAGAACAACTTCGTCTGATTGCAACAATATTAAGGCATCAACACGAATCGGTTCTAAAGACAATTCTGTAGGACTTAATTTGGTTAAAGTAATCGGTTCTCCTAATAGCCAAGTGGCGAAATCGGGAGAATACATTTCAGCGATAAATTTGCAAGTGTTATCAAACATGAACACCTTTTTTCAAATATGAAGAGATTTTATCATTATCTTAGTTAATCACAGCAATTAATTTTTAGTTATCAACACAATAAGAAGGTAATAATCCGATGAACCTTTGGGAAAGAATGGATTTAATTGCATTAACAAATGAACGTTTTTTAGGAGAGTTAGATGATTTCATTTTTGATTACAGTGGCGGATGGATGATTAAGCTTTTGTATCTGATTAAAGTGAATGTTGCTCTTTGGTTCGGATGGGAGTCGGAGCCAGAATACAACGATTGGCATTGGGGACTGGGGTATTTTGACAGCGAAGTAAGCTCATCTTGGGATACTCCTATTGGAGCTTGTGACTGGTCAGAAATCTGTACTCCTGTAAGCTTTCTAAAATGGCAATACGGTATTGGCGAAAACTCAAATTACTAATCGATAACAGGCTAACTAACAAAAGATTCAAATGTCCAATCTTCCACCAATTAATTCAGTTGTCAAAGTCATTAAAGCACTGACAGAAAAAGACCCAAGGTTAGGGCAAACAGGTACAGTCATCCAGTATTCAGGACACGGCATGGTTTGCGTTCATTTCTCAGATATGCCAACTGGTCAAGGAATCTTTTTCAATCCACATCATTTACAAATCATAAAGTCATAGCCAGGATTATGCCGAAAAAATCCACTTACCCCGCCACTACTGACCAGTCACACCAATGCTTACAATACCTCCGGCGCTGTGGAGGTAGCGCACGATTGTGCAGTATCAAATTTAGCCTGGGAGTGATTCAAACATTGGTCAATCAAAAGTTGGTAAAGATTAATAATACTGGTGCGGGATTTTTTGTTGAATTGGAGGATGCTAAATGAAAACACAGAAAGCGACTTATCAATCATCTTTGCCTTCAAACACTCGTAATAAATTAGTTCTTCGTCGGACTCGAAAAAGATTTAACCCCAGGATTTTTTTCGACCGCACCATAGAAACAACTGCAATTGTCTCTCTGCTCTTAACTGGATTCTCTGGAGTAGGGGCCATGGGGTGCTGGGGAATGGAGATTGCCACAAGTTCTCAACATTGGCAGCATCAGAAAAAGACTTGCTTGGGGATGATGTTAGTTAGTTTTTCAGGCTTCTTGGGCAGTGCTTTGATTGGAGCGAGTTTCAGTATTCGTCAGGACAAGTTTTAGAAGGAACAACGATGGAAATTAAATTAACTACACAAGAAATCCGAACCATCTTGCAAGGCTGTCAATATACGTTGCGGCTTGTGGGGAGTAGTAAGGATTATCGTAGACTTCAGTCATCGGAGTATTTTTCTACATCAAATCATGTGGTACTAAATGATGCGTTCAACGTTTTGGCAGAAATAGTGAACGCAATTGATGACGTAGAACAAGCCACTGAAAAGTAAACAGAAAGAATCTAAATTTAGAAGGGTAAGAAAATGACGTTAACTCTAGAGAATCGCTCTCAAAATAAAGAATCGTCCCTGACTCAAGCATTACGGCAGATACAACAGCTAAACTCCAAAATTGCTCTGTTAGAGCAGCAGCTTCAAGATTACGTGCATCAGCAACAGAATTTAATTCCAGCCATCGCTGAAATCTGTGTTTCTCCAATGCAGGAAGTACAGGCGCTGCGGATTCTCATATATCGGGGAGAAGCAGCTTGCCGACAGTACTTGCGTTCGGTGTTGATGAAGCGAAAGAAGGATTCATAATCTCTATCAAGCAAAGGAATTCTAGTTATGAAATGGAATCAAGCACAGCTAATTGCTATAAGTCTCACAGGCACATTAGCGGCCATATCTATCGGGTATTTAGGAGTGCAAATTTTTGGCAGAAATACAATGTATACGATTACTACAGCCATGTTAGGGCTGGGTACTGGAGGAGCTATCGGTCAGATTTTGGTAGAGAAAAGGCAGCAGCGAGTAGTACAAACACAATCAAAACAAAGATAGGAGCAATTGTATGGAAACTTCAAAAGTTGTCACCATCCCCAATCACTGGACATCACCAAAATACTCGTTAGGGCAAAGAACCAAGCAGGGGATGATTGTAGGGGTTCAGTATTGTCTATTTGAAAACTTGGTGGTTCCTGAACGAGACGGTTCATGGCGATATGCAATATTAGTTAGCACCGAAGATGAACAGGTCGAATATATTTCGGAATCTGGAGTTCAATTACCACCTGAAAAAGAGTTGCGTTTGGAGATAGAAGGCGAGATTGACTTTTGCCGGCGCAAAATTGAGAACCTGACACAGTATTTAGAGGCGGTGTGAAAAATCGGCCTTTAATAAAAAAAGCCCCAAAAGCCCGTTTTTCTCAAAAATTGACCAAGTGTGCCGCTTTGAGTTGTGACATCTCTACTCTTTACCCCAATAGGATTTGAGGCATTTTTAACCACCCAAAAATGAAGTTGAAAAAGGAAAGCGGCACGGAAAGCGGCCAAAAAAGGGATAAAAATCGCTCTAATGATTGCAGGGAGGGAGCTTTAGAAAATGGTGGCTGTGACACTAGAAATATAAGGGTTTCAGAAAAAGCGGCCCGATGTCACAACGAGAGAATAGGGGTTTTGGGCATTTTAAAATGTCACGGCACACTTGATTTGCGACATCCGAAAAGAAGTCGGGTAAAGGGAAAGGGAAAGGGTTAAAGGGGAAAGGATAGAATTTTCTTTTACCCTTTTCCCTGCAAGAAGTCTAAAGAAAATAAAAAAGAGGGGCAAATTCTGCCCCCCCCCAATTAAGAGGAAAAAGGTGAAGGGGCAAGGGAGAAAACCTTAAATTCTCCTTTCCCCATTCCCCTTTACCCATTCCCCTTTACCCCTTTCCCCCTTTCCCTTTATTAAGCCGCAGCCCATCTTATCCATTGCTCAACTTCTGGGCGACTTAAACGTTTAGAAGCTTTGAAAGTAACTTGCTGCTTCCGTGCCCAACGGTAAAGTGTTCGCACCGTCACCTGCTTACCTGTGACTCTAAGAATGATTTCTGGTAAGTCCTTTCCAACTGCATTGGTGTAACAAGCGTTATAAATTGCTTCAGCTAGATGCAATTCGGCAAATGGATTTCCTGAGAGTTTAAACTTAATTTGAAACAGGGTAAATTTTTTATTTGGCTCTAACTTTTTCATGTAAGCCAAAGTCAATAGCCACATAGCTTGTTCCTTTACCACTTCCCTAGCGTACTGTGGCACTTGGCACAATCTTAACCATTTGCGCCAAGTACGTTCTGCTATGGGATGGCAATAGACTTGCTCACAAGATGCTTTTAGCCAGTCTAAAGGGTATTTTTCCATAGCCATTTGTATTATTCCTCCGTAGGTATTGCTGATTCGTCTACTAAAAATGTTTCCCAGTTAACCGTTTCGATATCGAACACGTCTTTCAATCCGTTGTTTTTGAGTATGTCTGCAACTAATTCACTAACTGTAGAGTTATTGATAGCCGCTTCTTGTTTCAAGTCCTGACAAACTTCTCGCCAATTTCCATCGCTGGAAACTCGATCAATCAAAATTGCTTCTGCCATACGAGTTTTGCTTACTCCTCTGGTATGTCCCCATAGAATCAGGCGTATCTCTTTAACTAAGGGAAGGTTAACGGAAAATCTTCGGTCGCGTTTATCTGCCATATTTATGATGCCAATTAGATTCCATAATTATACTTTTTAGCGTCCTATTTCCTAATTTTAATGCTATACCAAATAAATGGATGCTAAAATAACACCATTACTTACATAAATGGAAGCATTTTATGGAAAAAGTTCAACAATTCCTTCAACCCTACAATATAGAAGCCACTGAGTCTGAAATCGCTAACCTCTGCGCCCAAGTTGACGTTGACATCGACCAATTGACCGATCAACAAGCCCAAGCGATTGCTACTCAGATTCTTGAGCTTAGACTTGCAAGCGGGAAACTTGCTACCAATAACAAGTCCAAAAATGGCAACGGTAAGTTAGGTAAAAACTCACCCCGCCGTAAATCCATTCCTCCATTGCAAGGAGCGATCGCTCATGCTTCTCAGGTTTCAAACCTTGAAATTCAATCCTTAGAAGATGTTCTCAACATCGGGATTGATGCTTATACAACTGATAAAGCCGACCAGTTGTTATCAACGATCCGCAATGCCCCCAAGGACGTGGTGAGTAAGTTTGTCTCTAAGGCGATGGAGGAAGAAGCTGATGTAGATTCCTTTCGTGCAATCGGTGACGAACTCGTTGCGGGTATTTTCGGCATTAGCCCAACAAATGCGACCGAATAAATGGATTGGATTAGCAGCAGTACTGAATCTGCTGCTATTAACCCTCGTTTTGGGCGTGGCAATATATGGAGCAACAAGAGCAGACTCGTCACAAACAATTAAATATTCACCTGAAGAAGGACGGGGAGTTGAGTCTGTCCGGGCTGACACTAGAAAACCTGACAACAGAAGAATTCCTAGTCGTCCAGCAAATTATTGATGAGTCAAAGGCGCGATCGCATTCCAATAGACAGATTGAGGAATTGATGCAACGGGGAATGATGGCTCAAACTGCGATCGCAGCTTTTACCATTCTGATGTTTTCATTCATGGGCATATATGGCATAACCCGATATATCGGCTCACAAGTTCAACAAGTTCAGCAGACTTATACACAGGAGTCAGTAGTCAGGAGTCAGAATTCAGGAGAACTGAATAGGTAGAATTTAACGAACAGAATTCAGGAGTCAGGAGCCAGAATTCAGAAGAAGGTTAAGCGAGTGGCGGATGGATAAACGGCGTTTTTGCTCCACCACTAAATCGGAGATTTAGTGGTGCAAGAATCAAGTGGTGGGTCTGAATCCCCCACTCATTCATTCTGACTCCTGAATTCTGACTTCTGAATTCTTCTTCAATGTTTTATAGCCTATTCATTTAGTACTACAATTCTTTATTCTGGCTCCTGACTTCTGGCTTCTGAATTCTTTAATTAGTAGTTAGAGAGGAGAAAGCAATGTTAGGTAAATGGCTTCCTGGTTTATTCGGCAGTAAAGGTGATGGAGTAGTATCAACGGATTTAAGAGTTGGGGATGCGACCCAAATTGAGGGTAATTTACCTTCATCAATCCGCGATCGCTACACATTGCCAGCTTACACTACAGCAAAGCAGGTTCTTGATGAAGCAGAAGTGGCTGGCACTCTAAAAGCACAGAAGTGGTTGCACACTAAATTTTCCCGGCACAGGCTCAAGCAGTTGCAATCCTTGGCAGAGATGTATAAAAACCAATTGGCATATTCCCAAGAAGCCATGAAGGTTGAGGAAGATTTGCAGCGAACCAGGGCGTTACATGGGGAAGCGGTGATCCGTCATGCCTTTGGTTCTCAGGAACAGCAACGCCAGTTGGGGGGATATGAGAAAGCATTTGATGAAGTGGGTGACTCATTCAGATTCTAGATTATGCAAAATATCAAGCTTTCTCATATAGGATATGCAGTGTCTGGGGTTGGCTTTTCTATGTTTATGGGTTATTTATCCGTTGCCAGCCCCGTTAGTCGATACATTCTTTGGTTTATTGGCATAATCTCCATCTGCTGCATAGTTCTGGGGTTATTCAACTTTGGCGGTTTAGTCATTAAAGGATTCGGCTTTAACCGCAAAACTTTCATTATTGGATTAATGCCTGGAGTCATATTTCTGTTTGTGTTTTTGACTCTAGTTGCAGCCGGTGTTGCGTTGGGGGTGAGGTAATGGGATTTGAATTACAACGTCTAACTGCCAGTAGCGTCATTCATGCCGAACGGAGTATTTTATGTTCTTTAGGAGCAAGTGCAGTGTTATGTCTGTCTGCTCCTTTTTTCTTAAATACTGACAGAATAACAACCGGGATGCTACTTGGTGCTGGAACAGTGAGTGCTGGCTTATTTGGGGTATCCGCCCAAATCAGCGAAAGTAAGGAAAAAGTTTACCAGTCTTTGCTAGAAGCTGACCTCAAAGCACTTAAACAGCATTTACAAGGTGAGGCTGTTTATGATTATGTCACCACTGCGATCGCAGCTAAACGCCGAGTTGCTGATTACGTGAATCGGCTACCAATGCAAGAGCGCCCCCGGTGGATAGCTGAATATCAGTTGCAAGGGTTGGTTACACTCCCAGAACCACCAGCACAGCAACAATCTTCACCGACTGGTATTCCCAATCCCGATATTGCTGACATTGATGAAGAGTCGGTGCAGTCGGTGATTAATCCGGGTGCGATGAAAGTTCTCCAAGCGATCGCAGCTAATTATCCTGAGTACATCAGAATTGATGGTGCTTGGATTGATGAACTATGTGATGCTGCATCTAATCAAAATATGACTCTTCGCAGCAATCACCATTTTTACCTTTCTGGTGGCACACAATCTGGGAAGTCTACGCTGGCTGGAGTGATTATTAATAAAATTGCTGCAAAATCTCAAAGTCCGGCAATTGTCATTGGTAGTGATCCAAAGGATGATGTCACGAGATGGCTGTGCAAGTTTAGCCGTAAGTTTGACGGCATGAAAGAATTAAAAAACTGGATTACCTTCGCCACAGACCAAATTGACAAGCAGAAAGCAAGAGTATCAATTGTTGGTGGTGAATGTCAGGGCGTTCCTGAATTATTTCTTGCTCAAGATGAAGTTGATAGTGTTTATGGTGGAGGCAAGGGACTTCCAGGAATGGTTGATGCTGATACTGCCAAAGATTTGCAGGGTTTTTGGAACTATATCATCAAATTCACTGCTGGGTTAAAAGGTCATGGTTTATTTATGGGGCAGTCTCCACTCTCTGGAGAAACTGGATTTAGTCGCCCGTCCTTGAAAAATGTTTGCTTTATTGCGATGGGGCAAACATCGAGTTATATACTTGACCATCCCCAAGACTTTGTAAACGTTAAAAAGGAGATTCTTGAAATCTTGCGGCAGGCTTGTGAAATGTTAGACAAAGCCGGAGTTCGATATGCCTTAGTAATTCCCACTCGGTCTAATCCCTTCGTTGCTCTAATCCCGGAATTTGATATCAAAGGTCTGGAACAAAAACAGGATTCCAAACCGAATGCTGACACTGTTAATAGTTCTAAAAATAATCAGCAATCCTCACAGCAGCAGGTTGACTGGTATGAAGAAATTCGAGAATGGGCAAAAGAATTAGGGAGAAGACCACATTTTCAGGAAATCAAACAGAAGTGGCACGAATTAACGGGGCAAGAGTTAAACGAAAAGGGGGTAACATTACTATTAGAAAATCTCGGCTACCCAGACAATTAAACTGGAATGCTCGATATGGTAATCCCAAAGAGTACAGAAAACAAGTAGCGATCGCTCATCGAAAAACTCACAATTATTGTGTAGTCTGTCTGACTAACAAAAGTGAAGAAATCCATCACGCTTACTATGGGAATGACATCATTGGTCAATCTACATTTCCTACGTGCTACCGTTGTCATAATGAGATTTGTCATAGTCCAATTAACTGGATAAAAAGCCGTAGTAATCCTGTTTGGAGCAATCGTAATACTGACGAATTTATTACAAGATTGAGGCTGGGATATCAATTACTTTATGGAGGTGTTATTTGGTGATTAAGCTATTAATAAAGTATGCGCCTGATTACGTTGTGGATGCGGTTAATTCTATAAGCTTGGCAGAATTAGATAACCGAGGATTAATAGTGTGGGCTGATACAACGCCGCTAGAGCCACAAGCTGAAAACTCAGCATTTAATTTGGCTTCTCGTTTCACTGAAGTAACGCCTGATAATCTGCTAGAAGTTTTCATGACTATTGCTCAAATATACACAAACTACGGCGATTGTTTAGCCTTGAGATACTTGATGGAATTATCGGCAGAATACTTGGGATTAATTGGAGTTGAATAAAATGTATAACGAATACGACAATTTGAGTTGTGAAGAACAATTACACCTAACTGAATCCCTGATCAGACAGCGACATAATCAGCAGATGTTCTTGCGTCGAAATGCTCAACTGTTACAGCAGGAGTTAGAGCTTGAAGCCGAACTGTTAGAAGACAATCCAGAGTTAGCTCAGACGATTCATTCTCTTAATATGCATGAGATTCAGAGTAATCAGCAAGGGCTAGAGAATGTTTTAGGCTTAGAAGAATCAGCGTCAAAGAAGCAAAGTGTTTGGAGTAAGTTTTTTCCAGGGTTAGGAGGATGAATGAAAATTTTTGATATCAGAAATCGCTTCAGTTCATTAGTTAAACAAATAACTCAAGTCGGCATTGGGTTTTTAGTAATGCTATTGCTAACTGGTGGTCGTCCGTCTGCATTCGTAGTTAATTCAAGCACAAGTTTTAAGTATTGTATTTGTTGCTTATAGTGAGGCACGGAGGCTAGCGTTGGGAAAAAGTAAATCTTCAAAACACATCAGCGTTTGCCCTGTCAGCTATGTTTGACAAATGAAAAATTACAATTTATGTAAGAATTCAGGAGTAATAATTCAGAATTCAGAATATTTAAAGAATAAAATAAAGACTTGATAAATAAATATCCTAGTTTTAATAAACTCCTTATATATTCTGGCTTCTGACTCCTGGGTACTGAATTCTTACCAATTTATTTATATGGATACTGAACAGGATTTCTTATTTTTTAACCCTCGAATCGCTACCAAATACAATCCCTTTTATGAAGGAGAGTATATGGTAATCCAGACCTATCCCCGTGAGTATAAGTTAATAGTTGAGCATCGCAGTTTTGATTACAAAAATGCCAAAAGTCATTGCGAACTAGAAAATCTAGCTCATGACTATACATCATTTTCTCTTAGGATTTTCCACGATGATAAACTGTGGGAGGTAAACTATAAAGGGGAGCCAAAAAGTATTTCTAAGCAGCAGAATTGGAAAATTGCCCAAGAATATCTAGAAGCTCACTACTCGACGCATACCAATGCCGAGTTGGTCGTATGCCAATGCAGTTACCCCTATTTTTCTTCACTCACTAGTTATATCAGCAACAGTGGTCAGCCCATTACTTCGTGGCAATCGCTCACTTGTCTAGTTGAAGGTAAAGGGCAAGATATTCAAACCTGTCCCAACTGTAATGCATCCTTAGTTCGAGTTGATGAATCGGAGGATGATGATTTTGATTTTGATGACCAAGTTAACCGACCAATAGCTTGTATTGGTTGCGCTAACTATCATGGAGTTGAGTATGAAGGGAATATGTTAGTCTGTGGAATTCACGCGCATGGATGGGATAGCGAGAATTGCCCAGATTATCATCCATAAGATTGCTCCTGATCTAGGACTCATCTGATACTTAAGATTGTAAAAAATTGACCCGCTCTCTAGTATGCCTTTCTCGAAAAGCCACTACTCAGATAAGCATTAGGCATTGTCATTGCCGCTATTAACTGCTATGTCGAAATGCAATACGTCTTCGCGATCGCCCAGCTTTGTATAAAGTTTAATGGCTGGCTCGTCACCAATATCCGCCTGGACGAAAATGACATAAGCTCCATAAGCTGCTGCTACTTCCTGAAGCTTCTGAATTAATGCCGTTGCGATCCCCTGCCGTCGGTGTGCAGAGGCAACAGCTAGATCGTAGATGTAAATCTCACTGCGCTCCTACTCGAATTTTTTACGCTCGTAGGCAGTAAGACCGCCAACGACCTCACCTTCTTTCAATGCGGCGATCGCAATGAAGTAGTCACTATCGAGCAGTTGCCGCAGGTAGTCTGCGCTAGTAGTCTGCCAAGGTAACTTTGCGTGGTGGCAAGCAGAGAGGCAGAGGTGCGGAGGGGCAAGGGGGAAAGAACTTGTACAAATCTCTCCTCTGCTCCCCTGCTCCCTTGCTCCTCTGCCGACCTCCACCCAGCAATTTTGGGTTGGCGAACTACTAGGTCGGGAAATACTTTGTCGCCACTAATATCAAAATAGTTACCCGTTTCTAAATCCACAAAAAACATCCCTGGCTTGAGGAAGCTGTAGCGAGCCATCAATGCATTAATTTGAGATTTTATTTGTAGTATTTCCTCACTCACCTAAAGGAACTACCCCAGGAAGCATAGAAGCTTTACGCTTCGTTGACTCTCTCTAGGTCGATAGATTGTGCCGCTTGACGAAACGATGCTATCGACGTGAGGCGATTAGAGGGACAATCCCACAGAATGTATTTGAAGCAATCAGGAATATCTACCATTCGCAGCGTTTTTACACTTCTAAGCAGGTGAATATTTTGATTGTGGCAAGCTTGGAGGTTGTAATTGGGGATTCTGTCGCAAAGATGATGAATGTTATGGTAGCCGATATCGGCGGAAAACCACTTTAAAACGGTGGGTAACTCCAGATAACTGCTGCCCTCAATTGCTCCTTCAAGATAGTCCCACCCTTCAGTTTTGTGGGCGTAAGAGCCATCAAAGTTGTGCTGAACAAAGAAGACGCAGATGAGGATTGCCGCAGCACAAGTTAGCGTGATTGAGTAAACACTCACGAAAAAACCAAATCCAAGTAAATACCCCAGAAAAATCCAGATGCCGACTACACAAATGTTATTGAACAACAGATGCCAAAATTCAGTCGCAGTGTACCAATTTCTAGACTTGTGAGAGGAGATGATTTGAGGTAAATCCATAAAAGGATCTTGCTGCAAGCAAGTCACTAGATGATTTATAAAATCATATATTCCGGCAATCAGGGCGAGTCTTGGCTTAATCGCGATATAGAAAAAACCTCCCGGAAAGATCATAAATGGGTGCCTCAGTAATTCATAACGCCTTTGGGCAGATGGACTGAGGCGAGCAAACTCCTCAGTAGAGAGTAATGCACTAGGACCGCGATAGCGTTGCCAATCACCGTTGCTTTTGTGGTGATAGGCATGTCCTCTTGACCACGGATATTGAGGGATCGCGTTGATCACCCCCAGAATAAAACCGATAATTTGATTAACCCTTTTTGAACGAAAGAGTGAATAGTGTCCGCAATCATGCATTAAAGAAAAACAACGCGCTGAAAACAGCGTCATCAAAACCATAGTAGGCGCAAGCAACCAAAAACAAATAGCAGCTGCTTTGTGTGCTAAAAACCATAAAACTACATAAGGCACAACCGTATTCAGAATTTGATAAGTTGCCCGCAAGTCCCTGCTGTTCATGTAAGGACTCAGGACAAAATCCGACTTTTTCACTGCGGTTTCCATTAAATAAAACTTTCTCCTAGCGGCTGAAGTTCTTTGTGGTGTAAGTTGAAATAACTGGTAGGATTGACTTGACAGCGCCGCCTAATGTAGGATAGCGCACCTCCTACAAACGGAGATAGTCGGAATTTGTGAGTCCCATATAATCTATCGCCGCATTTTGATAGCAAGTAGGTTTCGGAATCTTGCTTAATTGTGGTTTGAGCATTGAGGAATAAAGTAAGTATTAGGGCATTAAGCTTGGTTGAAATTCTGACCAACGCTTGCAAACTTGTTCGTAGCAATCGAGTGGAGTAATTTTTAATTGGTGTAAAAAAGTAACCTCAATCTGAGGTTCAACTTTTAGCACCAGAAGAATATCTTCATGGGGATTGTATGTTGCGACTGCTGGGAAAATGGATGAGATTATAGATGAGTTAAGTGATTGTGATCGCAAGTAAAACCCAATCAGATCGCAGGGAAGAAATTGGAGAATAAAGGGAACTGTATCAAAGTTTGTAATTGTTGACTGAGTAACTTTAGTATCCACATCACAAATAACAATTCCCCGCCCAAATGACTGAAATCCCTTCCATCCTGTGTAACCGATTACCAGCAGATTATTATGAATAAAACTATTTTGCCAGTAGCCAAAATTTCCTTGCCAAATACTATTGGATGGTCGCATTGACTTCCTCCCCCAACACCAATGATTCAATGCGAACCTGCTCAAGCTCTCGTCCAATCAATACTAATCGCGTTTGACGAGGTTCCTGGGGTTGCCAAGGATAGTCATAAAAGTAGTCAAATCGATTACCAACACCCTGTAATACCAGACGGATAGCTTTGTTTGGAAGTGGTACAAATCCCTTAATTCGATAATTCATAATTCATAATTACGTTTTGTGTTAGCGCAGCGTTAGCGAGTCTGCGAGCGTCCGGGGATTTAGCTAGGCTTTAATTTGTTCTGCCTCTAGAACTAGGGGAATTAAACCCCCTAAACTTAGTTAAAATCCAATTGAATAATTTTACCTTGCAGTAGACTGGGCTTGTGTTTACTTTGAGGAAGAGCCGTTTGTTTAACAAAGGGATGAATAGCAGTAGAAATCTTCCCAGTTCGGTGAAGATAGAATTTCGGCATGATAATTAACTGAAGTATTAATTTAGTAACTTAGCAATTCCTATGCGTGATTGGGAAAGTATTTGCTCAGTGATGAAACAGGACTATGTACGTCATATACGCCATTGACGACCTCTTTTTTAAAAACTTTCGCCTGTTAGTTAGTACAGCATTTCATTGTTCCTGTGACTATTTGCAAACGCTACTCTCATCTGGAGTAGCAACCGCGATCGCTGCATTTCAAGACACAATTTATAATGGGAATTAACCGCTTGCCCTCTCATAGAAAGTCGTAATCTGTAGCGTCTTGATATGTGGCACTATGAGAACGTAAAGCTGATTAGTTGTATAAACCTTCATAAAAATACTTATCTGTGCCTCGCAGATGTACAAAATTTACAAGTCAACTTCGGCGGGCATTCTGACTCACAAGGCAAGCCTTGTTTACAGCTGCGGGACAGCGCCGGATTTACACCGGACTTTCCCCCTTTCCTCTAGCGGCTGTTCCTCACTAGAACCGAGATTCATCTGGATAATAACACAACTGCGATTTGCTTGCATAAAAATCAATGGGCGGTCTATATTTGCATTCGCTATTAATCGGACAAGTCTCATTCTTACCAAGCGTTTATTTTCTACTCAGCGTTGCGGGGTCGTTTTTTATTGCTTAGTAGATATCTTGCAAAACTAACAAATGCCAAAAATAGCGAGCTATTTTCTGAAATCAATTCTTATACTTAGGCTTACCAGTTTTCGTTATGCCTTAATAGAGATAATACGTCTGTCCTTTTCTATTCTCGTATTTTATCGGCATTCAATCTATTAACTCAATACTTATCTTTGAGCAGCGTTTTTCCTAAGACCCTTACTAAACAAAGGTGGGGTCTTTGAATACTTATTTTTGAGGGGAGCAATTTTTTCGGCGAGATTGTACTTGCATCTTTTTCTTGTTTTTAGCTTGATTTTTGGATTTTTTTGGTGTCGATAAAGTAAATCCTTCTGGGCTAATTAACCTGTTCTCCAGTTTTTTTAATTTTTCTGGCTGGAAACAATTTTCTCTAGAAATAACTTCTTCAGCCACTAAAACTAGTAACGCTTCTAATGCTGCACTTCTGACGTATTCGCACTTCTGACGTATTCATTGATTTGCTGATTTGATATTAGTTGTTTTAGTGGTTCAATATTTCCATGACTCACAGAAGCAAATATTCTCCCTAAATCCTCCGTTACTATATCTCCGGTTACATCCATTGAGATGTCCCCTGGAGCCGAAAAATACTTGACAATCAGAGGATAGGCTAATGGTTCCCTACATCCTCAATGCTTTTAAAGTCCCTATTGATTGGCTCTTTGTTCACTAGCTCGATCAACTCGCTGCCACAGTTCACGGTCTTCTCGATAAATAGCCAACGCTGCAATCGCATCTTTTGCATCAATGTCTTTTCCTTGAGCCACTATTGAAATCAGGTAATCTATTGCTTTATCTTGTCGCAACATCCCTATTGCTAGTAACAATGTGCCACGAAGTTCTACATTTCTTGTTTGCTGCCAGCAATTTCTGAGAAGATCAAATGCTTCCTCTAATCGTGATTCACCCAACGTCAATGCTGCTAACTCACAGATTTGCTCCTTTGGGTCAAAAAGAAAACTAGCAACTATTGCAACTGAATCAGTCGGAGCTAGTTGCAACAAAGCACTGAAGCACTCCGAAATCACCTGTGGTGCTTGATCGCCTATGCGGGTTTTTAAACGAAGTAAAGGTACACCTTGGGGATTTCCTGTGTAGGCGATCGCCTTTACAGCAGCAACTCTTGCTTCTGGTTTGGGGTCAGCTAGTAGATCGGCTAATTCGTTCATTACATCTGAGTAGTTCATTCTCACCAGACCTAAAGCACATATACCCCGCAGATGGGCAGCAGTATCTTCAACTCCTCCCCATACTGGCTCCATTTGAACGTGTCGAATCCCTTGCAAAAAAAGGTCTTCATCGCTGTATTCTAAGTGATACAGTGTTTGTGCTATCTCTTTCTTGGCAAGACAATTTTGGTCTACTTGTGCGGGTTTGATCATCATTCGTGCAAAAGCTTCTACAAGATCAGCAACCAACTTAGTGATAGTAGATTCACCTACTATCTTGGCTGCTTGAGCAACAGCTATAGAATATTTACTCTTAAGACCTTTGCGTAAAATTATCATCCCTTCTTCACTTGTCGGATGCTCTCTAATTTTGGCAAGAATAGATAAAATTTCTTCTAGTTTTTGCGATTTTGACATATATCATCCCATAACTAGGCGCTCTGTTTTGAACTTAAAGCATTTCCCATGAAAGTAGGGAATTAGAATTTGTCAAAGCGCATTCCTCACTTTTTAACTGCAATTTGTTGAAAATATTACTGTCCAAAATAACTACAAAACTCTTGATAGTTAGTTTGTACTATCATACCATTAACCATGCCCTACTATCCGCGTAAATTCCACAACAAAAGTTCAAGATAGTTATAATTCATCATTCTGAACAAAACGAAGTGAAGCGAATAATCACGATTTTTCGTTGGAATTGAGATGCTTCACTTCACTGCATTCAGTATGCCAAATATACTTTTCAAACAGACTTTAACTTTCAGGAGGCAGGAGGACTAAATTCTTCTTCAACAGTTTTTGTCTTTCAGTCTCAAGAAGTCCGTTGCAGTACAGCAATGCAACCCGAATGGGTAATAACTGATGCCCAAGCCCCAGCTTATCCCTTGATAATCAGTTATAAACTAGAGCGGTAAAACTTGCTAGAGGTAGGTTGGAAGCATAGTAAACTCGTTTGATATTTTCTAAGACGAATACGTAATTAAGCCTTTAGTCTCACCTCTCCAGTTAGTTTTGCCGTTCTAGCTTATAACGAAACTAAATACTGTTTAATTTCAGTTTTTTGACGACCTAGAACAGTTATTGCAAGGTGCCAAATTCAAGACTCCAACCATACGACTAAAACTGACCTGACGATCGCTGCTTAATTTACACACCTTTTTTCTGGTGACGTTTACTTAGCAATTAAGAAGTTTTTTGTCATCAGCTTTTTTCAATCTTATTGGTACATCAACAAGGTGGTAGAAAAATATTGAAACGAATAAGCTGGAAGTAACTAAGGCAAATGCATTTTTACTACCTAAAACAGAATAGCTAAAAATTAATGTTGGAAAGTGAAATAAATAAAGAGGATAAGATACATTCCCTAAATAATCAAAAAGTTTAATCAAAGCTTGAGGAAGCTTAATTTCAGATGAATAAACTACACTTACACTGGTTATAAAAAATGCAAATACACCAAACCGACCGTCATGCGAATGATTTAAAATAATCAGAGAGCATCCTAGAATAATTACTGCGATTTTGCTCCAAAAAAAACTTTTGTAACGAAAGTATAAAAAACCCAAAAGCCATGTCCACAAAGTAAAAACTACAACTAATCCGTGTTTTAAAAAACGGAAGTCAGGGAGAGGTGATTGCGGATGTAGTATCCGTTCTAAGATGGGATATAAAGCAAAGACCAAGGAGGAAAATCCAATTAAAATAATCAGCTTATCACTGCTAGTTTTATTAAATAATGGTGCTAAAAGATAAAAAAACACTTCAATACTTAAACTCCATACTACGTTGTTTGAACTAAGTGGTAAAGTCACAAAACTCTGTAAAAACAGTAAGTTTTTTATAATCTCCAAAACTCCAGAGCGAAAAAAGTGTCCGTTAGGAACATCGATAATGCTTCTTCCTAATAATAAAAACGGCACTATTGATCCAATAATTGATATAGCGTAAAGAGGATAGATTCGGAAAATTCTGCGCTGATAAAAACCCTTCGTATTTCGGCTAATAGAACTTGCTATTGAGAAACCTGAAATTAGAAAAAATCCCAGAACAGCCGAAGGACCAGCGAAATCGCCAAACGTAAATAAGATATTGGTTAGAGCATCTGTACCAGAGGCAAACTTGAAATGGTTTATGTGACCACAAACTATAGTAAAGGCAAGAAAGAAACGAACGACAGCCAAAATGCTCCATTGACTAGAGCTAGTTTTAAATTCACCTATTGGCCCTGATTCAAGTTTATTTTCCACACTTTTTCATCCTGCAAGTTGAGGTTAATAATGGTTCATATTATTTTAAATTAATAAGGCTTTTTATGGATTTCAGGGATCTATTTGAGAAGGCACTCCAATAGAGATGGCAACAGGGTTTTAACGAACTTTGGGGGTTTAAGTCCCCAGCAATATAGGCAGAGTGAATTGAACCCTCAGCTAAATCCCCGGACGCGACGCTCGAGTACTCGCTAACGCTGCGCTATCGAAGACTCGCTTTCACTTTCACTTTCACGTAATTGCGTTAGCGTAGCGGTAGCGAGTCCGCGTACTCTTACAGAGAAGCAAGCTACGCGCAGCGTCTCGTAGAGAGCGTCATTGCGAATTAGTTTAATTACCCTTTTCCCCCAGCCATTTAAGCAATTCAGCAACAGAAGTATGCAAGAAGTTGAATTTTGTAAATCTGAATTGATTCAATATTATTGGCAGAGACTAAAGCTGATTAATGACCCGTACATCAAATGTAATCCAAATGCAAAAAAATATTTTCCAGAAGTGGTGTCAGACCAACTTAAATGGGAGTCGTTTGATATTGCTGTAGAGCTTCATCGAAATAATTCTAAGCCTTGGATAAGTTAACTCAAAGAATTCTCTAAGCTGTCGCCCATATAACTTGCACTTTTTAGCTCTGCAACGAATGGCACACTTGTTAAGCTGAATAGTAGGCAGTGTAAGGATGCTCCAAGGGCAGGGGTGCAGGGGTGCAGAGGGGAATTTCTAAATATCTGAACACAATTGCCTAAAATTTCTTTTTTCTCCCCTGCTCCTCTGCACAAGAGCTGCCTCAACGATTTTCCCTTTACAAGCGTGCCATTCGGGTCTGCAACAATTGTTAACTCTGTAATGCTCTGGAAAATTACATATACCACAGCTTACTACTATTTCTTACCTGCTTGCAACCGTCCTTTTGTACCTTGTGTCACCTTCGGTTCTTCTTCCTTACTGGAATTGACCATTTTCATCAAGTGCTGATTTAGATAACTCTGCGCTGAGATATAAAGACTTTCCCAAATCTCTTGATTGCGACTTATTTTTGTGCCCACTGTATTTCCTGCTGTTTTCTCCGACACCAAGTATTTACGGAAATAGTTATTCCACAAGTGTTGGAGGAAATCTTCAGCGAATTCGTTAAACGGCAGAATCCATTTATAGTCTTTGTCTAGAAATACCCGATATGAGGCGATTATCGGTAGTGCGAGGTCAGTTGGCGCACCAAACCCAAAAGAGTACTTGCTGTCCGGCAACAATGTAGTTTTACGTATATCTATTGATGCTAAATCGTTCACACCCTTTCTTCTGGGGTTGCTGATATGTTCTTGGATTATTTCGTACAGTCTTTGCTCTATCCACAAAGCCTGAGATAGCAGAGGCAGTAAGGCGGTTAATCTTTCCCTTTCTGCGTCTGTGATTTGAGAGGGGATACTTGTACCTGTTGGGTGTTTGGTTCGTTTATTGCCGTCGGGGTTGTATCTGTTTCTATCTAGGCAGTTTATCAACTTCAGCAAATGGTTCACATTGCACTGGGCATTTCTGGGAGCGCTGCTTTGGTTTTGGTAATAGGCTATTCTAAATTTTCTCTCTTCTTTCTTTTCTAACTGCGCTAAATACTGCTTGATGAATTTGTAATCACCTCTGGCGTTGACTTTGGAGCGAGAATCTACTGGGGTTGTAGTATTACTTGCCAGGGCTATGTCTAGGGCTGATTCTTCAGTCAGTCCGATGTGAATCGTAACTTTTACTCTGGCAAGGCTGAGGTCATATTTGTAATTTTTCGCTTGCTCAAAAGCTAAAACTGTGTGACCTCCATTGATAATGCCATCGCTACCCCCCTCGCTAGCTTCTAAGACTTCTAGCTCCAGTTCAGTTTTGTTCTTGACAGGTTTAACTTTATTAGCTGACAGGACGATTCCACTGTGGCGGGAGAAGAATTTTCCAGGTTCGGTGGTCAGTGAGTCGAAGATTTGTCTGTAGGTCGCGCTTTTGCGGTTGGGTTCCCGGATATTCGGTTCTAGCGGCAGGTCTATAGGGAATGAGTCTACATGAGCAGTGGCGATGATGCAATTGGCGTTGGCTTGAATATAGTTATCTATCTTGATGTTCCAAGTCTTGGGCATACCTTATCTAGCGATGAAATTAATAGGTTTTGACTAATGTATCTCTAATTATTATCGAATTCACTCAGAACAAGTTACTAAACTAGCCGAATTGTTGTCCCCAATGCAAAGAGTTATTTTTGTTAAAGGACGTGAGCCGTCAGTCTCAGAACCTTGCTCAAATTCAATCAGCAGCAGCCTATTTCCCCAGCACAGCTACAGTATTTTCTTGTTTTTATGGTATTGGTGTCGTCGTTTTGTGATTGCCTTCGGTTGGAGTTTGACCATTAGTTTTTTTCAACAGTCCAGGTATTATGTGATTCTCGGCACTAACAAAATTCTCTTCTCTACGTTTTGGGAATTTCAAAATTAGTCTCGCATCATCCATCACCAGCTTGGAGCCAACAAGTCGCACATCTAGTTCCCAAAAATCGCCTACGCCTACCCCAAGTTCCGGCAGCAATCCTTCTATTTCGATGATGAATGGTTGCCATTGCATCGCTGACTCTGCTCCGAATGGCGGTCTAAAGTTGCGTCGAATTTGCACAGACAACTGACCGTTTTCTTGACTGATAACTACACCACGTAGGGAAAAGTAGCCATCAGCAGCTAATAACCATGTCTGTTGCAAATCTGATATCGGTTCTTTTTGCCTGCCTCTTAAATGAAAGTTCAGTTTTTTTGACTCTCTTTCCATTCTCGTCCATACCACCCAAATACTAGTACTTGCTACTAACTCTGGGTTATCTTGTAACAGTTTCTCTAACTTACTTGCTAACGTTGTGGAATAAATACTCCCATCTTTCGTTACTAAAATACCATTATTAAACTCTTCCTTACTTGGGAAATACTGACCCTCAACTATGCCAATACAACGGTACATCGTTGGGAAATCTGGTGGCGCAAATGGGTTTGTCATCCTTGGTTCAATTGTCTATTATGCTCCATGCTTACTATGCCTTTAGATCAAGTCAGTAGTAACAAAACTTTATTTTACAACTATTTTACCTGGAATAACAACAGTCAATACTTCAGTGATTCCTCAACAAGCTTTTTCATATATTTCGCTCAAAATATCATTATGAAATTAACATTTTTACCTCGAACTCGGCAAAAAAATAACTCTATCAACTGATGCTGGATGTGACTTGCGACTAGTACCAAAGACCCATTAACCTACAGCAGCGAGCTTTTTGAGCAGTTAACTGCCCAAATCCAGATGATGCTCCTGTAACTAGCACGATCTTTTTGTTAGTCATCTGTTTTCAGTTTCATTACTACTATTGATAGATTGTAAATTAGTTGTGAGCAATAAATATTTTTGTTGCAAGGCATCAGCAGTTACTACAACACCTGGGAAAACGACAAAATTAAGATTTTCGACAAAATTAAGATTTACTTGTTGAATACTTTCTTAATTAAACTCAAAAATGACAATTTTGGATAGATTCAAAGCAAACAGATGAATACAAAAACTAAGCCCTGAATTTTTACCAGGGCTTTTTAAATTGAAAACTCAATTTTTAGCCAACAATATACAAAGCTAAATGATTGTAAAAAGTTGATGTGATAATTCTCTCTTTTTGAAACAGATGAAAGCCAGTTTTAGTTCGCTGAATTGAAGCTGAGGACTTGATCTAATAAGGTACGAGCAGATTGTGCTTTAAGTAGTGCTGCTTGGTGATCGCTATAAGCACGAACTAGGCGATTAAGAGCGTTGGCTCCAATTTTGGCTTTTTCAATTTCTTCACCCCTGACTGGTTCCCCATCAAGCATCTGCTCAATCAAAGGTTTAATATCACCTGCTTCAAGGCGAACTTTTTGTAGCTTTTCTATAGTAATAAGTAAGGTTTTGAGTGAGTTTAAGATGTCGTCACTATCCAGAGAATTTTCCACTGTTTGAGCTACATTTTCAGCATTTTTTGCGACTTTGGGTTCTATTGCATCTGAGAGTGCCGATACTACAATAGTAGATGTTTTCGATTTTACCTCGTTTTTACTTGCCATTAATCCTGACTGAAAGAATCTTTCTGAGTGTATCGTTTGATTGACCTTTTATTTACTATGACTTCTAGGGAATAATATTAGCCGTGACGAAACAGAGTTTCGAGATAAACTTGGGAAACACCGCGATCGCCATCTGCATTTTGTAGCAGAAACAGGGAGATGGCTGCGGTAATAAGGCGATGTTCATCCCAATCAGGATGTTTTTCTAGGTAGGTATTGAGAGATTGATGTAGCGTTTCGGGAAGAGTAGTAAAGATGTTTTGGGTTGAGTTCATATAATAAAAGCTTCAGAAAGAGCAAATCAATAGGGAAAACAAGCTAGAGGTGATGCACTGCAAGTAATGTTTCACCCCGTTCAATGCTTGCCAAACCACCTGCGTTAGCAACTGAATAGTTTTATACAGTTGCTGTTGAAAATGGAATGGACAAACAAAGGCTAGTCGATTTATTGTGTGCTGATTGGCTCGGTTTGTCAATGTTGCAAAATGTTAAAGATAAATATAGAAAAAATAAATAATTACGAGAAAGCTAGGGCTAGAGGCAGGTTTTATTTACATCACGTAATAATAACTCAGTAATGCAGACTGATTGCTACAGTCATAACAAAATCCACAGTGGATGAACAGAAGCCGATTATCTTGTCAAATAACTGTGGAAAACAGTAGAAATAGCTGTGGAAAGTCTGTGGAATAAAGGAACAAAAGTAGAGCTAATGATAAGAATTGCAAAAAGTTTAGATTTGTAATCCTTGCCGTTGCAGTATGACATCAGCCTCAGTATTGTCGAAGGAGTTAATCATGAGAGGATGGACAAAGGCTTTTTATACCTATAATAAAAAATACGAAGCATAAAATTGTTTGGCTCATAATAGATGCCAACAAAAATATCGTAATTCAATCAGCATATCCTTCAGCACTTTCTATTCACAATATTTTTTTGTAGCAACCTATTTTCAGCCATTAATTCTGTATTAATTTCTTGTTGGTAACCAGAAATTAATTAGCAAACACCAAATATTTAAAAGTTAAATACTTTATTAAAGATAAAGAAAACTATGAGCGAGTACCAATATTACGAATTCCAGGCATTAGACCGACCATTAACTGCATCAGAACAAGCATATATAAGTAGTCTATCTAGTCGAGTACAACTGAGTGCAACAAACGCAATTTTTACCTACAGCTATGGAGACTTTCGAGGTGAACCCAAGGAAGTTTTAGAAAAGTGTTTCGACATCATGTTATACATGGCGAATTGGGGGACGCGACAATTAATGTTTCGTTTCCCTAAAACTGTGGTTGCTTCATCAGTTTTTGAGCCTTATTGTGTAGCTGATAAAATTACTGTATCAAGGAGCCAAAACTATGTAATTGTAGATATTAGTATCCAGGACGAAGAATATGGAGATTGGATAGAAGGGGAGGGATGGCTAGCACAATTAGTGCAGTTGCGTGATGATATTTTGCAAGGAGATTATCGAGTTTTATACCTGGCTTGGTTAAAAGCAGCTTCAATAGCAATTGAAGAAGGGGAAAATGAAGAAGATTTAGTTGAACCACCTGTCCCAGCAAACTTGAAAAAGCTACCTGCTGCAATTGAGACTTTTACGGAGTTATTTGATATTGACCAGGATTTAATTGCATCGGCATCTCAAGTAAGTATTGATATAAAAGAAAATACTGAACCCATAGAAGAGTGGATTACAGCTTTATCATCAGAGGAAAAAGACTATTTCCTCTTGAAAGTGGCAACAGGTGAAATTAATGTTGGGATACAACTTACAAACCGACTGCGAGAACTATTTAAGATTCCGAGAAGTGAGAGCAATCATGATGCTCCCAAACGCTCATTCTCACAGTTACTAGAAAATGCTAATGAGCAAATGCAACAGCGTCAGCAACGAGAAAAACTGGCAGCACAACAGCAAAAAATCCGCAAGTTAGAAGTTCTAGCTAAAAATCAAGATAAAGTATGGTCAGATATATATAAATTACTTGAATTCAAGCAATCCAAAACTTATGACCAAGCAGTTGCACATCTAGTTGACTTACGGGAATTGGCTGAATATCAAGGAAAGCTAGAGGAATTCAAAGCTTCTATTAAGCAAATGCAAAAAGATTATAGCACCCGGACTGGATTACTATCACGCCTGAAGAAAATTGGATTACTGTAAATTCTCTAAGTTCTCCCAATTCTCTAAGAAAGATTCTACATCTTGTTGATTTTCTTCAAGTAACTCATTAAGTAGTTTTTGGTCGATCTTAATATCTTTTAAATCACATATCTGTTGATGAAGTGCATAAAATATAATTTTCACCATTGAGGGTTTAGGGGAGTTTTGCATACAAGTAGAAATGTTGGAGCATTGATAGTCAACTCCTGTCATTTGACGACAATCTAAACCCATTGGACAATACATAATATAATAAATTCAGGAATTTGATATTACTATAATTGTGGGACGAATTAAGGTTAGCTAGCAGGGCTACAATTTATCTGTGACAGAGGTACTGTATTTAGAAAATAATCAATCAGTTGGTTGGTACACTTGTAAACATCTTTCTCACCAAATTGAACTGGCAGCCTTGGAGGGAAACGCTTCTGGCTTTGTCCTACTTTCATTAATCGTCAGAGAAAACTAAAATAGTTATTAATACAAATATACTATTGAGTGAGGAATATGACAGAACTTGGCAGCACTTACAACCACAATAGTCAAGCATCAACAGCCAGCATTGAATCACGTCAAATAGCCAAAGAGTTCACCAATGGTATTGCTGAATATAATTGGAAAGTTGATTACTTCAAGTTTTGTCAGCTTTTAGAACTGGAGCCAGGGCAATATGCAGATGATCAATACCGATATTTTCAGCAGTTAGCGGAATCGCTGACGAGATTTAACGCTGAGTCTTTAGCCAAAATGATTGATGCTGGGGTGAAAAAATAAGCTTTTGAGTTGAATACTAAGTTAAAGGTGGGGACTGAAATCAACTTTCTTGCTTGATTTTGAGTCACTATCACTGACTAGCAATCTTTGACAAAAAATTATCCTAGCTTACCCTCATCACTCCTATAAGTCATAGCTCTGGGTTTTCTTTTCTTGAGAGGGACTACTGATTTCTTGGGTGCTTGTGGCGGACGGCATATTTCACAGTAGAGCGGTCGCACACCAAAAGTTTCTCTTTGTGTGGGTTGCTCACACTGCTTACATACGAAGTTGAAAACGCGAGTATGAATTTCCCGCTTGTGCGCTCTAACCGTGTACTCTCTGACTTCAATAGTTTTGCTGGGCATTGACTGATTACTGTTGGGGACTTACTTCATTCTTAATATAGTTTTTCGTCTTAGTTCTACAAGATCCGTGCATCATCTGACGAAAGTAATTCTACTTAATCAAATAAATACTCTTGCATGTCGTTTTGTCGATGGCGGAGAATACTTATAGCTTTGACCTGGATTTGACGAATCCGTTCTCGGCTGAGGTTTAGCTGTTGGCCAATCTGAGCTAGATTGAAATGCTGATCGTTCTCTAGCCCAAAGCTTAAAGTCAACACTTGACGCTGTATAGGTGTCAATGGTTCTAAGAATTTAGCTACATCTTGCGATAAAAGTTCTTGGCTAAGGAGTTTTTCTGGTGAAGCGGCATCGCTGGCTAAAATTTCGCCCAATTCTGTCTCTTTTTCATCTCCTACTTGTTTATTTAAAGAAATGGCTGTGCGAGAAGCAGTGAGATATTCTCGAAGCTTATCTGTGCTTATGTTTAAGAGTGTTGCAATTTCTTCGGCAGTGGCATGACGACCGAGTTTTTGAAAGCTTTCTCGCTGTACTTTTCTAATTTTGGTAAGTATTTCAGTGAGATGAATAGGCAATCTAATAGTGCGCGATTGTTCTGCTATGGCGCGTGTAATCTCCTGACGAATCCACCAGTAGGCGTAGGTTGATAGCTTATACCCCCGGTTGGGATCAAACTTTTCTATACCCCTTTGCAAACCGATTGCTCCTTCTTGGATCAAATCTAAGAATTCCAAATTCCGGTTCTGGTATTTCTTGGCAACAGATACTACTAGTAGTCTGCCAAGGGAACTTTGCGTGGTGGCAAGCAGAGGGGCAGAGGTGCGGAGGGGCAGGGGGGAAAGAACTTGTACAAATCTCTCCTCTGCTCCCCTGCTCCCCTGCTCCTCTGCCGACCTCCACCCAGCAATTTTGGGTTGGTGAACTACTAGCCGCAGGTTTGCTGTCACCATTTTTTGTTTAGCTTTTTGGCCAAGGTGCAGCGCTGCTCGGACTTGTGCTTCGGTTTTTTCGACAGCATTGGCTAATTCTGTCATTGTTGGTTCCCGGTCTAGCTGTTGGGTGAGTTCATTTTTAGATTGCTCAATGGCAATCATTTCTTGTACAAGTCTTGCATAAGCAATTTCTTCCTCTGGCTTCAATAAAGGATACTGACCAATTTCTTGCAAATATATGCGAACCATGTCTGAACTGAGGCTGGACATACAAACTTTTCGGCTTTTTTTACCAGGGGACTTAAAAGTATAAATCAAATAATTCAATAAACTTTTTTATTTTTAACAATTCAGTCCTGCCTGAAGTAACCTCTGCTGTAACCTTGTGTACCGCCGTTGGTCATCAGTAGAGCGCACTGCCAGAGATATCGCTTTTTTTGCGCCAACCACTATCGCTAACTTCTTGGCACGGGTCAGCCCAGTGTAAAACAGGTTCCGAGTCAACATCATATAGTGCTGCATATAGATTGGCAAAATTACCACTGGATATTCTGACCCCTGGCTTTTATGAATAGTCACGCACCACGCTAGTAGTCTGCCAAGGTAACTTTGCGTGGTGGCAAGCAGAGAGGCAGAGGTGCGGAGGGGCAAGGGGGAAAGAACTTGTACAAATCTCTCCTCTGCTCCCCTGCTCCCTTGCTCCTCTGCCGACCTCCACCCAGCAATTTTGGGTTGGCGAACTACTAGCGCAATTTCATTGAGGTCAGCGTAATCGTAAACCACAGTCCGCTCACCATATTGCACTGCAACTTCCTGCTCGACAGTATCAATGTTTTGGATAATTCCTAAGTCGCCGTTGAAAACTTCGCGGTTGTAGTCATTGGTTAGCTGGATGATGCGATCGCCCTCGCGTAATAAATTTCCACCTCTGTTAATCTCCACCTTGTTGGGGCTGGGTGGATTAATCAACTGCTGCAACACAGTATTTAGGTTGCGAGTCCCAACTACACCCCGCGTCATCGGGCAAAGTACCTGGACATCAGTAGCGGGATTAAAACCCAGCCGAGGGATGAAATCGGTAATCAACTCGCAGATTGCCTGTACACCATGTTCGGGCTGATGTCCGCCGCCGTGCCAAATACAGTCGGACACAGGATTGTCGGAGATTGGCTCGATTGTGGGATAAATTCCTCGATTAATTTGGTGAGCAGCAGTGATAATTGCACTTGTTTGAGCTTGGCGGAATACCTGAGTTAACCGCACTACTGGCACGCAACCAGAATTAATCAAATCAGCGAGTATTTGACCTGGGCCCACAGATGGTAACTGGTCAATGTCACCCACCAACAACAGTAAAGCGCCAGCTAGTACTGCTTTAATTAAGGAGTAAGCCAGAAACAAATCAAGCATCGAAGCTTCGTCAGCGATAATTGCCGTGTGGGGTAAAGGATTTTCGCTATCACGCTTGAAACCCCTTGAGCGCGGGTCAAATTCTAACAAGCGATGAATAGTTTTAGCTTCCAGCCCAGTCATTTCACCTAAACGTTGAGCAGCACGTCCAGTGGGTGCAGCTAGGGCTATGGATTTACCCATTGCTTTCCACAGGCTGACAATGGTGTGAGTTGTGAAGGTTTTTCCAACGCCAGGGCCACCTGTGAGGATCATGATTTTGGAGTAGGCTGCTGTTTCTACAGCTTGGAGTTGCTGTTCTGAAAGCTGAATTTTACGGCTGGCTGTAAAGCGGTTAATCCAATCACGCACACGCTCAATGTCAGTCTCAACAGGCTTTTCTAAGCGTTGGCGGATCAGTTGAGCTAAATTCTGTTCCGTATGAAAGTAAGTCGGTTTGTAGCAAAGTAGGGTTTTATTCTCATCCCACTCTCTAATCAGTTCATCTGTTAGAGCCATGTCTTTGATGATTTGTGCAATTGCTTCTTCTGTGGGCTGATGAGATTCGGTAGTCAGTAGTTTTATTACCGACTCAATCAGTTCGCTTTGTGGCAGGTAACAGTGACCATCTTCGGCGGCCTCACTTAGACAGTGGACAATCCCCGCACGATAACGAAATTCTGAGTCCGGTGCAATTCCTATATTTCTCGCAATCTTGTCAGCAGTCAGAAAACCGATCCCATAGATATCGGCTGCTAGCTGGTAGGGGTTTTTGGTAACAGTAGCGATCGCCTCATCCTTATATTGCTTGTAAATCTTCACAGCATAGGTGGTAGAAACACCATGCCCCTGGAGAAACACCTTCACTTCTTTGATCGCTTTTTGAGTTGACCAGGCGTTTTTAATGAGAGTGATCCGTTTTTTGGCAATACCCTGGACTTCAATCAGTCGTTCAATCTGGTTTTCGATGATGTCCAGGGTTTCTAGCCCGAAGTGAGCAACAATCCGTCTTGCTGTGACTGGGCCAACACCTTTAATCAGCCCACTGCCGAGGTATTTCTCAATTCCAGTCAGAGTGGCTGGTTTGGTTTCTTTATAATTAACTACCTGGAACTGTGACCCAAATTGTGGATGATCCCGCCAGAAACCAGTTAGCTGTAGAGTTTGACCTGGCTGGATGTTAGCAAAGCTGCCAACAATTGTTGTGAGTTCGGTGCTACGTGGGCGAGTCAGTCTTGCCACAGTGTAACCCGATTCAGCAGAGTAAAAAGTTAGGCGTTCTACGACTCAGGTGATTGTTTCGTGTTGAGGAAAGGCGCTTACTTGTTGAGGAGAAAGATTAGGGGGAGTGGACATTGCTTATGATCAGATGCCGCACATTATTATAATATTGGAAGTTTAGCTATTCTAGTACATAAATACTAAAATAGATATTCAATATTAGTGTCATCGAAAACTCACCCTAGTTCAAGCTTAAAAGCCGGGGCAGTGTGGCTGACACCAGATAAATCATTGCTTGGAGACTGAAAAAGTTAGCAATCATAGAAAGGGCAAAATCATAGTTGAAATGTTAAAGTTCAATCTACTGAATATAAGTTTCTTTTGCCAGTATGTGACTGATACCGATATTGTTAAGTTGATGTCTTTATTATTTCTGTTCAGTTAATGAGCAAAGTCATTGCAGTTTTTAATCAGTCGGGTGGTGTCAGCAAAACTACTCTGACAATGAATTTAGGCTACCATTTGGCTCAAAGTCAGCAAAGCGTTTTATTAGTGGATATGGACCCCCAGGCTTCACTAACTACTTTTATGGGATTAGAGCCATCTGAACTAGATAAGACAGTTTATGAAGCTATTCTGGGAGAAGAACCATTACCAATTCGTCAGAATATACATGGGATGGATATGGCCCCCGCGAACATTAACTTAAGTGGCGCAGAATTAGAACTTGTTGTCGCAGATATGCGAGATATTCGACTAAAGGAGGCTCTTGAACCAGTTATCGCACAATACCAATTCATTTTAATTGATTGTCCACCAAGTCTCGGTATTCTTAGCTATATTAGCTTGGTGGCAGCCACACACGTACTCATTCCTATTCAAACTGAATATAAAGCTTTAAAAGGAACAGAACTATTGTTAACAACGATTGCGCGTGTCCGTTCTCGGGCAAATCGAAAATTACAGATTGCTGGAGTAGTTCCAACCATGTACGATAACCGAACTGGACAAGGCTCCCAAAGCTTACAGTCAATTACTAATTCTCTATCTAAGATTGGTACCATTTATCCAGCTATTCCTCGATCCGTAGCTTTTGCTGATGCAGCCCAAGAGCATATACCGTTAGCACTTTACAATTCTAAGCATCCATCTGTCACTATTCTCAAACAGATTGCTCAAAATTTGGAGACGTTGCCATGAGGATGAAGAAGCGTGTTAGTCAACCTTATGAAATTAAAGGAGTCGATGCTTTATTTGGAGTTGAAGAAGCAGTAGACAATAGTAGCGCTGCTTTCCTTATCCCAATAGAACAAATAGTTTTACCACATCAACAACCTCGTCGCTACTTTGCTCCTCAAGCCATGCTTGAGTTAGTAGAGTCAATTAAACAGCATGGAATTCTTCAGCCCCTTCTCGTCCGTCCTCAAAAGGATGGGAAATATGAACTAGTTGCAGGAGAACGTCGTTTCCAAGGGGCTAAAACTGCTCAATTAGAGTTTGTACCTGCTGTTATTAGGGAAATGACAGATGTTGAAGCACTTGAACTAGCACTCTCGGAAAATCTCCAAAGAGAGGACTTAAACCCAATTGAGGAAACAGAGAGTATTGTTGCTCTCTTAGGATTAAAACTTAATCAAACCACAGAATCAATAGTTGCTTTACTTCAATCAGCAGCTCATCCAGAACGAGAGGCCGTGGATAACGTTATCCACAGCCAAGAATGGCAGTCTCTACTTGAGGTATTTAACACAATCGGAAAGTTTTCCCCCGAAAGTTTTAGAACCAATCGTCTCCCATTATTAAAACTTCCTATAGATGTTATGGAAGCTCTCCGCTCAGGAGTAATCGAGTATACTAAAGCCAAAGTAATTGCGCGGATTAGGGATGAAGCCCTACGTAAATCATTACTGTCTGATGCAATTCAAAATAATTTATCTTTAAGTCAAATTAAAGAGCGTCTTGCTAAAATTCAAGCAAACACGCCTGGAAATACAGATAAAAAATCATCTTCTTTAAAAAAGAAGATAGATGAAGCCTACAGTAAAGTAAAAAAATCAAAGGTTTGGGATAATCCCAATCAGCACAAGCGATTACAAAAAATATTAGTAGAACTTGAAGCTTTATTAGTTGAAAGCAGTGATGATAACTGAAACTACATTTAGTATGGCAATCAGCATTCCTAAAGTCATTCCTTCAAAATAGGCAAATGGCGATTAGATTGTTACGGGAGAAGTGCTTTCTACAACATCGATTCCTTCACCTTGGCAGCAATGATGGCACACACCAAGATCAAGAGTGATTGGTAAAAGATATTTACAAATGATAATGCAAATGAGATTTTTACCCTCAATAATAACTGCACTAACGGCACTGACACTAACTAGTTGCAGCACTACTACTGCTGAACAGTATGAAGCTACAGCACTCACCAGTTACACCTGGCAAGTTAAGTATGCGAATAACCTAACTAGTCAACCACAACCACGCATTGAAACCTTTGCGAATACTTCAATATTGAATAGGAATGGATTGAAACCACCAGGAGCAGTTGTTGGACCAGATGACCGAGGGTTATGGTGGCCTACTTTACCGCCGCGACCAAGTGTTGATGAAGTTGAACAACGTAAAAAATCTCAAGAAGAGGCAGGTAAACCTGAATTGATAAAAGATGTTCAGTACAAACTGACCTACGGAGTGGGTAATTTACAGAAGACACTACCTACTAATTATGATGTTTATCGGCAAGTAGTAAAAGCTTACGCCCAAAGAACTCCTTTGGAATTGACTTTGGGTGTGAATGATAATTCAGTAGAAAAAGCTGAACCTGTAAGCAAGTAGTAACCCACTCGTTACGTAGTCAGCAAGAAGTTAAAGATCAAGACTGAATTGCTTTTCAACAAAAAATTGATAGTAAAGTATAAATCAAAGAGTCAACGATGATCTAAATTAATTTCTGCTGCATTGATAAAAAGATTTCAAAAAATCCTAATGGGGGCTATATAGGGGCTATATATACCCCAACAATAACTCAAGACTTTGATGAGATTTTGACACCTATATAGGGTATATATAGGTGCTAAATGGGGTATATTTGACTGATTAACATTTTGTACCCCATTTAGCCCCCAAGGGGTTATGATAAGCTCTTGAGATTAGGAAAAAAAGGGGAAGTTATTTTATTCTTCTTTCTCTTGCCCTTGCAGATAACTTGAACAGATAACTTTCACAAATAAAGTGTATTACCTTTGTATTTATGTCAAACATTCACACGTTACAAAAAATTTTTCCTGCGGGTTTCGATAACGGTTACGGAAGCCTAAAACTTTTAGTCGAAGGATTTGAAGTAGTTCGTGTCCCCAGCTATATAACTAATGCCGAGATGGAAGATGTTTCAGGGCGCGTAGTTTTTAACGGCACTGCTTACACAGTTGGAGAGTCAGCTTACCGTACAGGAAATTATTTTGACCGCAACACAGACAATAATGAAAATAAAGTCAATAATGCGTTGTTGACTTTATTGGGTGCATTGGCACATCTCCCACACCGTAAGGCTTGGCACTTAAAATTAGTAGTTAGCTTACATGACGTTGGTCTGGCTGAAGAATTACAAAAAGTACTCAATGGAGAATATCAGCCAATACTTGCTGGCAAACAATCAGACGTGAAAGTAGAAGTCCTGAAAGTTGTACTAGAGGGAATGGGTGCATTGTTTGGGCATCCACTACCAAAAAAATTAACCATTTTAGACTTTGGCAATGGAACAACCCTGTATTCTCGTTACAACCGGGGTCAACGAGAAGTTCACACTGCCTACCCTATAGGTGTAGAAGTTCTCATCGATGATATCTCCCAAAAAATGAAGCATTTAAATGGCGGAAAAATTGGGGATGCCTCCAAGATCCGATTTTGTCTGGAAATGGGGCATACCCGATACAGCCGGGACATTGATATCAAAGATGTATACAGTACTTGTTTGAAAGATTGGTATGAAAAATACTTGAAGAAAGTGGTAAATCTCACATTGGATGCCAAGCACCAAGGTGATGAAATCTGGGCGATTGGTGGAGGCTGCCTCTTACCAGGATTTAAGAAGCTGTTGGAGAAAAACGGCTTCAAAATCCTGGACAATCCGGTAGAAGCCAATGTCTTTGGGCTTTTAGAGATGGCAAAGACCATTTCTGCCAAGAATCCAGCATCTACATCTATTAAGTGATCGCAATGGCAGACAAACTTGACTTAACCCCAGAAAAAGTTCGGATCAAAGATAGCTACCGAGAGCGGATATTTGCCGAATCACAGCAATTAGGTAAAAGTTACCTGGAGACGCTTTATTTTATTATTGATTGCTATTTTGCTTTCAGAAAGGGTGCATTCCCGACACAACAAGCGACTTTCACGCCAATTAATACAGAAGATAACAAACTCTCTTCAAGGACTGCAACTCCATTCGCTGAGGAGGAAGAAGAAGATTCTGATGGAGAAACATTCAGCCTTGACTTTGATTTGTAACGGGAATGTATTGGCACAAGAATGCAACAGGTTTAGCACAGTAAGTTCAAGATTTGAGTTTATAATCCAATCCGACTTCAAGACTTTGAGTTTAAGCAAGCAAAGTAGGCCAGTTAATCTAATTTTTGAAAGGCACTATTAATTACAGGACATCGAAATTATGAAACTTGGTGGCATGAATGAGGAGGAATTTGAATATTATGAAGACAATAATCCAGCACTGTCTAAAATCATACAGCGTAACATTCGGACTCTGATTCGCCTTCGACTTCAGGCTGCTAATAAACGAAATCTACAAGACCGAATTGCGGATATGATTACTTCTTTTTCAGGACATATAGTTTTTGTTTACGTACATATCGTCTGGTTTGGAGCTTGGATTGTTTTGAACACAGGAAGAATCGGCGTGCATCCGTTCGATCCATTTCCCTACGGACTATTGACAATGGTGGTATCGCTGGAAGCAATTTTTCTGTCAACATTTGTGTTAATTAGTCAAAACCGCCTCAGTGAAGAAAGTGAATATCGAACAAACTTAAATTTACAAATTGCGCTACTGACAGAGCATGAAGTCACACGAGTATTACAAATGCTTGATGCGATTCAAGACAAAATGGGCATTGACAATGATGAAGACAGTGAGCTTGCTGATTTAGAAATGGAAACCAAGCCCGAAGATGTACTAACTGAAATTGAGCGGCTTCAGCAGTTAGCACTGAAGAGAAAAAAGCTGATTAAACATAATTCGAGATAAAGACTTTTTTCAATTTGATTGAGCGCAACCCTCTATAGAGAGATATCTTTTTAATCCCCTCAAATAGTACTCAGCGATGCCTACGGCTGTAAATTACGCGCTTTTCACTCTTGCAGCTGCTAACTGTAAAATCCAGATATTCAAGGGACTAATTTTTGTAGTGCAGATTTGAAAGATACATCGTTCCTGCTAGATAATCTTTTTCTGATTAAGCTTTCGGATTTCTGCAATTACACCATCAAGCCCACGATTGCCATAAATAATTAGCAATCGTTCCGCAGATAAGTAACTTAGCACAGGGTTACGAAATTTTTTAATATATGTTGTATCTGTAGGATTATAGCCAAACTGGGGAGCGATCGCTTTCAATTGCTCTTGAACAGTGGTAACAGCCGGAATTGATAAAACAAAATCGGCATCTGACAGGTTATGCAAGGCATATTCAGCCAGGAAGTTAGTAAGTGAAGAATTTGTACTCAGCGCGAAACTGCCAAGCTTACGGACTATCGGCAAACGTAGATGGTTTTGCTTATCCATGAATAAATAACCTTGAATCACGGGGTCAATTCCAGCAATAATTGCAGCCGCACGTAACCAGTTAACTACCTTGTACTCGTTACCGAGAGTGGGAGATGAGTGAGCGCAAGCTTGAGTAATCACAAACTCTGGGGATAACTTTCGCTTCATCGTCTCTGCCAAACTGATGATGTGATGACCACCAGTTCTAGAATCGCCCGACGCACCATAATTGTCTGTTTTACCATTCCCACCGAAGTTCAACTCCTGGAACTCAGTGCCTAAAGCGTTCCACTGAAAGACGATTGATTTTGCCCAGTCATGCCAGATTGGTGCTGCAATTAATAGGTCGTTACTGATATAAATGTCTGAATCTACTTTACTTTCACTATCTGGATTGACAATTGGTAAACCATTACTGTTTGTTTGACCATATATTAGCCGATAGTTACTCGCAAAGCTCAAATTACTAATATTATTAAATGCTTCATGTATTGGTAGTCCTCCGGGATAAGCATGGTGACTGTTATTTCCACTTCCAGGTGCAGAGAAAAAAGACTGGGGAAGTTGAGGGCAGACACTACCATCATTGCTAACTGGTGGGAAAATTCCAGCTATTAGTCCACCTGGAAAGGTCATATCGTCCACAGCATCTACCAAGCCGACTTTGAGCAATTGCTGTACAATCTCCTGCTTTCTGCGATTGCTTAACCCATATCTATGCATGATACAGGTTGTGGGATTATCAATTGCATCAAGTGTGGCTTTTCTCAGTTTGATATCTTTTATTTTCTCTGTCTGGTTTACCAAAAAAATTTTCGCTGACTGCACTAAGGGGGATTTTTCAGCAAGCCTAATCGCTTCAGTATTACCCACTCCCAATACCTGTTGGTTGGTGTTATTGCTCATGAAAGCATATCCTTTGGGTCTGCCTTGTTTCTCCTCTGCTCGTAAAGGTGTGACAAACAATAATAAGCTTAAGCATAAACTTACTAATAATAGAAGATGAGATGATTTCATGCAGATTATCAGCCTTTAGTTACAAAAGATTAATCCTCTATTGCAGTTGCCTCTAGAAAATTTACTTCCTAGACGCAACTGCGACTTATTTAGGTGTAAATTGGCCCATGTGAATCTTGGCTACGAATGGGAAATTCTACAAAACCCACTGGATGATGAGTAAAATGCAGTACAGACAAACCGGGATTATCTTCTGTCGCATAGGCAATAGATGCGTCTATGTATTCACCCTGTAACCGTGCTAGTTCTCCGGCGATGAATGGTACTGGATCTACTAACCCTTCATTATCTCCGAAGCGAATAGCTACAAAAATTTCCTTGCTCACTTCCAGTCCTTCTGGAAATCCCTCAGTATGCTCTACCTGAATATTGCTTAAAATTAAATGCTGATGATTCGCACCATGATGATTTTCTGGAGCCGGAAACAATTTTTCAATATCCCCAACTACTCGAATTAGTGGTGCGCCCAATGAATGCTTGAAACGATGATGATTTAGGTATCTTGTTGCTTTGGTGAACTTGCTCATAAAACACTACCTTTTCGAGTTGAAAAATTTTACTAGATACTTTTGAGTCAATCACGAAGCAAGGCTTTCAAAAGTATACATGAGATACATTTTTACAAATCCACTCATCCTCAACTTAAAACTAACTTAAACTCTAGATAAACAAATATTAATTTATCTGGTTTTTAGATAACCTTCAGATTTATTTAATATCTTTAATTCACTTATTTGTCAAACTACTTCATCAATATGGAGTACAGTAAAAGCAAATACCTCAAACAGGGCTGACTTATGTCGAAAAAAGTGAGTTCAGCAATCAATCCGACTTTCTTAACAGATGTAAATCATGGTGGAAATAAAGGGCAACCACTTTTGATTGCAGAACAATTAGCTGAGTTTATTGATGGAGCAAAGTCAAATCTGCACATTGCAATCTATGATTTTCGTTTAACGGAATCAACTCTTGCAGAACCCGTAATTACAGCACTTAAGAACAAAGCCCAAGCGGGTGTCAAAGTCCGAATTGCTTTTGATCATGGAAAACCTGAAACTAAAACAGTTGATGCTTTTATCGCTAGTGGCAGCGATCCAGCACCGAAAGGAACCAAAGCATTCCTAGAAAGTGTATTTGAGGGAACTCAAGTTGAAATAAAGAGCATTGCTGGCTCAAAGCTGATGCATAATAAATATGTCATCCGAGATGTGAATACCAGTGAAGCAACTTTATGGACTGGTTCAGCTAACTTTACAGACGATGCTTGGACTTACCAAGACAACAATATATTGCAAATTTCTTCGCCCCAGCTTTGCTCATACTATGAAACTGACTTTCAGGAATTGTGGGTGAGTGGCAATATCAAGACCACAGGTGTTGGGGATACTGGTAAAGTTTATATTGCTTCAACTGAAGTTGATTTCGCCTTCTCCCCAGGAGAAGGTCAGACCATTGACCACATCATTTCTAGTTTAATTGGTTCAGCAAAAAAGCGAATCAAGATTGCTTCCATGATGATCACTTCTCATGCAATTCTCGCTGCACTTGATGATGCCCTCAGACACAAACAGGTGAAAGATTTTAGTGGAGTATACGATGCTACACAAATGTCTCATGTGGTGAAACTTTGGCTCAAAACTGAAGCAAGTGTCGGTGTTGCTGAAACTTTTAAAGAGGTATCATCTCATCTAGTTGGGAAGCACTCCGAGCCTTATAAACCAGATAGCAAACACAATTTCATGCACAATAAGGTTGTGGTCTGTGACAACATTGTGGTCAGCGGCAGTTTTAACTTTTCTCGCAGTGCCACACAGAATGCTGAAAATATCGTTGTGTTACATGATGAAAGCTTGGCAGAGCAATATAGCGATTACATTGACCAATTGCTGATGCACTATAGTAAAGTATAGTCACAGCAGTCAAGAGTATTCTTTTCTACCTCTGTCAGAGGTAAGTTTTTGATCGGCTTCATCGTCCCAACTTGATGGTCAATCAGAAGCATGGCTGAGTTTTCTTGAGTGAAATCAAAATATTGCATTATGCTATTTTCCTATTTCCTCAAAAGAAGAGCGATCGCAGCCAACCTCTAACTCAGTAACATAGGCTTTCGTCTCTTTTAGTTTAATCGACCAATTGTCACAAAAGGGGCTGACTTGGAAAGGGTATTTTGAAGATATTCCTTCTCCAGGCTCTAAGTCCGTTGTCGCTCCCAGTCTCAATCGTGCATTATATGCGGTTAAACATAATGGTTTTATGAACTTCAAAAACGTGCAAGATGACCCGAACTTACCCAGTAAAATAGTCGGGATTGACCAACTTATTACCGACCTGAAAAGTAATAAAGTTCCCAACTACAGCCACATCATCTTCAACCAATGTCATGAAATGCACGGTTTAGCAGAGTGTCCCCAATTGCACAAACTGATTCAAACCGGCGACACGATGATTGGAAAAGTTGTGAATCAAATCACCACTTCTAAGTTGTGGGCTGAGTCTGGCAATAATGCAATTATTATTACCTGGGATGAAGATAGTAATCCTCATGACAAAGCTCAAATTCAAGGTTGCTGTGGTTTCGACCCTGATAGCAAGGCTAACTTTGGCGGCGGTCACATTGCAACGATTGTGATTACTAATCACGCCTCACGGGGCATTGTAGATAACACACCCTATAATCACTACTCATTGCTACGAACTACTGAAGATGCTTTTGGCATCTATGAATACTTAAACTCTGCTAATGACACGACTAGAGGAGTTAAACCGATGACCAATCTATTTGTGAAAAAATAATCAAGATATAATCTACTACACCAACTCTTTCAGGATTCACAATTTTATAACTGCCTGGTAGTTTCATTGTTGACCTGTAATTTGATAAAATTTGCACAGTTTCATAGATTATGCGTTATTCTGTATTGGCTACTGACTACGACGGCACACTCGCAACTGACGGTCATGTGCATGAAAATACTTTGGCAGCACTTTCACGTCTACGGAATTTTGGTTACAAACTCATCTTGGTGACAGGTAGAGAACTAGATGAATTACTGCAAGTTTTTACACAAGTAGATTTATTTGATTATGTCGTGGCAGAAAACGGCGCTTTGCTGTATTCACCAGCTACCCGTCAGGAGAAACTATTAGCTTCGCAACCACCAAAAGAATTTATCAAAGCATTACGCTCGCGCCAAGTCAAACCCCTGTCAGTTGGTCGTGTAATTGTCGCCACTTGGCATCCCCAAGAAACCATAGTTTTAGAAACTATCCGCCACTTGGGATTAGAATTGCAAGTTATATTTAATAAAGGCGCAGTGATGGTGCTACCATCAGGAATTAATAAAGCCACAGGGTTAGCAGCAGCTTTGGAATATATGCATTTATCACCTGAAGATGCAGTCGCGATTGGCGATGCAGAGAATGACCATGATTTCGTAAGTATTTGTGGTTATTCAGTAGCAGTTGCCAATGCTTTGCCAATACTAAAAGAGCGCGTGGATTTTGTGACTAATGGTAGTCGAGGCGATGGTGTTATAGAACTAATCGAAAAACTCATCTCCTCAGATTAGTATGCCTATGGCGACAAACTAAGCCATAAGATGGTTCCATTCTCAATATAATCTACATTCTTATCATTACTTATTGCGAAAATATTAAGCGCTCATTTTAAGTCTTGGAAATAAATCAAACAGTAGCGGTGAAATACTCAATGCTACTAATGCTGGTAAAAAAGCACCAATGACCGAACCAAAGTAAGGAATTATTTCAAATAAACCTGCAATAATCCCAAATGGTAGTGCTGACGGAATCCCCAAAATCAAAATTTCTTGAAAAATAAGTTTAGCATTTTGTGCATTTGCATAAAATTATCCTGTTTTCTTGAGTTGAGCTATTTAAAATAGTGTCGCAGCCATGACCACAGTTGATTTTTGAACTTAACAGGCTCTGGTGATGGTGAATAAGTTGATGGTTTTGTTTGAGCAATATTATTCATTGAAAGTACACAAATAGTTAGTTCGCCATCTGTATAATATCTGTCACCTCCTCCGTTACGACCAACCCATGTGGCCCCTATACCTGTGACTTGATATAATTGGGCAATCTGGTGTGTCAAATCAATACTTTTAATTACGTTATCTCTTTCTTGATCAATGTCTGCGTCAATATGGTGAGTAATCTGTCCTGTGCGGTGGCTAAGTTCCACGCTTTGGTCAAATGTTGCTGAACCTAGCCATAGGGGTCTACTATCAGCATTCAGGTTATTTGATTGCCACAAGCGAACGTGATGTCTAGTTTTGGCATTGTTTCCTATAGGTAGTTCAAAAGCTAAATCCTGTTTACGTCCCCACAGATATAAATTACTTACAGGTGCAGTTGGGTAAGAATCCTTGAGGAGAACACTTTTAGCAATTCCAACACTTGAGCGTAAGGTGATCGGGTCTGCCGGATACCAGCCTGCTGCCAGTAGCGCCTGCACCACTTCTGCTGTTGTACCGACAAATCCAATATTCAAAGGATCTCCAGAGATCCCTTCTGCCGTTTGCGTTGTTTTCGGAGAATGTTCCAGCTTGGGGTTATGTTCGTAGTGACGCCACAGTGCTGGTAAAACCACATAACTTACCAGTCCATATAAGCCGAGTAAACCAACTGACGTTCCAAAAATATACCAAAACCAATGTCGATGTTTTGGGTGTCCATCACTATTTGAGTTAGAGGCTTGTTGCATTTGAATTCGCTGACCAAGCTATATTGACTTTTTTAATTAATCATCTCTAGCTAATGGGTTGTACCACTGATCCCTTGGCAAGAGCAGTTGATCTGACTCAGGTGGACCCCATGTATTTGGCTCATACTCATAAATTGGTGTGACGTTATCGAGAATTGGCTGGACAATCCGCCATTCCTCTTCTACGGTATCTTCTCGTACAAACAAGGTGGGATCGCCCCGCATAGCATCACCCAATAGACGTTCATAGGGTTCCATCTCGTCGCCACCTCCGTAAAAGGCTAGGAGTTCAACCGTAGAGCCGATCATATCTTCTCCGGGGATTTTAGTGCGAGCGCCCAATCCCACAATTACCTCTGGATCTAGTAAAAAACGAACATAATTACCGTTTTCTTGTCTTCCCTCCTGGAACACATTTAAAGGTGGACACTTGAACTTGACCATCACCTCAGTAGTTTTGACAGGCAATTTCTTCCCAGCCCTAATGTAGATGGGAACTCCTGACCACCGCCACGTATTAATAAATAACCGCACGGCAACAAAAGTTTCTACTTGGGAGTCAGGCGAAACACCTTCTTCGTTGCGGTAATCAGAAAATTGACCGCGAATAATATCATCGGGTTGCACTTCCACTATAGCTTTGAGAATACGCTCTTTTTCATCCCGGATGGAATCAGCAGCCGTACTGGCGGGAGCATCCATACACACTGAAGCCAATATTTGCAGCATGTGGTTTTCCACCACATCCCGAATTGCGCCAGTTTCCTCATAGAAGCGCCCTCTTCCTTGAATGCCAAAGTCCTCTGCCATCACAATCTGGATGCTTTCAACATAGTTGCGATTCCAGATGGGTTCGAGAAAAGAGTTGGCAAACCGAAAATAGAGTAAATTCAGCAGTGGTTCTTTGCCCAGGTAATGGTCGATGCGATAGATGGATGATTCGGGAAAAACTGATGCCAGAATTTGATTTAACTCGCGTGCTGATTTCAAATCCCGTCCAAATGGTTTTTCAATTACCACCCGCGCATTTTTAGCACAGCCTGATTCGCCCAATCCTGACACTACTTGTGCAAACAAGCTCGGTGGAATTGCCAAATAGTAGAGGGGATGAGTAGCATCACCAAGGGCAAGACGTAATTTTTCGTAAGTTTCTGGTTTGTTGTAGTCACCAGCAACGTATTGGAGTAGACCAGAAAGTTTCTCAAATGCGTCTTGATCTATACCACCATTATGTTCTAAGCTATCACGTGCCCTTTCCCTAAGTTGATCCGTTGTCCAAGATCGTCCGGCAACCCCAATCACTGGGACATTGAGATTCCCCCGTCGTACCATTGCCTGAAGGCTGGGGAAGATTTTCTTGTAGGCCAAGTCACCTGTTGCCCCAAAAAATACCAGTGCGTCTGAATCAGGAGTTCCCATGACTAACCTCTTTAAGAATTAGCTTTTTCATCATACCCGCCAAACTGATAGCGCATGGCTGACAAAAGTTTCTCCGCAAAGTTTGCTTCTCCACGCCAGCTAAAACGAGCAAAGAGGGCGTAACTTTTCACCGGAGTCGCTACAGATTCAATTGCTGCGTTCGCATTCTGGCGACCTTCGCCAGAATTTGATACACCACCACCAAACTCTTCTAAATTGCGGCTTGTCAATAAGGCGATCGCTGTCAACCAAGTTCCATAGATTTTTCGCCTTCTGGTTTTGACCAATAATCTTTACCATAATTTCTTGTGTCAATAAGCTTTAACTCCTATTTTTAAATGATTCTGGAAGTCCCTTAAGGCTTTGCAGTGGTGATTGCTTCTAACTATTGGAGTAATAATAATCTCTTGGGTATGGACACACATGTAGGTCTATTATTTGCCGAAAAATGTACATACAAATACCAAGCTTTGTATATTCTTTACATTCTTCTCCTTTCTAAGCAATATTTTTTATAAATCAGTAGTTGACCACAAAAAAAGTGATAAAGAATACATAATTTCCTTGTTGAATGTTGCGATCGCCTCGCCATTCTCACGCTTCTAGAGTAATCATCAAATGAGAAAATTACCACTGGGTAAATCGGTAAATCGTACTTTAGGCACGGGAAATTCTGCCGAATTTGTTAAAAACTTCATTTAAGTTCGTGGTGTATAATCCTTGAGATGTCTTTTTTCGCATCCCTAAATAATGCGATAGTTATATTTTAAACTTTCTACTTACATACGTATTTCATGCCTCGAAAAACTACAGTCCCATCGCAATCAATTAAAGTAACTCCGCTGGCTCTGTCTCAATTACATATCCGCTTAGAATTTTTAGAAAAAGAACATCAATCACTACTCAAACAGATCAAGAGAAAGCGCACAGAACTGAAGAACTTTGTTGAACAGATGCGTTCTTTTGGCACAGAATTTCTCAATAAAGCTACTCCCAGTTTCCGAAAAATGGCTGAGTTAGACCAGGAGATCCATGCTCTGTTTGAGGAGATTTTTACTACTAGAAAGTTCGGTAAACAAACCCTCAAAAATATACAAGCAGTTTACCGTGACCTACAGGTAACTGGAGCCATCAGTCTAAAACCCAACAGCCAACAGTTAGATACATTAAACGAATCGTTTGACAATGAAGATTCCCAATCAGATTTTTCAAAGGAAACTAGTGAACAACAGCATCAATCTTGGCAAGGACAACAGTCTGTAGACTCTGCCTCTTTTGTCAGAACAGATGACCAAAGAAAAATTCGTCAAACATTTCTAAAATTAGCTGAAATCTTTCACCCTGATAAAGCCAGAGACAGTGAAACACAGAAGTCTTACACAGAAATCATGAAAGAAATCAATAAAGCCTATCAAGAGGGGGATTTAGCAAGACTTCTTGAAATTGAACGAAGTCAACAACCCTTAGAAATTATTGACAATAATAACGAGGATGATTTAACCCGTAGATGCCGAACTCTAGAACAGCACAATCAAATCCTTCTGGCTCAATATGAAAAACTGAAACAGGAACTGCGTTTGACAAAAAATACTCCAGAAGGAACGATGGTTTGCGATTCTCGAAAAGCTGCTAAAAAAGGCATTGACGCTATGGCTGCTATTGTAGAAACAATGGAATCTCAAATTAACGTCGTTTCTGAGATTCGGGATTTTGTTAAAGACTTTAAAGAAAAGAAAATCACTATTCAAGAATTTCTTGATGGCCCAGTTTCTTTGCGCTCCACGGACGAGTCAATTATGGAAGATATTCTTGAGCAAATGTTGTCAGAGTTAATGAGATAGTAATTTAATTATTATTGAATAATATTTGAAAATCCTAACGTAACAGGATTATTCAAAAACTCCTGCTCTTTCAATAATAAACCATTCATGATATAAAACTGCTAAAAAAAATTCCTCTCCCTTCAAGCGATCGCATACCGCCATAAATCCAGAGAAAAAAGGATCATCTTCATAGGTAGTATCAGACAGAAAAACAGTTACACAGTTGTTATCCATACTCCAGATACACCGGATTATGGTGATATTAGGATGATGTGATTTATCTACAGGTAATAATATCGGGCATCCTTGAACTGACAAAAATTCTGGCTGTTCATCAGATTCCTCGCCCCGTGGAAACCCCTTTCTTTAGATATGGGGGTAAGGGGCAGGCGATTTTAATCGCCGTGTAACTTAACTTATTTCAAAACGCATAACTATACCCGTCCTTTTTGTGAATGGCTAAACAATATTTATGGCTAATGCCTTGAATTAACCCGTTCTTGGTAGAAATATTAAAACTGCCAGTACTTCTAACTGCTACTCTCCCAATATATTCACCAACTTTTTTTCCCGTGGTGACAATAGCTTTGATAATGTCTCCAGTTTGGAAACCTTTGACAAACTTAAATCTAGGTACATAACGAGACGGAAAGCCGTATTTATCAGTACGGCACGATTGTCTAGAACCATGCCCATTAGATGTAATGAATAGTGGCTTAACTCCTTTTATATTTAAAATTGGAGTTGAAACACCCACTGCTGCCGCATCAATCCAGTGTGATTTCTCTAAATTTTGTTGGCTACGATTAAATTTAGTTAAACCTCCTGAGCCTGTTTCTACTGATAAGCCTGTTCCTTTTAAAACCTCCAGTAATGCAAATCTAGTCGTATTAACTGCTGCTGCATCTGCTAATGGTCTTTTAGCTTGTTTCAAGATTTTCTCTAACCTAGCGGGATCTTTCTTGAGGAAGTCTTTAATGTCTTTTGTGCCTTTTTTGATGTTACATCTTCCACAACTCAAAGTTAAATTTGTAATTGAATTAGAACCCCCGTTCGACTTTGGCTGAATGTGTTCAACCTGAAATGGAACATCCTTCACACCACAATAAGCACATTCTCTGTTCCACTTCTCAAGCAAATATTCACGAGTCTCAAAACCTTGTAGAGTCCCTTGTTGGTATTCTTTGCCCTGAATATTGGGATCGCGCATTAGTTGCATATCAAAGCGAACTAGTTCTTGGCTAATTGCTGTTATGGGTGCAAATCTCCGCAATCTATCAACCCAGGTTTTAATATTCTCTACACGACTTTGCAAACTGGGTGCAAGCCATCCTTGTGGGCGGGTTCTGTTTAAAAAACGTGGTTTACGATATCTGGTTTTCCTTGCTCGTCTACTCCGCCTTAATTGTCGCCTAGATGTTAAAGCATCTCTAATTGCAAAACCACGATGCTTTAGTTCGGCTGCAAATACAACCTCGCCAGTAGCGTCGTTGACTAATGCAAGTCCTGTCACCCTTGCACCGGGATCTAGTTTTAATCTCAGAGATGATACGGAAACTTCAGCGCTTGATTTACGGAGGATCAAGGTGAATGGAAATTGCCTGTAAATTGCTGCTTTTTTGTTTCTTAGTAATTGCCTCGCTTGTGCTGGGTGAATTGGATTAAGTGGTCTTTTTTCTGAGTCAATTAAAAACACTTTGGACATTTCTGCCCCTCCTTGCGGGTAATGTTAGCTTCGCCAAAGTTATCGGTCGGTACTATCCAAATTGCACTTCCTTAACCCTGTTACAGATGTTTAACAATTTGGTTTTAGAGCAGGAAACTAGCTACGCATCCCCTGGTAAGTTCTTGAACACTTGCCGATAACATAGTTAGTTGAACTTAGGCTGGTCAGATTCAGGTTTTTTCAAGCCCCCGATTTATCGGTGGGGTTTCTGACATCTGAGAACTGATTCCCAATCTTCTGGCCCCTTCATGTTTCTCAATAATTCTATCCCATCTAACTGCCTTAATTTTTTCTAGGCTTTCTGCTGATAAGTCTGATAATTTCATAGCTTGTATCTCATGAAGTCTGTTTTAATAGCTAATATACATAAATCAGATTATCATCTCTTTATTCTAGTGGATTGCAGAGATATTTAGTATATGCAATACTGAGCTTTAGTAAAAATCTTAACCTGAAAATAGAATGATTGTTATGAAAGTTAAATATTATGATTGACCACGACCGCCTTTTCAAAGAATTATTATCTACGTTTTTTATTGATTTCCTTGATTTGTTTCTACCTCAAGTAGCCAGCCAAATAGATCGTAATTCTATCCAGCTTTTACCGCAGGAAGTATTTAATGATGTCACTTCTGGCGAAAAGAAGGAAATTGATTTACTGGCGCAGGTGCGTTATCAACAGCAAGATACTTGTTTTCTAATTCATGTTGAAAACCAGTCTTACACTGAAACAGCCTTTGCAAAGCGGATGTTTAAATATTTTGCGCGCCTACATGAAAAGTATGATTTACCGATTTACCCAGTTGTAATTTTTTCTTTTGATGAACCCAAACGCGCCGAACCCCAAAATTATCGCGTCACCTTTGGAGATTTAAAAGTGCTGGAATTTCAGTTTGTAGCAATCCAGTTGAATCGTTTAAGTTGGCGCGATTTTCTTACGCAGCCAAATCCGGTGGCGGCAGCATTAATGTCAAAGATGAATATTTCCAAGCAAGAACGTCCACAGGTGAAGGCGGAATGTTTGCGGCTGCTGGCGACCTTAAAATTAGACCCAGCAAGGATGCAACTAATTTCTGGCTTCGTTGATACGTATTTGAGGCTCGACGATACTGAGAAACAGGTCTTTCAAGCGGCAATCAGTACAATGGGATTAGATGAACAGGAGGAAATTATGGAGATTGTTACAAGTTGGCAACAGGAAGGCGCTCAAAAAACAAGAGAAGAGATTGCATTAAATTTACTCAAAAGAGGAATGATTGTCCAAGAAATCTCACAAGTCACGGGTTTAAGTCTTGAACAAGTTCAGCAGTTACAAGCTCTTCTTTCTCAAGAAAATTAATGTCAGTTGTACAGATGGGTGAACAAGATTTTGAGTGCGATTACCCTGACAACGAATCGCACCCAAAATCTTATTCAAACCACAACAGAATTAACAGACTCTTTATAGGAAAAACCCCAGTAAGGGCAAAAACGAATTTTAACAGACTTAATCGGTTCATTACAGCACAAAGTTACTCTTCCTCCTCCTCGTCATATTCATAATCCGCATAGTCTTGACCGTGTTTTTCGTACCACAAACGTTCTTCTTCTTGAGCTGCCTCTCGCTGTATCCTTCTCCGTTCTGCCATCTCTGCTTCTAGGCGTTCTTGCTCTAATTTCTCCTTCTCAATTCTTCCTTTCAAAAGCCTTTCTCGCTCTTGGGTTTCTTGCTCTACCCTCTCCCTCTCAAGTCTGATTAATCGCTGCTCAACTCGTCCACAGTAAAAATCTAATGCTTTACCAGTCGCGGCTCCGGTAACTGTACCACCCACTAGAAATATGAGTCCGGTTTTCCAGCCTTCAATCGGGCCACCACTCCATTGCAAACTTTTTTGATTGAACCACACCAGCACAGAGAAGACAGAAATTCCAACTACCGTATTGATCAGCGCAAAAATTCTCGGTGTCATCTCAGTCTGTCGCAGGATCAGCCACTGTCCCAGGCAAAGTATTGCACCAAAAATCACCGTAGCGATCCCGCTCATGACCAAATGATCTGGATATCTGAACGGATCTAGCGCCATATTAATAATTAATGGTATAAATATCAGCGCACAGAGCAAAAAGCCTATTAATAAGCCAACAACGCTTATCAAGCTCCAGTAGCGACCGAGATAACCGAGGCGGAATTCCAATATCCACTCTTGTACGGGGAGCATTGTAATGTAAAACGCGATTCCTGCACTGACGTAATCGAGCATTGGCAGTTGTTTTACCTTTATATTTAGCGTATTTGGCATAGCCGTGCCAAAGCGGACAAGAGCGTCAATGACCTTCATTATCAGGATAATCCTTATCTAATAAGGCTTTTAAGCTTATCCCGGTTTTCAGTTCGCCTGTTGGCCTGTTACTCAAGCCCCATTCTCATAAAACCGCTTCAAAACCTCTAGTAAAAATACAGTACGTTATATTTCCTTGGGCTTCATACAAATCGAAAGCACGAAACAAATCTTTTTGGGCTGACTCCTTATCGCCTAAATGAAACCTTACTGTTCCTCTACCGCAATAAGCTTCTGGGCAATCAGGATTGAGAAGCAATGCTTTCTCTAACTCTGCAAGTGATCCTGGCAATTCTCCCAATAAAAAATGGATATTTGCTTTGTTTATGTAAGCTTCGATGCGGTTAGGGTCAAGTGATATTACTTTGCCAAAATCCTCCATTGCCGCTTGAAAATCACCAAGATAATTTTTATAGATTTCAGCCCGATTTAGATAAGCCTCAATGAAATTTGAATTAAGTACAATCGCCTGATTATAGTCCTCAACAACTTTAGGAAATTCTGATTTATGACAGATTTTTAATCGAGCCAAGCCCCTGTTATTATACCCTTCCGCTAAATTTGGGTTCATCGCTAATGCACTATTGAACATTTGAATCGCACCTTCGTACTTGCCAATTTGAAACTGAATCATTCCTATGGTATTGTGGACTTCAGCGTAATTAGGATTAAATAGTAATGCTTGCTCAAAACATTGAATTACCGCCTCTATGTTCCCAGCTTTGAGATATTCTAAACCTTGATTATAAAAAACTTGTGCTTCTGATAAATTAATTATTTTCATAACTCATTTATAATTTATTAGATTACTAGTGAAATTTATCAAAATTTAGCTCTGTAATTCTACATCCTGCTCTTTCTTTTGAGCCAAAGCTTTATCTACCTGAGTATTCGCATTCTCGAAAGTTTGTAACACTTCTGAAGTTACTTTGTTAATTTGCACTTTGCCTGCTTCTAGGCTCAAAATTACATCACCGTTTTTGTGGGCTAAAGCTAAATTTTTGGTTTGGGCATTGAAGCTCAAATCGTAAGTTTTTCCATTGACGAACGTAAAACCGTCAGGTGCAGGTTGCCCCCAGACCATACCCACCTTCTGAGCAATTTGTGTGAGTCGGCTAACTGCTTCTAAGTCTTGCTTATCCTTGGACATTGCCGCTGTTGCTTGGGGTGATAGCTGTCCACTAGTCTTAAAAGAATTGGCGACTTCTACAATCCCTTGCTTGTAGGCTTCCGGCTTGCCTAGTTTATCAACAGCACTGTACCACTGTCTCAAGTCATCAATAGTTACGGATGAATTTTGAACTTCTTGGGTGGATGTCACTTGGCTTTGTGCTTGGGAGAATGGCACTATTTTTCCATCTATATAATCCCCAAGCGGCTTGATATGCAGCCCCCACACCTGTTGCTTACCAGTAAATAATTCACTCAGTGCTTTGGCAGAATGCTTCTCCATCTGCGCCCATTCCTGTTGATAGTGAGGGTCGGCGATCATTTGTTGTGAGATTTGGTATTGTTTTCCTACGTAAAAAGCAACTTGTTTGCCGGAGCCTGTGGCTAGAGCAATATCCCCCTCCTTAAATCCATACTGTTTGTAAGGCTCATAAGCTCTAGTAGTGTGAGTTCTGCCATATCCGCGCATGGCATCAATGCAAGTATTTACAGGTAGTGGGTTCGGCTCACCATGCATCATTAAAGGGTAGTTCATGGGAATTGGTTTACCTTTGATGGCTCTTGGGGCGACATTTTGAATATCCTGGGGTGGAGTGGAATATCGGCTTTGCTCCTTCTGGGATTGTGCTGTTTGTTCTGGTGGTTTCAAAAACTGCGGTCGTGTGGCAAGGGAGCTAACCTTTTGCTGATACTCAAGAGTAGACTCAATAATTCCCCCGAATTTCTTGGTCATGCTCGACAAAGTTTTGGCAGGAATGGAGCTATCAACCAAGTTAAAGACCGTTAAACCTTTTTTAGTTTCCCTGATAACATCTTCTGTTGGTACTTGCTCCCATTCAACTTTTTGAGCAGTTAACCATTTAGTCACAGTATCAGCTTTCTGGTTGTCAACAGCCAAGCCCATAACTCCAAATTTTTTGTTTGATTCTGTAGAAAATAAGAAAGTAGGACGCTCTTTAATATGATGTAGAATTGGCTCACTACTATCAATCATCTGCTGTTGTTGAGGGTTAACTGATTGAGTCCCAAAAGCCTGAAATTCCTTCGTCCATTTCTGCGGATATTCAACGGTATAAGGGTCAATTTGAGCGCAAATAACAGAAAAATTACTTTCAATAATAGTGGGTGCGGGTGTAAGTTGTCCGGTTTTGAGCAATCCAAGCTGTCTGAGCGCGTCTTTGTCTTTCTTAAAATGTAATACCCCCAAGGGTTCACCATTGAGAAATACTGCATCTCTAGTTTTTAAAGGTGGCGTTTCGATAGTCAGTTTTCGGTAATCTCGATCCGAGAATGACTGACCAGAAAAATCATAAAAGTTGATTTTATTGATTTTGAGGAGATTACCATTTGGGGACTCACCCAGCACAAAAGCTTGATCTCCAGCTTCAGAGATAGAAGTAAGTTTCAACTTCAGGGGATTACCATTTTTTAGGTAATCAACTTGTTTTAACTGCTGGATAGAATCACTGTCTAACTCACCCAGAGTCAAAGCATCAAGTTTGATTTTTACTGTTTTATCAGGAATCGGCACAGTGCCAAATTCTAAGTTTACGGGTTCGGCGTTAAAAACAAGTCCTGCATAAGAGAAGTTCTTGAGTTCGCGGATAGTAATTTCAACCGGCTCGTTTCCTGGCAGTCCAATAGTTGCTGATGCTGTGGCAGGTTCTACCCCAACCATACAAGAGAGCGCTTTCGTACCAATGGGAAGCTGTGCGGTTCTGGTTTCGAGCATGGCGAATTCCTTATATTCGCCATCAGCATCCTGTACAAATAACAATCTGGAAACATGGCGCTCATGCCTAACTGGGTGGTGGCTAGCCCTAATTTCTATCGGGTGCTTTTCGTCTGGGTTCCACTTTCTACCCAAAAATTGATTCGCTTCATTATTCAGTGTGACTAACTTTGGTTCGGTAAATTGCAGTTGCTCCAGGCGGGAGATAATTTCATTGGGGAAAGCAGCAAAGGCGAAGTTAGAAACTTTTTTAGCGATCGCTTGGGGGTTTGCATTTTCTTTTCTTGCAACTTCGAGTTCATCCTGGCGGGATGCACAGATGTTCCAAGCAGCGGCGGCGGATGCAAGTTTTTCTGACTCTGGGATAGAAGCGTAAAATGCGAGAGCCGCCTCTTGTGCCTTGTCGAAAAGTAATTTAGTTTGGCTTCTAGTAAGTTCTGGTTTTAGTTCTAGGAGTTTAGCTCCCTGCATGGTCATCCCCGCCTTGAGATTGTAAGGAACTTGCGATTGTTGGCTAACTGTCCCCAGGTTGCGGTAAGCAGGTTTTCCATCTTTGCCAACCTCGCCATCTATCTGTGCAACTGCTAGTAATTTATGCGGGCGTTCACTGTTTGTGAATTTAATCTCATCTAGGCGAATATTAAGTGTCTGGGCTTTCCAGATTAGGGGATGCCCGTAGCGGGTGAGATTGGTAATTTCGAGTTGCGTTCCTGAATCCGTTTGAATAATTGCGCTAGGGCCAGACTCTGTTTCTCGCCGTCTTGAGGCACGAACCGCAGCATTGAACTTCAGATCAAATTCGTATTTGGCAGCGATCGCTGCAAATTTCTGCTGTGGTGTAAATTCTACTCCTTTGAACAAATCTTTAAACTGGACGATGGGGCGCGATTCTAACTGTGATTCTTGGAAATATTTATTGGTTTGGCTAATCAATAATTCTACTGGTGAGTAGCCCTTTGGTGTTATCCCCGTGTTTAAATAAACTGAACGCGACTTTTTATCTTTAATATAATTAACATCACGATACAAGTAGCGGCTGTTCTCCCGGATTTTATCCATCTCAGGTTTTTTAGCACTTTTGAATAAATCAACCGCTATTTGGTTTTGATAACATCCTTCTTCAATCATGCTCCGGTACATTTGACGGTTAATGTCCATCGCTTGCTGGATAATTTCGGGAGTTCTTTGAGAATGAGCAAGTTCAACAACCCCTTGCATATAAGGCTTGTATTCTTCTCGAATTAACTTTGGCTCTTTCTGGCGTTCTTGCTCAAACAGGGTTTCGTAATGGTTAGAAACTTTGTCTAGATAATTTGATTTCTGCTCAAAAGTACCGTAAGTTTTTAGTACCTCAATTTCTGATTCTAATGCTTCCAGTGCAGTCACTTGATTGTTGATTATGCCCACGCTGATGCTATCACTCATGTGGATAGCGATTTTTTCAAAAGGGGGCTGGGTTCCATCTTCCAAATAAAATGATTGTTTTTTGAGCTTAACCGTGGGGGAATAGGCGTTTTGGGGAAGATTTCTTCGCTCTGCCTCTGCTGTTAAATTGGGATATAAGCTGGCTTTTGCTACACCAATGCAGTCGCCATCGTAGTCTCGTGCTTGGCGTTCTGATTCGGTTTCTGCCGGATCTATAAAATCAACATCAATCCCTCGTCCTTCTAACTCTGTAATTCTTTGCTGTATGCGCTTGTGGTCTTCGTCATTTACTACAATTATGCCTTCTAAGGGTTCACCATCTGGAGCAACACGGTCTTTAATGTGTTTATTAGTAGAAACACACAAGCCATTAGAGTTAAGAAAAGGAGAGCGAAAGTTAAGAACTTTTTCTCCTTGCTCCAGCCAAGGGGCACAGATTTCACCATTTTTGAGTTCCTTGGAAGGAATAATCATTGCTCGGTCAAAAGTAAGCGTTTTCCCAATAGCAATATCTCGCCACTCACTTTGTACAAAACGACTTAATTCCTGTTTGACCTTCTCAGTTTCTAATAGCTGTTGATGACCAAGTAAATCAGCTTTAATGAGTTTGTACATAAACAAGTCATCTTTAGCACTCTCGTCATCCAACTCCTGATCTGCATCTAAGTCATCATTTGTCTCTAAGTTTTTAACATTTGTTTCTTGATTGATAATGTCTGATGTTTTTAATTTACTTTGGCTCAATGATTCTTTACGTTTTTCGTATCTTTCACAATAGTAAGCAGCAACAATTCTTGGGTCATCTTCAATAGAGGCTAATCTTTGAGCTTGTACCTCTAGTTCTTCAGCAAAATCTTTAATTCCTTGGGGGAAAGATGCCAGCAGTTGGGAGATAGACATCTGACCTTGTTGAGATTGTGCTTTTTCAGCTAACCAAATATTTTGCTGATATAATCCTGGTTGAATTTGAGGTTTAGTAGGACCTTTGGGTCTATCCTTGTCTGTTCCCTTAAAACTGCTTACGGGAAGAATTATATCGATTTTTGGTTCATTTTTAGAATTTGCATATTTTATTCTATCTAGTCTGTATGGTCGCAGTGTTCCTTTGCCAAAGCGATATTCAGTCGTATCTTCTCCAACTCCATCTACCCAACCAAATCGATGTTGAATTACACGATAGCTTTTATCTGTTTGGGATTCCCTTAAGGTTAGCTTGTCATAAAGTTGTGTTGAAATCTGCCCATAACAATCGCCAACTAATTTATATGCCAAATCATTCGATAATATCCCTCCATTTTCACCCCTGTTATCAGTAGAATCATCTACTACTAAAATGTTTAGCTTTTCGTGAATCGCATTTTTACAAGCCCCAAGGAAGATAGAACCATAAGCACCCCGGTCTTTACTATCTGGACAAATTTTTTGAATCGTTTCTAAACATTCTTTATCTCCATAAAGTAAGCGAGTCTTAGAAGACAGTAATAAAATTTGTCCATCTGGATGATTCTTTAATTCTTCAGCAGTGCTGTATTCATCTGAATGTCCAAATGAGAATTCTTTGTCAGGAAAGTAAAATTCTAGTAAAGTATTACTGAGCTTTTCAGTTAAAATTGATTGAGAGTCGGTTCTGCTATCGTCTATATAGATCCACTGATTTAAACGAGGGTCAAAATGCTTTAATTCCAAAGTCATAAGATTTGAAATTTGATGAATATTAATTAAATTTTTGAGAGGTTTTTATGTCAAGGATTAAGCGTTGGATAAATATGAATAATGAAGAATTCAACCCAGATGGAAGTTTGAAAAGTGAAGCTCGGCAAGAAATGTTATCCAAAGGTGAAGATCCAGGAGCAATTGATAGTTATGCTCGTAGAGCAAAAGAAGAGTATGACGAGTGGAAACACCTGGACGAGACTGATCCAGAATCGTGGCCAATCTACACAGCCTACGATTTCTTCACTGAACAAGAAAAAAAGGAGTTTAACCCTGATGGTTCTCTCAGACCTGAATATGTAGAATATGCTCAGAAAATTGGTATCAGTGAAAGTGCGCTGGAACAGCTTGAGTGGCGTAAGAAAATGGAGGTTGATAATTACAATAAAGTGTCTGCCGATCATGTAGAACAAGGCATCAACTTTGGTGCATGGTTGATGAGAGGAAGGATTGGAAACAGCAGAACATACGTCCAACGTCGGCAGCAGATGGAGCAAGACCTGCGTAACTTTGAGCCGGGAGACAGTTTGCCTTTCGACAAGGACACAGCATTTTAGGCGGGAGCGATGCACAGTGAGTGATAATATAAGCTGAAAGCATTATCAAACAAAGCTCTCAGCTTTTTGGTAAAATCCTTTTAATGAGGTTGAACAGCAGGTGGGTTGACAACAGCCGCAGATGGTTTAACAGAGCGAAATGCCCCATTGAGAAAGGCAATCATTCCTAAGATGGCGAAGGCTGTAATGATTACTCTTTGCAATGAATTGAATGCCGAGCGTTCTTTGATTACTTCAGCCCACATTACTTGCAGTTGGTCTTGTGTTGTTTGCTTTGAAGCCAAATAATAGAGAGCTTCAATACAAGGGGATATGTCTTCCCCTTCTTGAACCTTCTGATACAACAGATTTTCTAGTCGCTCTTTCTGTTGAGGGATAGTGAATGAGTCTGTTGACTTTTGAGGGTGTGTACCGTTGTGGGTTGGTAATTGTAGTGTCATAGCTTTAGTTCAAAGTGGGAAAAAGGTGTAGAACAAATATTTGGAATCAAAGAAAATGTTAAAGGGTACTAGGTCAGGGGAAAATTCTATCCTTTTCCCCTTATCCTCTTCCCTTCCTCCCTGATTCTTTTTTATAAGAACTACACCTTTAGAGCATGTGGAAACGCTAACTAATAAGCCAAAGTTTAGGTCTTTTATTTCCAAAAAATCAATAACCAGGAGTCTACAAAAAAATCGTACTTTTGGCTAAATTTGGATTTCCATGTCTTCTTCACTAGAGGATTGAAACTGGTTTTGTTTCAAGGCAAGTACTGATGGTTGATTTGGTTGAAAGGGACTTGTGCCGTCATTGAAGATTTCTTGTGCAAGTGTGCGACCATCCCCGTCAGTATCGCTCTCCAAGATATATCCCACAACGTGTTTAGGCATTCCTGCTGTTATGGCTTGGGCTAGTAAAGCTTTAGTAAATTCTGGTGATGCTTCACTCTCGCCCAAAACTTGCAATACAGACTCAGCATCAGTAGTTGTCATTTTGGTGATGTCTTTAACTTCGGCTTCTTGCCAAACGTCATCAAAAAATTCCACTGAACGTTCATCAAAACTTTGAGACGCAGCAAATTGGGCTAGCTGTTGGGTATAAAGTTCTTGGTCGTTATTCATATATTTATGAGTCGTGATGGAGCAATTTAATAGTTGAATTCAGCGCTGCGCGAAGAGTTGATGAAAATCTCGCACAGCTAATCATGGCTAAGAAAAATTTCGCCGCAGCCCAAGCAGTTGAGTTGTACATCGGCAACTATCGGTTTGACCAAGCCCCGTTGGGGCGGGGTATAGGGTGTAGGGTGTAGGGGAACAAACAGCCGCAACAACTAGCGGGTCACTTGCCCCATCTTTTCACTCTGGTTTGTAGTGGTAAGGGTTTCAAGCCCCGACCAATGCCGTCTTCCTACACCCAACACCCTACCCCCTACACCCTTCTTGGCGACGCGATTAGAATTGTTGAAACTGAAGAATACCGGATGTCTCAAAATCATATCCTCGAAACAATCGGTATAAATAAGAACTGGTTGAGCAGGTTACAGTTTAGCTTGCCTCGTGTGAATAAAACCCTTATAGAGCAAGGCTTAAATCACGTTACAGTCCATGCGGAATATACGGTTAAAAACACAGTGACACGTGCTGTAACGTGGTCATTAAAAGACGTTCGGATCATCTGGCGTTACTTTGATAAACAAGGAAATCATCAAGCAGCAATACTGGTTGATGCACTTGCTGAAGATTCTCTAATCAGCAGGTTTAATCAAGTTTGGGGTGAGCAACGCCGGATAGATGATTGTCGTATTCTGTCTACACCTTGCCCGTGGACTAAAATGTTTGAAACTGAGTTTGAGGAGAATTTGGCTCGGATTAGTAAGCTGCATAAAAAGCACATTAAGAATGGCTTGTACTATTGGGAGTTCATTTATAGTTGGATGACAGACACCAGAGGAAAAAGCCAAACTTGACATTGTTAATCCCGTTCTTCCAAATGGGCGAAGGAAGTACAAAATTCATCAAATGCTTTCTCATAAAACAAAGGAGAGATTGTCCCCACACGTCACATCAGTGCTGATTTTGATGAAGTCAGCCAATTCGGTAGCAGAACTGCGGCGACTGGTGCAACGACAGTATGGGGTAGATCAACCGAATCTGTTTGATGGCTGAGATGTTAAATAGTTAGCTTGAATTATGCGATCGCTCAGAGAGTAAGCCAACTTTTTGAGCGATCGCTTCACTATTGAAAGTGATTGGTTAAGTAACAGCAATCGCACTTCACAGTTAATGTCGTACAAAAAGGACGCTTCATAATTTTTTAACTGTTTAAAGGTTGTTCAGCCTCACGTTTTTTGGCGTATTCACGCAGTTGAGCAAGACCAGAGGTAGGGGTAGATGGTCGTGGTTTATTGGGGTCAGGGACTAAATCTTGTTTGCGGTCGTAAGCAAAGTTCTTGTCTAACATCAATATATAAGTAATGTGTGCCGTCCAGACATCAGCGACGCGCTCACCAAGACCCTTACTATCAAGAGGGGTGGGAAATTGTACCCCGCCATTCCAAACAATAGGTATACCTTCATTTTGAAAATGGTCAGTTAACTCCTTCTTGACAAAATCAGCAGTCCCACCACAAATGAGAATTTCATCAAGTGAAGGGATGTTTCGTATCCAGCGTACAAGAGCGCGACAGTAATCAGAGCGAACTTCAGGAAGAATGTTTTGAAATAATTTTAAGTCGGCAGATACACCTTCGGGTGTGGCTTGGCGGGACAAAGAACGCAAAGGCTCGAAGTTGCCCTTACCAGCAGCAATGATTGCAGTCACTAAATGTTCATCTTCTTTGGACAAGCCAACAGCAGTGCGTTGGACAAACTGCTGTACTAACCAATTCATACCTAAATCAGTAGTTTCAGCCAAAGCCGGATTACCTTTTTGGCTGAGAACGAAACTAGCGTTCCGGTAGCCAAGCATCAGCAAACCGATATTCTTTTGCGTATATGATCCAGCCAGAGTGCGACTGCGGTATATCATAATCCCACTGCCTTCCGGGGCAACATGAAAATTACGCAGCTTACCTTTTAATTTGTTGGTGGGAGTTACAATTCCTCGGTTGAGTGATTGCCCTAACTTTTTACCAAGATTATGAGCATTACTAATTTCTCCTGGTGGCATCAATACTTGGACAAAGGCATCAATATTATTGGTATCGAACCGAAACTGACGGCAAGCTAACCACAACAAAGCAGCCAGTTTTGGTAGAGCATAATGAGATTTTAAATCTCGCAGTGCAGAAGTCCCAGCAAAAACACTTTTTGCCAATGCACCCAAAACATAGTACTCATCGCCCATTCCGACCCAAACACTGGTGTTATATGAGTTTGGGACGAAACGCGCCACAGAAGTTTTAGAGACATCAGCGATTTCAGGTGACATGGCTAATACTATTGGCACACCTGAAGGATAAATTTGAGCGATCGCTTTTGTCTCACTGCCACCAATGTCAGCTGAGATGACGATTTTGGGGTTACTAACAGCAGGATCTGGATTTGGATTCGGTTTATTCATGAATTACCTCAAAGGACTGAATGTGTAAGGGTTGCATAGTGGTAAGGATGAAGAGTGGCTGACTTTCTTTTCACAGGAAGTACTACAACCCTTATCAAGGCTGGGTATAGGGGGTAGGGTATTGCGTGTAGAGAACTGATATTGTCTTACTGCTCCCCACACCCTCTCATCCTTATAGGTTTGCCGAAATCAAACGTACTATTCTACGACTAAGCCCCAAATAATTTATTAGCCATTCTCATTTCCTCTGTTATTTCTACGGCTATTAAATCGTTCTCGTAGTCATAATCTTCTTCATCTGGAAGCAAAATTTCTTCTCTAACTTCAACATCATTAGATATGGATAATGCAGTCGTTGAGTCAGGTTCTTGAGAATTAACTTGTTCTGTCTTATTCAGTAATCTGCCCTGGACTGGGGTAGCACCTGGGTAATCAGCAGTAGTATTCACCAATTGGACAACAGTATTTATTTGGGGTGAAATCCCGAAAACCTCGCGGATAAGAGAAGCCTGACCTTCTAATTGTTTGATTGACCAAATCGCTATGCGTCTTAATTCCTCGTCACGCACTCCTACAGAATGCATTGCAAAAGGTAGCCAGTAGGCTTTGAGCGCATTTACAACAACCTCAGAAAAATCTAAATCTAGTTTCAAAGGGTTCGACTTGAGGTAGCTAATTATTTTGCCATCCAAACTCTCAAGAGAACGCTTAATTGAGATTATCTCTTGCTTTACCTCGTTCATATTATTCATTCAGGAATTTTCCGAAAACAGTAATCCAAATATTTCCAATGACTTAGCGAAGAGTCCGAGGCGCAGATGGGAAGCCCCATAAATAAATTTAGGGGTCTAATTCAGGACGTATTATTTTTTGTGCATTTTGAGCGTAAATCAATTTAATCGCTCTGGAACCTTTGAGTAGAAAGGAATCTAAAATTTTTGTCCTTTGCTCACTGTTCCCTTGCTCGCCTATTCCGATGTTCTTTTGTTAGAAAGCTTTCCTGCTCCATGCTCAAGAGCTTCTTTGCTTGAGAGTTATCAAATAAGAATTCAGTTTGAACTCTGTATGACGGACTCTGAATAGTAGGCTTAACACCCTCACTAAATTATAGATTCAGAGGTCAAATTTTGTACTTGACTCCAAATTTAAATTTATTGCATTAAAAGAAACGAAGACTCATGCAAAAACAATCGAACAAGTCTACTAGCCTAAATAATAGATTAGCACTCTAATTAATTTTTAAAATCTTACTCACACTATCTTTTAAAACTCTGACAATCTACACAAGACTAAAGTAGATTCATCGCTAAACTGTATTGTATGATACAATTCTCCACAGGTAGTTATCGGGCTACCACACAGGTGACACCTAGCTACCTGTGGAGCAAAAAAGTAGTGGTTTTTTGTGATTTTTGATTTTCCCGACAGGTAGCTATGTGGTAGCCCTCAAGGTAGCTAGCGAGGAGCGATTAAATTGCCGAAAATCAAAGAATCAGCCGCCTCTAAATAAACGTACCTAGTACGCTTATTTTTGCTATTCTTGATTTGGTCAAAATGCCATTTTTAAGCCTGAGTAAAAATACTCAGTGAGCCGAAAAAATAATTTTAGTTATCAGGTGAAATATTGTTGACGGGAGAAAAAAAGGTGATGAGGAATGGCGTATGCGATCGCTCGTTTAAAAAAATTAAAGCAGAAGGATATAGGGAGTAGCGCATCTCACACATCTCGTGAGAGGGAGACACCGAACGCTGATTTGTCGGTAGAGAATATTAGGTTTATAGGCAGCAGCGATCCCGAATCAAGGTTAGAAGATTTGGTGATGGCAAAGATAAATGAGGCTCCGCAACACAGGAAGATAAGGACTGACGGTGTTTACTGCGTCGAGATGTTACTGAGTGCATCGCCAAGTTACTTTCGTCCCTCTTGCCCAAATAAAGCAGGGTATTATGAGCAAAATAAATTAGATATTTGGCTAGAAGCGACGCAGCAATGGTTGTCTGAGGAATACGGTTCGCGGATAGTCAGGGCAGAATTACATTTAGATGAAGCCACGCCACATATTCATGCTTACTTTGTGCCAGTGGATGACCGGGGTCAGCTACGGTGTAATCACTTTTTCAATGGGCGACAAAAAATCCAAGCATTTCAGGACTCGTACTATGAAACGATGCGGCTGATTGGCTTGGAGAGGGGGTTGAAGGGTTCCAGAGCCAAACACGAGGATATAAAGGATTTTTACCGGATAGTAGAAACGGGACGGAACCTGGAAGTATCAGAGTTGAATTTGGAGCAAATCAAAGCCAAAGCCGCAGATCGAGACAGGGCAGCCCGTCAACTTCAACAAATGGAAGCAACAGCTAGAGAACTGGCTCAAGCTAATGAACTGCTTCAACAACGCCTTGCCCAATTAGAGAAAGAGAAAGAAAAATATCGACAACAAACTCAGCAGTTGCGTGACCTAGCCTTGGAGGATGTAGCTTGGGAGTTAGGTTTAGACGAAGAACCTAGTCAATCTAATAGGTGGGTAGGTCATGGCCACATCATTGATATAAATGGGGATAAATTTCAGTCCGCCTCCCCAGGAGTAGAAAAGGGCAATGGGGCGATAGATTTAGTGATTCAGGTGAACAATTACAATTTGCGGCAGGGTTTGGCATGGCTCAATGACAGATTTGGACTTCAGGGGGCAGAACGAGCAGCGATCGCCGCAGTCAAGAAACAAACAGCAGATATTCTTCAAACCGAGCCAGCCCCCAAGTTTGTGCCACCAGTTGAGGATAAAAGCAAGTGGCTTGGAGTACATGACTACTTGATTCACTTGTGGGGATTGCCATCAAACTTTGTACACGGATTTCATCAATCAGGGCTGATTTACGCTGACAAGCAGCAAAATGCAGTGTTTGTAATGCGAGATTTAAACCATCAAGTTAAAGGGGCTTACCTTGAGGGGAGTAAATTGAAAGGCTTGGCAATTGGCAGCGATCGCAGCAAGAGTTGGTTTCATTTCCAGTTAGGTGAGCGAGGAACGACTAAGGTAGAAAAAGCGGTACTTTGTTCCTCTACGATTGATGCTTTCTCCTACGCAATGTTGGAATATTCCAAAACTGGGTCAATACCAAAACAGCGAACGCTCTACATAGCACTTGTTGACCCAAAAACTACACCAGTAGAGCGATTAGAGCATATTCCTCAAATCAAAACGTCCTTTAACTCCGATGAATTTGGAGAAGCCACCGCACTAGCTGTTAAGAAATTACTGCCCCAGGCTAGACGATCAAGACCCAAAACACTCTCTTGGAATCAGGATCTGCTGCTTTCACAGTCACCGCAACAACAACAGCAGCGTAAGTCAGAGGCGGATCTAAGCCTTTAGTGGCGAGTGCTGCTTGAGTGCGAATGAAAGGCTAGAAATAGGAAACGCGCTTTATGAAAACAATGGACAGAAGTACGAGAAAATTGGGTACTTCAGGCTGTGAGTAAAAAGTGAGTCAGCCTTTATTATCAGTTTGATGCTCAATAATTTACCCATGAGTTCACAACTGATAGAAAGAATATTTTCTCTTTACGAACAAAACAATCCTTTAATAGCAGTGGAATCTCCATTGCAAGAGAGGATAAGCTTACTCAAAAAACTAACTCAAAAATGCATTAATAGTGGTATCAATTGTTATATTTGGATGCTGGAAGATGACAATTTATACCAGTTAAAAATAAGTAATCGTGAATTGGCATTTTCAGAAATTAAAGAATACAACAGAATCGCTTTCAAAGTTGTACGCGAAGATTCCTTTGAGATTTTGCGGTTTTGGAAGACAACCCAGTTACAAGGGATTTTGATCCTGGAAGGGATATACCCGTGGCTTGGACAAGGAGCGACGGATGCAGATTCCTTCCTGACAGCAGAATGGATTAAGTCAGCACTGATTAACATTAAGCTTTACAACCATAACTCCAGTAAAACAGCTTTGTTGCTGGGGTCAAACGCAAGCCTCAAGTCAGATATAGCTGGTCTAATACCGACAATTACCCAAGAGTTACCCACAGTTGAGGAAATTAGCGATTATCTGCCACAAATATTACCCGGCTCAATTACACTAGTCCAAATCAATGAAATAGCGAATACTTGTGTAGGGATGTATTTGGCAGATATTGAAATAGGGGTAAAAACTGCCCTAGCAATTGACAAAGCCCCTTTGGGGCAGGGTGTGGGGTGTGGGGTGTGGGGTGTAGAGAAAGCTCCAACAACCATCTTCGTACAAGCCCCGTCTTCACTACACCCAACACCCTACCCCCAACACCCTATTTTTGACAGCAGTGAATTAGTCAAAAAAGTTTCTGCTTATAAAATTGAGTTGCTCAAACGAGTTTACAATGTGGAATTTCTGCAACCAATGACAATTCCTGTCGGGGGACTGGAGTTAATGCAGTCAGCATTTAAGGGATACAGGCGACTCCTGACACCGTTAGCGAAGTCTTACAACTTGCGCCTACCAAAAGGTGTTTTATTGATTGGCCCACCCGGAACAGGTAAATCTCACTCGGCTAAGGCTTGTTCTCAAATACTGGAATTACCCTTGGTAATCGTGGAGTGGGGTCATTTCCGCAGTTATGGAAATATGGCGGAATACAAACTCAAAAAGTTATTGGCACTGGTAGACCGAATTAACCGTATAATTTTTTACCTCGATGACTTTGACAAGGGATTTGCCGGAGATGATGATTTATCACGAAGATTAGCAGGGATGTTACTCACTTGGATGCAGGAAAGAACAAGTGATGTATTAATAATTGCTTCTGCCAATAATATCCAATGGCTACCACCAGAGTTAACCAGAAGTGGACGGTTTGATCAGATATTCAAAATCGACTTACCAAACAACGGCGAAAGACATTCTATATTTAAGATTCACCTAGCAAGATTTGACAAGCGCTTTAGTCATGGTGGAGATGCCTTTACCCCAGAAGAATGGCAAAGATTATTGAAGGTAACACATCGCTGTGTCGGTGCAGAAATTCAGGCAATCGTCGAAAGGGCAGCATTCTCAATATTTTGTCAATCCTTTGATGAAGAAACTCCAGCACTAGAGGATTTGCCGCCATTACAAATTACCCTAACTGCACTATTAGAATCAAGAAAAAGCGTAAATCCTCTGGCAATACGTGAAGCCGACCGAATAGAAAGTATGCGTAATAAGGCAGATTTGCAAGGACTACCATCTAGTCCGGTGGATTCATCAATATATAGTCTGGGCGATATCGATATTTTTGGTAGTTAATTTTATGCAAATACCGAAATCTCAGTCAAAAATCGATTGGTATGCTGCTGGCTTTAAGCTGCTAAACATCGCTGGGCCAATTGCTGGGGTGTCAGTAATCTTGTTCACAGCAGTAATATCTTATATCGAAACTCGTCCCCAAAAATTGCCTATTCAGTATAAGCTTATTCACAATAACCAGACCTTTTATTTAGAAGCGGCAAATAAAACACAAGAACTTGAGATTGGACTCAAGTGGAGAAATAATCTAGAGAGCGATCGCGGAATGTTGTTTAACTTGGGTCGAGAGTATAAGCGTGTACCCTTTTGGATGCACCAAGTCAAAGTGCCGTTGGACATTATATACCTTAAAAATAATCTGGTGACAACAATAATTCGCAATGCACCCCCATGCATGAAAAATCCTTGTCCAATCTATTACGGTGTTGCTGCGACACAGGTTTTAGAACTAAAAGCAGGTGCTAGTAATATTCAACTTGGGCAGAAATTAGTAATAGAGCCTATACCTAAGAAATTGTAACAAATATTCTCTGTAGCCAAAAGAACTAGTTTTTTTTGTACTAGAGTCTGTAGGAGTTTGAAAGTGAGTTGTGAATAATGTGGATAAGATTTCATGAACTCGCAAATTATGCAAATGTCAGACTACGAGAATTCTAATACAACTAGCTTTGAGGCAAGACCAACAGCAGCCTTACCATCAAGAAAAAATATTGTGATTTCAGGTAGCACAATTGGGCTGATGGGAGTAACGGGAGCATTAATGATTCTGGAGATGTCAGTCCACAACATAATGCTTGGAGGATTGATGATTGCAGGAGCAATAGCAGTTGCAATTCCAAAACAAACACAGGCATTGCTAACAAATTTTGAAAAACTACAACGGAAATGGGGGGTGAATTTATATGCAATATTGTTTGCATTTCTGTCGTTAATATTTCTTTTGGATTTTGCTTCTTCGCCAGCCGAAGCCCAGTTTTTTAACAATGCTCAAACCTGGATGAATGGTGCTTTCGGCAATGCTGGAAACGGGCAAACACAAGCAGTTATAGTATTGTTCTTCAACGTATTGAGAGGTCTATTCCTACTCTATGTAGGTATCAGTTTGGTAAGAATTGTTCAAGCAGCCCGGAATGATGAAGATTGGCAGACATTAGCCAGAACTCCATTAATTATAGTACTTTCAGTCTTTGTGGGAGACTTAGTTACTGGTTTAATTACTGGAGCTTGAAGAAGAATTCAGAAGCCAGGATTCAGGAGTCAGAACCACTCTTTATAGGGATGTAAAAATACCGTTTATTCCTCTGCCACTCCTACAGAATTCATACCTGTTTTCTGACTCCTGACTCCTGAATCCTGTTTTCATAACTGTTAAAAACAACACCACTTTAGTCGCAGCATTTCTTGAATGAGAAAAAGTGCCCTGATTCAAGAAATGCTTCATATTAACAAGCAATCAAAAAAGATGAGAGATGAAAATAAATTTAGAAGTGTAAATAGAATCTTGGGAGATAGACCCCGATTAGGCCCATTTCCCGCCGATCAGATTTTCCCTTGGTCAGTTATAGCAATATTAAATGTATTCGTTTTCAACTATATATTGAAAACAAGTTGGTTAGGCACAGGATTAAGCATCGCTTGGGGATGGGCTACATGGTGGTTACTGTCATCAAATCAAGAATTTTTTGGCAAGTTTGTGGCAGTGCCTCGGATTACCAGAGGATACAAGCGGAATAACTATAAAACTTATGGTCACAAAGCAGACAGATAAGATCAAGAAACAAAGATTAGAAACCGAGCAAGTTAATGTAGTAAAAACCCTTACTCCCTTTGAAGACATTATCCATTTAGCTGGGGTTTGCGATGTCGCTTTGGGAGGGAGAAAAGGCATAGGAGCATTAATTCTCAAAAATGGGGAATCAATTCAAATTAAATTCTGTTTTGATTGTGTAGGAATTCATTCTAACTTAGCCTCTGAGCAAATTCTTCCAATCTTTGAGAGCATAGAGGCAGGTTTAAAAGAGATCCCATCAGGAGAGTCATTAACTATACATTTGGGTTCCTTTACAGACGATTATTCGAGGCAATCAGAATTAGAGCAGATCGAAATCAATTGTGATATTGAGCAATTGAAATTACTAATTAGGAGTGAAAGGTTACGAATCAAAGAATTAACCAAATCTGGAGTCAGGAAGAACAAGTTTTTAAGATTATGGTGTACTTATACAGCGTTGTCGGAGTCAGAGAGCAGCCAAGACATTGTAGAATCGGCAATCAGAAAGTTAGAGAAAGTTTGGTTTAAATTTACCGGAGAAATTCACGCTTTTAACAATAGCAGGATTGAAAATATTCTCAAGAATTCATTTAGCGATGGCTTTTTGCAGTGGGAATCGTTGCTGAGTAACAAAATGAAACTAGGGATTAGAGTTTTGAGTGCTGAAGATATTTGGAAAGTCTTATGGCATCAATTTAATCTGACATCACCAACAGCAATTCCTAATCCCTTAGTGATTAGTCAAACTCAAGGATTAGTAGAAACTCAAACAAGTGATTTTCACATTCGACATCATCTGTTGGAAAATGAAGAATCAGTTCCATTCTTAGATCGGCAATGGGTAAAGATTCAAGATAAATATATTGGGGTGATGAACTTTAGCCAAAAGCCGGGTGGCTGGATAGATGAACGCTCTCAATTACGATACCTTTGGGAATTAATTTCCAAAGAAAGTATCTCAGATACAGAAATTATCTGTCAAATTACTAAAGCTAATCAGGCAATTACCAAAACTAATTTACAACGCCTTACTAAACAGTCAATTACATCGACTGCCTTATCAACAAGTAAAGGAAACATCGATGTCAAAGCCGGAATAAATATTGAAGAATCTGTAGAGGCGCAACGAACCATTTATAAAGGAAGCGTTGTCGTTTATACCGGAGTAGCTTTTCTTGTCCATAGAAAATCAACAAGAGAACTCAATGAGGCTTGCAAATACTTAGCTTCCTACTTTTTAAGACCAGCAGCAGTAGATCGAGAAAAAGAATACGCCTGGAAGACATGGTTGCAATGTTGTCCATTTGTTTGGGAGCCACTCCTGGCAAAACCTTTTAACCGCAGATTACCTTATTTCAGTTCCGAAGCACCAGGGTTGATGCCTTTGATTCGTACAGCTACAGGAGATCAGACTGGCTTTGAGTTGATTGCCGAAGAGGGGGGTACGCCAGTACACCTGGATTTGTACAAACAACATAAAAATATAGCAGTTTTTGGTGCAACTCGTTCCGGGAAATCAGTACTGGTGGCAGGAATTTTAACACCTGCACTTGCCCAAGATATACCAGTAGTAGCATTAGATTACCCCAAACCAGACGGGACATCGACATTTAGTGATTACACCAATTTACTAGGTCAGGATGGTGCATACTTTGATATTTCCAAAGAGTCAAATAATTTGTTTGAACTACCTAATTTGAGGGGGATGGATCAAGAAACCATTAATGAAAGATTGAATGATTTTAAAGAGTTCTTGAAATCAGTCTTAATGACAATGGTGATTGGAACTAGCATGATTGGCGTTAGCCCTTCCATGATTACTAATATTGAATCTATCATTGCCCTAGCCTTGAAAACGTTTTTTAATGATGATGAAATCAAAGTCCGGTATAAGTTGGCATTAGCCGCAGGAGTTGGCACTAAAGCTTGGCTGGATACTCCCACATTACAAGATTTTTTGAATTATTGTTCGCCAGCATTTCTCAAGATAGATTCTATAGCCAGCAATAGCCAGGAAATTTTATCAGCCTTGGAGCAAATCAGGTTGAGATTAAAGTACTGGCTCTCAACCAGAGTTGGAGAATCAATTAGTCGTCCCTCAACTTTCCGAACTGATGCTAAGTTGCTAGTATTTGCACTGCGAAATTTATCAAGTGAGGCAGATGCAGCTATTTTAGCTTTATCAGCTTATGCCGCAGCCCTAAGACGTGCTTTGTCTTCTAAAGCCAGTATCTTTTTCTTGGATGAAGCGCCGATTCTATTCCAATTCGAGGCGATCGCCGAGTTAATTGGGCGGTTGTGTGCCAATGGCGCAAAAGCAGGGATACGAGTAATTCTCTCGGCTCAAGAACCAGAGAGTATTTACCAAAGCAAAGCCGCAGCAAAAATCTTCGCCAATATTACAACCCGATTGATCGGGAGAATTCAGTCTTCGGCAGTAGATCCCTTTGTTGCTAGATTTAAATATCCTTATGAAATCATTCAAAACAATAGTACAGAGGCTTTCTACCCAACAAAATCTGGGATTTACTCACAGTGGTTATTAGATGATTTAGGTAAACTTACATTCTGTCGTTATTATCCAGCCTATTGTTTATTGGCCGCAGTCGCTAATAATCCTTCGGAGCAAGAATTACGAACTTTATTCCTGAAAGAATATCAAGATAGCCCAATACTCGGACTGGTGAAGTTTTCCGAAGATTACATCAAAATGATTCGAGGAGAGCCATTATCATCATCAGCCCAAGAATTACTCAGGAGTTTAACTCTTAAAACTTTAGTAGTGAAAAAAGGTGGAGCATTGCAGCATGAACAAACTCAAAAGATTTAGTTTAACCGTGTTTATATCTAGCGGAGTTGCAAGCCTATTAATCACTGCACCAAGTTATGGGCTATCACTAAATCTAGATAGTTTCCTGGCTTCAATTAAGAGCCAAATTGAGGGGGAAATGAGCCAAATTAGAAGTATAGCTTCAGATAAAATTAATACTTTGTGGGCAGCAGCCCAAGAGGATGCTAATTCTGCAATTAATAGTGCTACTGGTGTGATGGGTGCGCCAGATCCAGTTGAAAGTGGTCAGCGTCTGAAAGTAGCACTAGCCTCGGACTCTGACTGGGCATTAGCTTCAATACAAGCACAAGACTTACAGCGAGAAATTACCAAAGCCTCAGTATCTGGTGTATTAGGGCAACAAGGTCAGCAAGATACTTCTAACAAAATTGATCAAACTGCACAAACGGCTCAAGATGCATCAGACCTGGGACAGCAAGCGCAAGAGATGAATGCCTCACAGAATATTTTAAAGGTAATGGCAGCCCAAAATGCACAGATAGTTTCGATGCTGGCACAACAGCGTACTGATTCTTTGCAATCACGCTCTGATACAGCACAGTCTAATATGATGCTGACACAGATTGCAGAACAATTAGCAGCAAATCGCCAAAAAGAAGACATTCAACAAGAAGGATTAATTTCTCTCAATCTCGAAGTTGCTGCTATGTCTGTACTCGATCCTACTTACTCACCCTGAAGAAAGTGTGTTTGCAATTCGCAATGGGCTTCGCCCCACTACGCTAACACAATTCGCAATTGTGTCTGAATGCAATTGAATAATTGATTCATTCGGGATGTCAGACCATAATTTCAATTATGAAAGAAAACAAAATACATAGTATCAATATTCAACCCACAATTTTAGCTATGGGGTAATAATTGCGAATTGCGAATTGCGTTAGGGTAGCGGGGCGAAGCCCATTGCAAATTGTGAACACACTCCCTTAGACCTCTTATGCAAAGGAAAGGATTCTTATATGTATTTATTAGCGCAACAAGTGCTTGGTGGCGAGCTAGTCAAAAAAGCTGCTGAAACAAGTGCATCAATATCAGCAGGATTTGATGATTTATGGAATAAAACTTTAGCGGGGGAACTGTACAACAATATATGTACAGTCGGGGCATTATTTGCAGTTGCGACATTAACTTTTTTCATGATTGAGTGGACAAAGCAAATGATAAATGGTAATGAGCAACGAGCTTTCAGCGATTTTATCTGGCCGTTGATTGTGGTGGTGTTGTTGTCAAATCATGGCAAAGTTCTAGGAAACTCGACGTTAGGGATTAGGAACTACATCAACAATGTAAATAATATGGTGTTGATACAAACGGCTGATGGGCTAGATTTAAGAGTCGCATTTCAAAAAGCAGCAGGGGTATCAGTAGCTCGAAGTGCTATAGGATTAGCAATTGAAAGATGTCGGAGTTCTTCATTACAGCCGAATGAAGCAATTGATTGCTTACAACAGGCTAAAGAAGATTTAAGTCAAAAATACCCGGAAGCTTTCGATCAAAATAGTGGCCCCTTCAAATGGTTTTTGGCCGCGATAGATAAAGTCGTTGACGCTCCGATTGATGCAATAAAAAATAAAAGAAATCCCCTTCAGATATTATTTTCTTCCATTAGTGGTTTTATTGGTTCCGGTGTGACTTCAACAATTTCATTAGTCATGCTGTCGATGAATGGGTCATACCAATGGGGAATTGAATTAACAATGCTAATCACAGCATTTTTAGGACCACTAGCTGTTGGAGGTTCTTTATTACCTTACGGAGCGAAATCAATTTTCACTTGGCTAATTGGATATTTCAGTATTGGCATAGGTAAACTATCTTTTAACATGATTGTTGGTTTTGCTGGACAATTAATTTCTGACTCTCAAGCAGATCAACCAATGTTCTTCCTGTTTACAATTGGGATTTGCGCCCCGTTCTTGGCTACGGGATTAGCCGCAGGTGGCGGTTTAGCACTGTTGCAACAAATTAATAAAGCCTCAGAAACTTATGGTGTGATTGCCGCAGAAGCTGGCATTGCAATAATCACTAGAGGTGTTAGTTTGGCGAAGTTTATGAAATAAGAGATATGGTAAACACGAAAAACCGAAAATCAGAGCCATTACAACTGCTGCAATTTAATAAATCAGTTCCGACAAGAATTGGAATAATTTCATTAGTAGGATTTTCTTGTGCAGTATTTTCATTACTATTGCAATTTCTCAATTATGGAGCAATCAGAGGATTAAGTAAAAAGCAATTAGCTTTAGTACAGTTAGATGATGGCAAAACTATTACTGCTAAATCAGTAGACGAAAATCAACGTTCGCCAGAAGTAATCAAAAAATTTGTTGGCGATACGTTCACTAGAATGTTTAGCTGGGATGGATTAGTTAAAATTTACAACGACTTGGGAGAACCAATTACCAAGCAAGACAAAGGAATAGATATTGACGCAGCAAGTGGAAAAAAGAAAGTTACAACTAAGGCTTATGAAGCTGCTTTTGCAATTAGTGAAAATCATAACTTTCGAGCAGCCTTTTTACAAAAGCTGGCAGAACTCACCCCCAGCAGAATATTTGAAGGAAATATGCAAGCGTCTTTAATTCCTCGCTATATCGGAGAGCCGCGATTAATTAGAAATGGGGTATGGCAAGTAGATATAGTCGCAACTATTGTGACTTTCACAACTTCTGATAATACTGGACAAGGAATTACCTTCAATAAGACTGTGACTGTCGAAGCAGTGAATACGCCACAAGAAATTACTACTCTCACTGAACTTTCTCGGAAAATCTATGAAGCTCGGAGCGCTGGTTTAGAAATTACACAAATCAATGATTTAAAACCTTAATAATTATGTCTCTAAAAAACGAACACCAGAATTTGACTATAGATCAAATCTTGAAATTTTCAGAGGATACAAATGATGGACAAAGGAGAGAAAAGGCTAACCGCGAAGAGTCCGAAGAATTTCCATTGATTACTAGACACACTGTCAGTACTTCTCCTTGGTCAAGATTAGGGATAATCGCTATTCCTTTTGGCTTAGGGTTCTTAGTAATCTTTTATTTTCTCAATGGTGTTTTCAATCCTGCTAGAAGTCCAGAAGCGATAACTGCTAAAGCTGATAAAACATCCCCAGCTTTGGAGAAAGTTGAGCTAAAAGATGGTGATGTCTATGCCAAATTAGCCTTGAATAAACAAGAAGATGAATTAAATAAGATTAATCAGAGTAAAGAGCAAGTTAAAGTTAATAATAAACCTGTAAGTGTTGCAGCTTCACCACCACTATCAACAGCTAGACCTGTAGCACAAACACAAAGTCCTAGCCCTAGACGAGATTACGTTCCGAGTAGAACTAACTCGACTATTTCATCACCACCTCGTAATCAAACATTGCCAAGAATTAGTAATCCTGTTAGGACTGTTACGCCGAAAACAGAAACGCCAACAGACGTGATAGCTGAATTTAATCGACTTCGCAGCTTAGGATCTTACGGAAAAATCGCTTATACACCTACTTCAAATAACCAGCAGATATCAACAGAGGCGACATCCTTTCAAACACCGAATACAACACTTCTGAAAGTACAGCCACCCAATAGTGCTTATACAACACAGCAAACACGCCCTAACTTCTCTAACAGTACATCCACAGAAATTGAGAAAATTCGCCCTCGTTGGTTAGCCGATTCTAAATCTGATAAACAAGTAGCAGATGGTAATTACTTGTCTCAAGAAAACCAAATTCTGCAACAGCGTAAAACTCGCTATTTAGTCGTTGGGGAATTCGCAAATGGTGTTTTAGTGACTCCAGTGGTCAAGCAGCAAAGCGAAAATACTCGCTTCCAACAACAGCAGGCTCCAGATGATAGTAAACGCTATGTTGCTAGATTAACGGCTGATTTGCATGACAACTATGGAAATGTGGCAATTCATAAAGGCACTTTATTAGCCGTTGAACCCCTACAGGTTAATGGTGGCTCTTATGTAAGTGTGCAAGTCACCAGCATTATCAAAGATAACACTGAGTACCCAATTAGTAGCGGTGCAATTTCTGTATTAGGAGAAGGCGGGAAACCGTTGTTAGCTAAACAGTTGCAAGATCACAAAGGCGGAGGTTCTGACTTGACTGTGGCATTAGTCAGTGGTTTGGGTCAAGTAGGAGCAATCCTGAATCAATCTGATTCCAGTAGCAGTGTAGTTAATTCTGCTACTGGGACATTTAGCTCTAGCACGACTTCAAACAGCCAGCGCAATATTGGTGGGGCATTCTTACAAGGTGCTTTTGGCAAGCTTAGTGACACCATTGCTCGCCGTGCAGAAACTTCTAACCAACAAATCACCCCTCGTCCCAATGTTTGGTATATCCCACAAGGAACGAAGATTACGTTTTTGGTGAACCGTTCTCTGGAGTTGCCATGAAGAAGTTAAAACTCGTGACAGCGTTCCAGCTTGGGGTTGCTGCTTTTTTGGCAGTGTGTCTAGTTCCAGTCAAAACCTATGCTCAAAGTACAGTCCGCACCATAAAGCAATCTCAGGTTAGTGGCAGTACTGCCAAGCTCCAAAAAATTAAGGTCTGGAATGGCTCAGGCGTATCAATTTCATTTTATGAAGTCTTAGAGATGGTGAAGCGAGTGTGGATTGACGATCCCTCGCAAGTTTTGATTGACACTGATGGTTGTTTAGAAGGAATCGACCAGAACTGTCAAAACAGTAGTGCTGGGCTACTTCACTTACGCCGGATCAAAAAGCTTCCGGTTCCAGGACTGCCCCAAACAAGTGCAACTTTGCTTACAGTGATTACTCAAACTGCTTCTGGCTCGCGCAAAGTTTACCACTTTCAAGTTACCCCATCTAATTCCCGTCCTGAATACAGTCAAGTGTCAATTATCTCGGATAAGCCATCTTCAACAGTAACTCGACCGAGATTATCGCCCCTAGTACAAACTATCAACACCACAAAACAAATCAGAGCAGGGATCAGGGTAGCGATTAGTAATGGTTCGCTCTCCTCATCTGATGAACTTCACAATCGGATTGAGCAATTCTTGACTCATTTTCAAGCTGGAGAGCAAATGCCTGCTGCTGCTCTTCAAGCTGGTGTTTCACTTAAATTAGTTAACAAATTAATTGAGCTTGGACAAATATGAAATCATCAAATCGTTCGCCCAAAATTACTTTTGACATGATTCGCTATTTAATATTGTTTGGATTGCTAGGAGGATTGTTTATTCACAGTTTTTGGGAGTATGGAATTATGAATCAGGTAATTGGATTTCTGCTGCCCAAAGCCTCAGCACAAGTCCCATTTGTCAGTAGCAATAATGGCTTGATTCCAGACTGGTCAAAAATGAAGTTTCAAGACATGATTGTATCTGAATCTGGTAATGTGACTTACCCAACTGACCGAGGTAATCAGACTAGAATTTGGCAAGCTGGACAAAGTATTGGCGATTTTATGGAGCTTGGGGATTTTGAAGATGCCAATTTGAATCTTGAAAAGCTTACCCTATCGACGATATCTCAGGCATTAGCTATTGATTTAGATGGTTTAAAGCTTGACGATTTTGGAGTCATCAAAACTCAAACCCTTAGCGATTTAGTCAAGGCTATACCTGAATTAGCTAATCAATCAGCCAGGAGTGTAGCGCCAATAGCTGACTTTTTTCGCCAAATGGGTATCAGCACTAATCAAAGAATTGGTAATGTCGCTAATTATTACAACTTAGACAATATCCCTCTCGGCAGTGAAATTGATTTATCTAAATACAAGCTGACATCGATTCCGGGAATTGAAAACTCCTCATTTGATAAATTTGCTAATTGGCAAGATACTCTCATTTCAGACATACCGGGATTGAAAGATTTACCTTGGATTAATTTTCCTAGCCTGCCAGAGCCGGATCTTTCTTTCGTTGGTCAAGTAGATTTGCCTTTAGGAGATATAGAAGCTAACCGGATTCGCAGCATTTCTGGCAGTTATCAAGAGGGTTTTAATGTCCCTTGTAATCAAAATAATTGCGCCCACTTTGAAGCTTCAGGTCTTGGTAAGACTACTGGAGCGCAATGGATTTCGGGAAAAGTTCAGAAAGTAAAAGGTGGCTATGGAATTTTAGCTGTAGCTAATGGGGGTCTTGAGCCAACTGGTCGCCATCCCTTTGGTAAATCATTTAAACAAGTGGTTTGGGATATAGATGAATCGAGCGGTTCTATTAACACTGCTATGTTTTTCCGAATCTGCAAGACAATATTTTTTGTTCGTACTTGTACTCCTTACTTTATTGGCCCAGTTCCGTTTATCAATTATCACGAAAAAGACCCAATTATTTTTGGTAGTCCTTCTAACGTTCCAGATTAACTATTGTTACTTCTGAATTCTGACATTATGAGTAATAATTTGACTAGTTCCCCAAGTAATCAACCATTCCGATTTGAACAGCTTCAAAATCCTCATGACAGTATTGGTAAGTATACCAATGCTTTATTTACACCAAATGGGCTGACAGTTTTAAGTTTAGTTGGTGCTTACATTTTAATGAGAGTCTTTTTGGGCGATGGCAGTAGTAAAAAGAAGATTGCTACTAGCTATTGGGGAGGCAGAAAGGAGAGCAGTACAGCTAAGAAAAAAGCATTGCAACAAATAGCCTATCCCCGATGTGATAGTGTAGCTTTGTATATTGGCAGACATCCATTCAAAGGTGCAAAAAAGCAAATTGGTAGTGGACGAGTACCGATTTATGTACCAGAAGTACAAAGGGGAACTGCTGCCATTGGCGCACCCGGAAGTGGGAAAACTTTCAGTGCCATTAATCCCATGTTGTTCTCCGCAATTGACCAAGGGTTTCCTATTTTACTATATGACTTTAAGTATCCATCTCAGGCGAAAATTGCTGCTTATGCTAAAAGTCTTGGCTACGATGTTCATATTTTTGCCCCTGGATTTCCCGAATCTGAAGTTTGTAACCCTCTGGATTTTTTAAGAGATTCTTCTGACGCTGAAAACGCTCGGCAAATTGCGACGGTCATCAATAAAAACTTCCGCATTCTGAATAATTCTAATGAAGATGGATTTTTTGGCCCCTCCGGGGATCAGTTAACCCAAGCTGTATTAATGTTAACCAAAGAATTTGGAGATAGAGCTGATGTCATGACCAGTGCCGCCATCTTGTCTAGTGAGCAGATGATTGCGCGGTTAATGTCTGCTAATCTCAACCCTTGGGTCAAGATTGCCTTTGGTCAGTTGTTCAGTTCTGCCGCGAGTGAGAAAACCGTCGCCGGGATTGTTGCCACAGCTAGTATTATGTTTACCCGCTTCATGGCCAAGAACACACTGGGTTGTTTTATTGGTAAAACGACTTTACCACTGTCAATTAAGGGTAAACAAATGATTATCTTTGGTTTAGACAGAGAGCGCCGCGATGCTGTTGCACCGTTGATGACTAGCGTTCTCCACATGACCATCGCCCGAAATATAGCCAAAAAACGCTTAGATCCGTTAATAGTTGCATTGGATGAATTACCTTCCTTGTATCTGCCCGATTTATTCAGATGGTTAAATGAATCACGAAGTGAGGGTTTCTGCGGCATCCTCGGCTGGCAGAATATGGGGCAGTTGGAAAAGAATTATGGTCGGGAAGTTGCTAAGACTATCCTTGGTGCTTGCAGTACGAAATTTATTTTTAATCCTGGAGAGAACGAATCAGCACAGTTGTTTTCTTCGTTTCTGGGAGATGAAGAAATTAGGTACAAGCATAAATCAAGATCCACGGGTGGTGGAAAGAGCAATAATACCATTAGCGACCAAGAGAAAACCAAAAAGTTATTTGAATCGGCAGAGTTTTTAAAACTACCAGCCGGTAAATGTGTTTTTATAAATCCTGCATACTCCAATAAGAAAGAGGGGTCAGTTCCTCAGTTAAAAAGCATCAATATTCCTCAAATTCTCCGGGACATCGACAGATACAACGAAAAAAAATGGAAACCAGTCGTCAGTAGATTAGCTCGGAAAAGTACACAGAGATATCCGACTCAGTACGATTTAGATTTGAGAGTTAATGATGTCAATAACCGTTTTCCTCCACCTGCTAAACAAGACAACAATCCTAATAATAAAGTCTTGAGCGTTGGAGAAATTAAATCAATCCTAGACGAAAATGCTCAGAGCCAAATTCCAAGGGTATTAAATAATGAGAATAATGATTAAGGAATATGCTCTCTCTGATTTTGAGATAATTAATCAACTAATGCAGACATTGACTATTAACTCTGGCAATCTCGTTAACATTCATGCTCCCGCTTGGGTCATTAATACTTTTCACGTTTTAAGTAAACAAAGACCAAGATTAAAAAAGGTCGGAATTTATGTTCAAATTACTTTGAAAGGTTTCCCGATTAATTTATCACCGGATGTTTCTTCACAAATTCTCAATGAATATATTCAAGGCATCGGCTGGGATGATTTGCAATATGTCACTTTCCTGAAATTTCATCAAGACTCTTTAGAATTCCATCTTATTTTTAATCGGGTGATGCCATCGGGGGAAGTGATTGACTTAAATTGCCTCGGTGCTACATCACAGCAATATGACGTTTTACAAAAGTCTTTAATCAATCTTATTAAAACCGAATCCAGCAGTGGGGTGACTTATGTTTGATGAACGGCATTCACAACTAGTTTCTAATTACGCTAAAAGCAGTGATTATTTTGCCAGAAATATCATAGCACCTTTAATAAAATATGTTTGCGCTGACACCGTAGAACAATGGAATAAAAAAGCAAGATTTGAACTAGGAAAAGATACTTATGCTCTTAAAATTGATGGAGGTGGAGGTTATTCTTGGGCAAAAGTTGATCCCAAAACTAATAACTTTGTAACCCTAGAGCCAGAAGAAGCCAAAACAATTGAAGAAATTGTCGAACAATCTTTAGCAAATACAAACGCTCATCAACAAAACCAAACTAATACTTCAAATACTCTTTCTACTCACAGTAATAATAATTCTTGCTCCGAAATAGAGTAAAAACATGGATGAATTCGTTAATTCACGTCCAAATAATATTGAGCATAAACACTGGTATGAACTGGTAGTTAATAGCGCAATCCATCCTCTAATAGTATCTGCCAATTTTAAGTCTTTGTATTATGACTCCATAGAGCAGTGCCATGAGTCTTGGGAATACTTAATGTATAGTGACCAGATTGAGCGTAAAAATGCTGGTCGTTTAACTGATAAAACTCTCCAAGTTTACGCATATCTTGATTCTACTGATGGCTGGTGGTGTAATGGTGGTGTTGACCCCCGCACTTTCTGTGATTTACTACCTGGGGAGCAGCCTAAACAAAAACTTTGGGGCTGTTATAAACCTGATTTTCCTAGACCTGATGTCCAAAAACCTGGGAAATTTATCAAATATGAACATCCTTACAAAGATGAACTTAGTATCTTCTTACTAGAAGTACCGAAAGACATTGCTGAATTTATCTACTCCAAAGCTGGCGTTAATCCAAGCCAGTGCGATCGCCAATCAGGTTTTTGGTTTTCTGTGTGGAAACACAATATACCAGTAACCATTGTTGAAGGCGCTAAGAAAGCAGCGAGTATTTTGACTCAAGGAGATGCTGCCATCGGCTTACCAGGGGTAAATGCTGCATATCGCTCTAAAGATGACCAAGGTAATCCAATTGAGAGCAAATTACGCTCCGAAATTGCGATGTTTGCGACTCCAGACAGAGAAGTGATAATCTGCTTTGACCATGATTCCAAAAGTAAAACTCAAGTCAACGTCAGCAAAGCTTTGATTAAAACTAGTCAACTTTTGGTCAATCATGGGGCTGTTGTCAAAATAATCACTTTACCCGGGCCAGAAAAAGGTGTTGACGATTTGATTGCCGCACAAGGGGTAGCCGTTTATGAAAAGCTCAAAGCCTTAGCGGTTTCTTTTGAAGATTGGCGGCAAAATAACCCTTTGCCTGACCTGCGACAATTTATTTTTCTCAAAAATGGACAAGAGTTAAAGCTTAAGAGTGTGGCAGGGGTGGGGAGTGTGGGAAGAAGTGAGATTCTCCTCACACCTGCTACACCTGCTACATTTACTACAACTCCCACACTCCCTGAATCTCTTACAACAAGTGATGAATCCAGATGCCCCGAAGCCTCTCTGACTCCTCTGCGTCCTCTATCTCCCTTACCTCCCCTACCTCCTTTATCCCGTACTCACCCTCTGTATGCTGCTATCAAATCTATACAAATACAACAGGCATTATTAACCCAACAAACAGAGGAAAAAATTGCGCCTCTTCCACAAACTAATTCCCAAACAAATGATCGAGTAATTATTCCCAAAGCCCTTCAATCTCAAGTTAGTTCGCCTTCAGAACAGAGCAGCACTAAGAACTCACAAAATACGGAACCAATATCAGTCGGTGAATTAGAAGAATTAGAAGAATTAGAAGAATTAGACATATTGAAACGCCGTCGTCGCCAATCCGAAATTATTTCTGACACAACAGAAAGGAACAACACTTTTGTAGAAACACCTTCTGTTACTAACAAGGATTTGTTGTCATCCAACAGCATACCTACTGGTAACAGTTGGGTCAATATCAAACAGGTAACGGTTTATAAACAAACAATCCCTCGAAGGTTTTTAGAAGCTAAACAAAATCAAGACATTGCTTTTGCTGCCAGAGAGCTTGTCAAGAATTATGGCGTTCAACAAGATGATGGCTCTACAGTTTATCGTGCCGATGCTTTTCTTATTAAAAAGAATAAATCTACTTATAGTATTCATCGTCGTCAAGCGACAAACTTAGATAATCCAATTATGGAGTTTGAAGCCTCACAATATCATATTAATATTACTCAAAAACCTTTAGATAATTTTTTACCTATAGAACGCCAGGAGTTTTTAACGGTTGCAGATACCTTAAAGCAAGGTAAAGAGCTACCCTCCCTCGATGAAGACCCCAGGAAAATTGCTAACAGTCTAAGCTCTCTTTCTCCTGATGGCACTCATAAAATACTTGAAAGTTTTAAATCTTTAGAAATATTCAAAATACTTACAAATACCCTAGAAACCTTTAATTCTCACGATTTAGAATTAGGTAACTATCGCATTACTTATACTTCTAATGATGAAAATAGTGGTGATATCAAGCTTTTAAAAACTGAACATAACGGAACTACTAGAGTTGCTGTACATTTAGAATTGAGCCGTACTGACGAACAAATGAAGCATCAAGTTCACTCTATGGCTATTACCTCCTTAGAAATTGACAAACTCCGGCTGCTGGCAACTAAACTTCAAATCCCAACAATTAATTCTGCTGCTAATACCCACGCAACTCGTGATATCCCTTTACCACTTCATCCAGCATTAGCTGAAATTTGGAACTTACTGGAGAGTTCTGTCAGATGGACATCTGGAGCGAACCAAGGTAATGAAGGTTTTCGTGAGCGATTTCAAAAAGACCCCAATGCTAAACTAACTTTGGGTGAGCAGTCACAACTTTATTTTAAATTTTTAATTCAAACTAAAGAAGAGATTATTATTCATGGGAAAACTGATATTATTTTGCCGCCACTTAGCGAAATTACAGAGGATTTAAAATTGTTGCGCGAACGATCGATTAATAATTTTTATAGTCCGAAGATTTCCCAAAATGCCGAAACACAGAAGCCAACTCAAGAAGAACCTCACAATCCAGAACCTCAATTAAACAACTTGGAAGTTTAGTATGCAATCCACAGATGTTAGAGAAACTATCGCCTCCATTAATCGTGGGAGTGGAATCTCGAATAATATGATGGCTTATCGACTGGCTCTCATGATCGAGAGAGTGCCACAGAGTACAGTGCAATCACCCATTGAATTAGATTCACAATCGCGTCAAAACCTTGAAGATAAATTAAGAAATATTTTGACCAAAAGTACTCAAAATATTGAAGATTATAGACTACAACTTAAAAATAAATATCTGGCTGAATATTCTCAAAGATTCGGTGTCACTCAAAGCGAAACACCTGTGACTGAGCAGCCTAATAATTTTTCTAGAGTTGAAAACTTAATTACTCAAAGAAAGCATATATTTCTTCAGCAAATGATTGCTCAAGAGTCAAAAGCTAATCTAACTCCCCCCACGTCACAAAATCAAGGCGATGAATTCAGTAAAAAGTCTTTGATTCCTGCCGTCGTTCAAACTATTATTGCTAAAGGTCAAGATACTAAAAATGAAGGTCGCGTTTATGAAGGGGTTCTTTATAGACTTCAATTACTAATTAAAGAAGGTATACAGTTTATCAATGTTAACCGCAAAACTCAATCCAATCAAAAAGCTTTTGCTGCATATAAAGACCACACTAACGAGTTTACAATTACTTCAAATAACCTCTCAACTGAAGAAGCACAAAAAATCGTTGCTTTTAATCAGCAGCGAATTGCAAAAGAACAATCTCAATCATTACCTATTCAAACTGATAAAACTCAGCAATTTACATTTGATAAAGATGATCATTCCGAGCTAGGGGACTAGAGGGGTGTGGGAGGTGTGGGAGGTGTGGTGTGGGGAGATGAAGCGAAGTTAAACAAAATGCAAGAATTAGGTAAAAAGTATTTGTGATTTCTGAAAACTTAATTATTTAGCAATTGGTATTTTAGGAAACAAGGTTAATCAAAATTGAGATAATTAGTTACTCAATGAACTCCCCACACCACACCTCCCACACTTCCCACACCTCATACAATCTCCCACATTTAACTAAAATACCCCATTAGTAATCCAAATATAAATCCACTAATTAAGAGATACCGTCTTAATATTGGATTTATTTTCACAAAAGGAGCAATTATTGTTGCAAGAAATATGTAAAATGTGGCTTCAAATATATCAGTGCTGAATGTGATAACCGCAGCAATAAACAGCCCACCAAATATCAAACATCCAACTACATACTCTATCTTATCCCATAGCTTAGTGTCGTCCAGGTAGCGCATGAGTCAATTTCGGCTTTTTCGGGATTGTAGCATCTACTCCATAAAAATTGTTTACTTGATAGGGAAATTTTATTGTAAATATCGTCCCCTTACCAACAACAGAATCTACAGACAGTTTCAGCCCATGAGAATAAGCTACCATCATTGCAATATACAATCCTAACCCGGAGCCAGGTGAAGAAATAGTCCCACGATAAAAAGGTAGAAAGATATTCGCCAAATCCTCTGATCCAATACCAATGCCCGTGTCTTCAATTAAAACTACCAAGTCATCACCCTGGTTCAACAATCGCAATAATATATCACCTGTCTCTGTATATGAGAGGGCATTTTGAAGTAGATTTGAACACATTCTGTAAAGATGTGTTGCATCTCCTTTCACCCTAGTTCCATGTACATATTTTTTACAAGTCTTGTAGTGCAATTTTAAACCCCGATTAATAGCTTTTGGCATATACTCTTGATATAAATTATTCAATAAGTCGCCAAAATCAAATTCATGAATCAAGGATGGATTTAAACCAATAAGTCTATCTCTTGATTGATGATTTCGATACATATCTATCAGTTGGATAACTCTGTTATTAGTCTGCCATAAAGATACTAGAATTGTTTTTATCTCTTGGAGATTGCTTCCGTACTCTCCATCTATCATTTGCTTCAAAACAATTGATTCATTAACCACTGCATTGGATACGTCATGTACCAAGGCAGAAATATTAATTTTATTTCTTAATTCTCTTTGGGACATATAAACACTCCTTATCAGGATATAAGTTATTCTATTAGACTGCTTTTTAGCAAAACTTATTATTTCTAATTATAGCGGATGTCCCTGATATATACCTTAATTACGTTTAGTTTAATCCAGTTATTTAGAAATGTTTTCATTCCCCTACTTTGGGAATGTATTAAAATATATATACTTAGATTTTACTGCTTTTATTCAAACATTTATGGTATAAAAATAGGAGAAGTTAAAGATTAACTCTTGGTGCAAATATGAGTATCATGACAATTCGGGTAGTAGTAATTGAAGACCAAGAACTGTGTAGACTTGGCATTAGAACGGCGATCGCACAAGAATCAGACATGGAACTGTGCGGCGAGGCTAGCTGTGGATTGGAGGGATTAGAGTTAGTCAACTCAACAAATCCTGATATTGTCTTGCTTGATATTGGGCTACCAGATATCAACGGACTGGAGATGACAACCAGGATTAAGAAGGACACTTTATCCAAAGTTATTATCCTCAGCGCTTATTCTAGTCAAAATGTGATTAACGAAGCTTTTGCCTGTGGTGCTGATTCATATTTCTTAAAGACAACCAAGATCGAGTCGATTAAAAACGCTATCCGTAGTATCTATCGAAATGAAGAATATCTTGACCAAGCGATTATCAAGAGATTTCTGGAATTGAACCATCGTCAGAGTACAAAAATTAAAGGCAAAAAGTACAACGAGTTGCCTACAACTCAAGAAATTGAAATTCTCAAATTAATTGCCAGTGGCTACTCCAATAAGGAAATTGCTAATCAACTTTTCATTAGTATTAGTACAGTTAAATCCCACACTGGCAACCTTTTTCTCAAGTTGGGAGCTAGAGATCGGGTCAATGCCATTCTTAAAGCTCAAAGTTTTGGCTACCTAGAACCTTCAACCCAAGACTGGAGAGCTATTGGGTAGTTCATTATTTCTTGTTCTTTTGCATTTGAATCAAGCAATATCCTTTCAAGCGATTTTCTTCTTGACAAGCAGCCAGAGTTTGTTGATTCTCAACAAAGAGCTTATAAGTTTGCTTACCTTCGCTAGATTTTACCCATTGTAAAATCTTCAGATCGTTGTTTGACAACATGACTGATTGGTTTTGACCCAAGTTAGTCATCACGTTCCAAGTTGTAAATGAAGCAAGCATCGCACCGGCTGCTGTCACTCCTCCTACCAGAGCGCAGATAGACCAAAAACGCATCTGAGAATTTCCTGTAGATAATCGCATCTCTTTTGGTGGCGATGATGTCGAGGATGCAGATGATGTTGATGCTTGTATCAGCTTCGGTATTTGTTCTGTTAAGACATCACGCACAGTATTACTGACTACAGTGTTGTTCATTGATTGGGCTGTTTTAGAAGTATTCGCCACTTTCTCTTCGACTGTTAGTACCCAAGCTTCAATCATTGCCTCCATTCGTGCTTGCAGTGAAATCATTGTCTCTTCATATCTGCCAAGTGTTGCCATGACTTGAAACATCGGGTCATCTTCTGCTAACCCCACTTGCTGCGCTGTTTCAACAATCCTCTGTTGTTCGGCTTCAGAATACCCCTGCAATATTTCTGATGTTCTCACCTGCTGATACTCCTAAGTAAATACTAGCGACTTGATTATTTTTTACAGTCTCAAAGAAATTTTTTAGCCAGTGATAAATATATGAGCGATACAACACATATAGGGATTGCTCATGAAAACATTGTGAGTAAGGTTTGGCTAAATCCTCCATTGCTTGATAATGATCTCTGTGCAAGGCTGTTAATATAATTTCTGTGCCCCCAACCAATGGCAATTTTTGCTCTATTAATTGCTTATACTCTTTAAACCTCGTATCAAAATGTTGATTTTTGACTATGACATAATTAGCATTGTCCGTTGCAAAATCTAATAGCTGCAAGAAATATTCCATGCAATCACTTCTATGGGAAATTGGCTGTAAGAATGTTAGTTTCCAGTTCAGTTCAGCCAAAACAGTAAAAAAATCAGCCTCATATATGTAGTTACAGATTTCTTGAATATATTGTCCCGGCATATCTACAAAAAGCACATCTAATGAGTCATTGAGTAAATCGTCTAATACCAAATCTGGATTGTCTGTGAAAAAGTTTAAGCTTTCGATTGGCACTATTCCTGCATAAGCTTTGAACTTGTTACGATTGTCATGGTTATAAATCTTAACAGCTTGATGTTGGCTAAGAAATAGTTCAATCAATAACTTGATAACTGTAGACTTTCCCACACGCGAGTCACCTACAGTCATAACTACACGTCTACAAGCGGGGGACATTTTCTAATCCTAAAATGCTTTTTGCCAACCAAACTTGTTCCTTGAATTTGCTAATCCAAGTACTTACCCTTCCTTTTACTGATGGCTTTTCTTTTTGCTCTATTCCTTGATTAAATGTCAAGCTATTTTTGTCTAAATAATCATAAGCGTGTTCTATTAAATCTGGCATTGTTATTTCTAAAAACGGAATGTTACTTTCTATTAATATATCCTTCATCGCTGTTATGTCTGAGGATTCTTTATATCTGACAAAGTTTTCTGGCGAACCGAAGAACAAATTCTTCACTACGACATAATCTACTTGGTCTTGACAAAAATCATATAAAGTTATTAACTGCTTTACCGAATCCATTACTCGACTAATTACAACTACAATTGTTACTCGCATATCATATAATTCATCAACTGTAGACAAAAATTTCATTTGTTGTACGACATCTTTTAAGATTCTCATCGACTGTGGTGGTAATTCCAATAAGAATAAAGACTTTCCGGGAATAACTGCTCCTTCTGTGTCTAAACTATCCTCTATTAACTCTTTCAAATCATCTAGAAAAATGTCTACATTCCCTTCTGTAAAAAAATCTAATTCTCTCACTAAACATTTATCCCCATAAAATCTGCTTAAATGAGAATTAGATATGTCCGCATCAAAAGCCAAAAATTCTTTTTTCATATCCAAATATGTTTGCGCTAATCCTCTGGCGAAAGTACTTTTTCCTACTCCTCCTTTATCTCCTGTCACTATCACTAATCTCCGACTCCAGTGCTTTTTATTGGTGACTGCGGTTTTTGTTTGTGGCAGGACTGTATTTCCTGCTTCTGTTTTTTCACCTGCGGTTACTGCTCCTGGCGTCTGCTGTATATCTTCTGTGCTTTCTGCTTCTGTTGTTTCATCTGTTACTAAGAGTAATTCTTCTACTCCGTTAAGGATCTCCGCCTCATCCTTTAAAATATCTGTCATCTGATTTTCTCCTCTATTTCATGTTTAATCAGTTTCGGGGTTTAGTCCAGTGCTAGCATCTCTGCTGAAAAGTAGTCTAATAGGTTTAAATACATTGGTTTTAAATCCTTGAAATTGTCAATTGATTTATTAACCATTGTTCCCAGAGCTTGTAATATTAATCCTTGTTCTAGTACCTGATTTATATCAAACTCATTTAATTTATTTAAATGGTAATAAACTAATAAATCTAATGATTGAGCTATCAACAAATTTGCCGATCTTATCACCAAATCTTCATAAACATATTCATAATTGCTGACTGACCTTAGTACTGTCTTCAATACTTGAAAATATCTAGTCCTGAAGTCAATCCCATTTAAATCAATAGTCTGAGGACAGCTAGCTGGCAATGGAAGCTTTTTAAAAATAAACTTTAAATATAAATCAATACTATTTGATGACCAAGAATCACTATTTTGGAAATACAAATACTTAATCAAAGAATCTTTCTGATCATAATCTATTTGTTGAAATAAGTATTTTGGTTGCTCGATTGCAATCATCGTGACATCATTTTTAAACACTGGCATCACATTTGTTCTTACCCATTGCATAAATTGTTTGACTACATTATGTTCTACTATTGTTAGTGATATTAATGAGTGAATCGATAGAGCGCTGAGTGTTGATACCAAACTCACTTGATTATTCTCCATCATCACTAATCGTTTCTGAACTTCAATTGACCTCACAAAATCATCATTTAAAATTGGAGCTACTATTTGCAATACATCCACTGCAAATAACTCTAGCCCTGATGGTGTTGCTATCACTCTTACTACAGAACTTGATGGATGCTCAAATTCCCAATATCGCCAAACTTCTACCATTTCTCCACTAACTTTTTTGTTCTCCCTCCTCTTACTGCAAAAGCTAGCTTTTTACCATAAGAAGATACGTTAGATACTTGAAGAAGAATTCAGCTATTTTGAATGAGTGTTGCCCATGCTGAATTCTTACTTAGACACTATGGCATATTCCCCCACTTTAAAGGAATCGCTCGAAGTCTAAAAAAATATCGTACTTCTGGCTATTGCTTTTTGTTGACATCCTGTTATACAATCACCGCTTTCATCTGAAACAAATTGAAGAAGAATTCAGAATTCAGAATGGGCTAAACGCCCCGCTATCGCTAACAGGAGTCAGAATCAAGACGCTCGCAGACTCGCTATCAGTGGGGGATTCAGACCCGCCACTGAATTGTTGCACCACTAAATCGAAGATTTAGTGGGGGTCTTAAACCCCTTGATTCATCCGCCAGTCACACAAAATTCATGTCTGTTTTCTGGCGACTGACGCATGTATTCTGTTTCGATAAAAACATCACAAAAGTTCAACTTTTTTAATAGTTAATTGCTGGTTTTAGCTTGCTATTTGAAATCGAATTATTATATATTATTTAGGATGAATTTTAGCTCACATTTATTCCATAAGTACACAAAATTATTTTTCCAAATTGAGCTAAATTTAGCTTTTTTACTATCCAGCTTTTTCGATAATAAATAGTTAGCTATTAAGCGAGAATAGTATGCTTTTCAAAACTTCACGAATCGCCATTACTTTAGCTTTGCTCGTCGGTGGTGGTATCATCTCTTGCCAGAGTAAAACGCCTGAACAGATTGCACACGAAACAGAACTTGAGTTGATTGCAGCAAAGGAGAAAGCAGAAGCAGATGAAGTTAAAAAATTTGTTGACAGTACTCCCGATCTGTATAGAGTTAATTGGAAAGTTTGTAGTGACGGTTTTCTCGATCGATACAACAACGGCTGTAACGAAAGTCGAGATGTCCGTACTAAAGGTTTTTCTGAAGCCGTCCTTGCTTGGGGGCCTGTTCAAGAGGTGAAGTTTGTCACTAAGCGTCATTTCAGTCCCAATATGCAGAGTGTTGGTTTGTTCGTCAAATCTAAAGGTTGTCTCTTATTGGGTAAACCCGAAGCAGGAGATCAGTTTTACAAAATACACGAATTTTCACTTACAAAAGGTTCTGCCCTTCCAAATCCTGACAGCGCTAAAATTGATAAGCTTTCTCTAGAAGATAAAACCAAAGCTATACGAGTAGCCATTAACAATGCCGAAGACGAAATTGCTTCTTTAAACAATTTCGGTGTTTCTTCCAGTGGATTTATACCTACTACTGCAAAACAACCTTGTCTCACCCTTGAAAAATGGAAAAAGCTATAAATTCACAACTGCTTAAATAAGTAAAATTCGACGAGTGCAGTTCCTTCCATAACACCAAGGGAGAATGCACTCGATTGCTTTTTGGGTAGCGCGATCCTCTTGTAGTATGAATCACTTTGACAATATGAAAAACAAAGCGAAGCTTCAACTTACTCAAATACTTTACAATAGGTGTGAAACTGTCAATTCCTTTCCAATTCACTCGATGTTGTTTCATAACTATACGAGTGTCGCAAAGTTTAGTTAATTTCAAACTTGATGAATAGCCCCTTTCCTTTAGAGCCTCCCCAAAAAGCAATCGAGTCATTATTAGCATTGCGAGATTACTACGCACCTCTTGTAGAAGAGTACGAAAAATTATATTCCCTAGCAAAAGCAAATCTCACTCATGTAGAAGCTCTATTATCTAACTGGTCTTTGACTGAGGAGGTAGATAATGATAATGAAGAATTCACCTCTGAAAAAGGAAAAAACTTCTTCTTATTCTTAAGTGAGGAATCTGTTAATGACGATGTTGAACCTATTACCCATCTTGAGCTAGACGATTCACAGGATACATCAACAGTCGCAACACAATTGCTTGACTCCACTCAACAAAATATATTCACACTTATACAAGCTTGGTCAGGTGAAGAATCTGATGCAGCTACAGATACTCCAGTACTCCTAGAGCCACCGATAGAAACATCAACTCAACAGCAAGCGCTCTATGGAACCGAGACGGCCATGCTGCCTATTTTCCAATCCCTGTCTCGCCCGGAAGCTATTGAACAGGTTTTGGCAGAACACATTGGCACAATTGTTCACATCGATTTTATTGTCAAAATGCTCTATGGGGAATTAGAGCCAGAAGTCTTTAAAGTGCTTAAACACAGAGTTAAATCATCCCTCACTAAAGGCAGGGAAACTAACAAATGGTTCAGTGTCCCAGGATCACCCGGATATTATACTCTCTCTTTAACTTTGCTACCAAAACCGGAGACGAAGAATTCGTCCACCAGAGTCAAAGGCAAAAATAAGAAACAAGTTTTGCCGCCACAGCCCAAAGACATACCAATGCTAAAAGAATTTCAGGGTCAGTTTTTAATTGATGCACTAACAACTTTTCTAGAAAATAATTCGGGTAAAGTTTTCAGCGTTTCAGAAATTACCAACGGAATCTATGGCGAACTCACTGCGGCTGAGATTAGAGAAGTGAAAAACAAGGTATTGAATGAGTTATCACGGGGTCATCGCACAGGGCGATTCACTAGGGTTCCTGAGCAGATCGGTTTTTATACTTGGAACTTGGATTTGATTTAAGTAGAAACGATTAGGCGATCACCTGGGCGTGGGCGCTTGAGCCGTCGCATCCAACCAGACTATTGCTTAACTTACACTTTTAACATTTATGGCTATTCCAGCAACACAGTTAAAGATCGGGCAATCGGTGAAGTATCTGATCGGTACTCGAAGCGGTATGAGTGCGGCAATAACCGATATCAGCAAATCATCTCTTAGTCTCAAAAATACTCATATTGTTACTTTGACCTTTGATGATGATTCACTACCAAATCACTTAAAAACACAACAACTAACTGTTTATGACGAATTGCTTGAAGGTTGTGAAATAATCACATTTTAAAAAATTCAAATTGGCAACAGCAGAGCGCACATCCGCCGCTACAAGTTGAAATTAATCAAAATACTAACTTACTGGCTGATATAATCCCGTATTTTCGTTAAATTCCCACCCCAACCCTGCTCTATCCTTCCCCTTACACCATGCTACAAAAAGCGGTGGGGGGAGTTTAATTCGCTCCTTACGTACAGTTTCCTCACTTACACCAAGTCTTGAAGCCAAACCTTCTTCAGTTAACGGTTGCATTCTGGGAGTATGCACTTTGAAGGATGAATTATTGTAGTACGATTTATTGCCCCGCCCTTGTTGGTTGTTGAGATAGTTTTGAATTTTAATAATCGCCTCAGCCAACTGTGTCATTCGGGCACACATCCCCTCCACTTTTTGTTCTAAATTGGCGAGATTATCAATTGCTGTGGTTTGATTGCTATTAGATTCATTTGAAAACTCTGACTCGAGCTTATCAAGTCGTGAGCAAATAGCTATTATCGTTTCATTGCTTGAACTGCTGTTACTATTGTTACTACAAACTAAGTACTTATCTACACTTGCCTTAATCTTTGAGTCTAGGCGTTCGTCTAAATCATTTCCACCTATTGCATCAACCTTATCTTGGGAATCGCCTAAGTAGAGTTCGATAAATTCGAGCAGCGTGGCTGTTGCCGTTGTGCCTTTCGAGTTGCAACAGGCGATAAACTGCTCCCACATCCTTTGGTCACAGTTGAAAGATGCCAGTTTTTTTTTGCGCCCTGTATTGCTCATGTTCACGTATCATCTAGGTAAACTTGGACTCTCCACGCTTATTAAATCGTGTAATTCATCATGATGAATTACCTTGATCCTATCATCGCCAAATGCGTCAGCGCATTCTTCAAGCGATGTCTTTTATGAAGAGATGTGTCCATTAAAGAATTATTTGTCAGTTTTAAACAATTAGTGCCAAGGCACTCGATTTTTTGAGTCCTGTGCAATTAGAGTTATGCTCTAGCTCCTTTTATTCCAGTTTTAAAGAATTAATGTCACTATCAGAAACTAACTCGCAATCAGCTAAACTCCCTTCGACCATCAGCGAGCATCTTGGCGTTCACCCTGAGAATTGATTCAGGACAAGTTCGGAATCAATTGCAGAAAAGTTTGAGTTTTTGGCACGCAAGTTTTATCCGTTTCTTGAAGAATTTTTATAGAGCAATCACACCACTCTCAAAAATAAACTAAAAATGACTTTATAATTTTATAGCGTGATAGCGATTAAAAAGCGGGCTATTCCAATAAGCTTGATTTGGCATGAAAGCAACAGAAGCAGGGAAGAATCTTGTACAAGTTTCTTAAAATAAGCACCTTTACCCGTTTTCTTTAACCCAAACCTACACCTGTAATATTTGTGTAGTTAAATGTCAGGAGTATCCTCTTTGACCTGTTGTATTACTGATTAGCTATAAAGTCATTTTTAGTTTATTTTTTTTTCACCGATTTTTAGGTTTTTCTTTTAGAGGTGTATTTTTAGGGGGAACCACAAAAAAAAGATACCAGCCTTGTTCTTAATTGCTCGTTGTGTGGCGTGGATCTGGATCGTACTTTCGTATCTTTATGAGCGGGTAAGTGCCTTACCACCCAAATCGGGAAAATTGACTTGCCTGAAGACGAATCGATCACTTACTTGGGTAAGTAACTATACGTTGAAAACACATTGTAATTTCAGACATCAAAAACTAACTTGCCATTCGGTAAAGTCCCAACGGCCGTTTCTGCATTCTTATCAATCAATATTGATATTGGCTAACCACAACAACTGGTGCTTTCAGGTGAAAGCTGCGGCGATTGCACGGAGCGCAACAGCAAAGCAGATCGCAAGTGGCGTGTCGATGGCTTGTTGCAATTGCAGTACAGTTAGTTCCACACTTTTTTTACCGAAATAAATCCTGAGACGGGAGCATCGGCGATAATGATTAACTATCGCGGAGTGTGCATCTAAGGTGAAAATTGACCGTCACGGGAAGGCAAAAGTCCTAACGCCGGAAGAAATCGGGCGTTTGTTTACTTCGGGGTTAACCACAGTCCGGGATAGAACACTTGGTGCAGTGATGCTGTACACTGCCTGTCGTGTCTCCGAATGCGTCACCCTCAAAATTCAGGATGTTTATGACAGCAGAACCAAAGTCAGACCAGAGCTGAATATTCGCAAAGGCAGCACGAAGGGAAAGCTGTCCACTCGTACAATTCCTGTGCTGGATGAACTGCGGCATCACCTGGAATTGTATAAACCCAAAGTTTCTCGTGATAGTTATCTCTTTCCTGGACGCTGGGGCCGTGGTCATTTGCATGAGGATTATGCGGCACTGATTTTTCGGAGAGGGTGCAAACTAGTAGACATTGAAGGCGCAAGTACTCACAGCTGCCGGAGAACTGCACTGACGCTGATGAGCAATGCGCGAATTCCACTGAGAGTAATTCAGCAAATCAGCGGACATCGAAGCTTGGAGCAACTGCAAGAGTATCTTGACGTGGAAGCGTCGCAAGTTCGGGGTGCGATCGCGGCATTGTCAATGCTGACACCGCCATCGGTTAGCAGCAATAAAAATGACTTGGTAGATGAGAATCATACAGAGTTATTCACAGATTTCTAGATCGGAAAATGTACCAAAGACGATCTAGACAGGAGTTATCCCAGATAAGGGATATAAGTATTTTCCCAAAAAGCCATTTACAATTCCATAGGCAACATTTCAAGCCAAAGCCACTGATAAAAATGAGGCACAGATTGCTCTAGGTTACGTAGCTCAGTCGCGGCGTAGGCTTTATCCCTCCATTGGCAACACCTCTTCATTCAGCAAGGCATAAAATTCCGGGACTTCATCCTCGACAAGTCGCAGTTCATCAGGAGCGATCGCTTCAAGTTCCAGCACCGTCTCCCAGCGCAAATCACTCTGCCATCGTTTGAGAATGCCTTTAATTGCATCTACTCCACGAGAAATACCAGAGCGAAGTATTTCTACGCAATGAAGTAGAGTAATCCGGTCAGTGAAGAGAGCAGAGGGGCAGGGGGGCAGGGGGGCAGAGGGGAAAGAACTTGTACAAATTTCTTCTTTGTTCCTCAACTCCTCAACTCCTCTGCTCCTCTGCTCCTCCGCTCCCCTGCTCTCATCTGTAGTATCCTCCCCTTGGCAATGGGAGTTCCCTATAGCATTCGGGGGGGGCGTGGATACGGCCTGCTGATTGGGGTTTACACTATACGCAGCAGGGGTTTGGGTCGCATAATAGGTTCGATTTTCTTTTTGATTACGCTTTTCCACGCGATGAGCAATTACATGCATTGCAAATTCTAATTCCTCTTTAGATAAAGAAAAAAGTTTCACCTGTTGACCGCGCTTGCCCTGCTTGCGGAAAGTCAGCTTTAGCCCCAGCTGCTCTACTAAAGTCGCCAGCAACCAAATAGGTTTACAGTCACTGGGAATAGTAAACCCAAGAATTGCTTTGACGTGAGCAGCACAATGTATAGCGATCTCCGTCATCTTGAGTAAGGTGGGGTCATCGGCAGTAACTTCATCACCCTTCATTAAAGAAGTGAGAATTTGATGCAGCCCCAGGTTAAATCTAGCCAGCCACCGTGCGGAATAATTGCCCCAGTCGATGCACAAAGGTAGATTGTCGCGCTCTGTGCGGTCTTTTTGGGTGACAATTGTTGGTGGGGTAGGATAACTTTGCCCAGTTTTGGGGTCAGTAAACGATTCTTCGGGTGGGGCTAAAATGGCTTCAAGTCCAGCGATCGCTCTAATTAATCGACCACCTTTATCCATTTCTACAAGTGATTCGGTTACTTCGATGCCGTAAGAATCAGAAATGCGGAACTTTTCGCATTCAAAAATTTCATTAGGGTCAAGGTAATCTTTGCTCTGACGGGCACGGTACTCACTCAAAGTAATATTGTTAGCCTTTGCAACAGCCGAATTGTGGGCACTATCCAAAGCTTGTGCTGCTGCTTTAAGACTTTCGAGAGATTGAGGATCTGAATCACTGCCCACATATATAAATGTATTGCCCATTTCGGTGAGAAGCGATCGCAAATCATCACGCAGATTATTGAGAGAATAATGGCGGTTAGCCATAATTTGGCAGTAAGCCTCAAGCGCCCAATCTTTCTCGGCTCCGCGCTTACCCGTTTCTCTGTCAATCCGCAACAGAAAAGCGGTCATTTCATTGGTTTGGAGCAAGCGCTCTTTAATCTTAGTAGCATTAGTATCCTTGTAACCAAAGGGAGGACGCGGGGCCACCCAAATATGAAACGGGACTTTCGGGCGATAACGGTAAAGCTGTTGGGCACATTCGGTAGCAGTTTGGGAAACGCCGTGAAACACACCGAACACTAAATCAAAATGATACTCAGAAATATCGACACCAGTCCCCAGGCTAGGGGAAGTGAACAAGGCATCAAAGTTTTTGACGGCGTTGGTGATATCTTTAATGAAAGCGACGTTTTCATCACTGCCAGAATTGTCAGAATGAACCGACCAGATGCGGTATGAAGTCCTACGGGCTGGGCAAGGGGTAAGGGGTAAGGGGGAAAGGGCAAAGGAGGAATCTGTTAATTCTTCCTTTTCCCGGTTACTGAGCGCAGTCGAAGTATCCCCTTTAACATGCACCCCGCCAAGTTCACTTGGCGAACTACTAGATTCTTCGTACTTGATAGTAAAGGATTTGTCGAGTTTTTTGATGAAACGCTTACTGTCACTTGCAACCATGACTTTCTCTCCAAGCATCAGCGCTGCCGAGATTTGGGCGACTATGGCGCTCTCATTATCCCCCTCGTACCAATAAATTGTGCGTGAACCGTTTCGCCACTCGTTTTTAATAATGTACGGGACTTCACCTTTTGGTCGCATTGCAAGAAAGAAGTTTACCGTTAAATCGTCCATGTGTGCATCAGCGATGACGACCAGTGGCGCATTGTATACTATATATTCCAGTACCTCCAAAATGGCGGCGCGATGTTGTTTGCAAGTATTACTGTGCAGCAGGTGGGTAAGGTATTGGCAGGCTTCATCTATAAATATGCAGCCGTAGGTGAGAGACTGGGTATTCAGCTTATGCAAGCTGTCAATAGTAATACTAAGGGCTTGGGCCTGGGCTAAACCTGTGTAACCCAAGTCGGAATACATCGCCGTCCGCAAACGTTCGGCAAGATTTTTCAACAAGTTAACCCGATGTCCATTGTTGAGAAATCTGGCATCAGGATTTTGGTCACGCCACCAGCGCATAAGTTCAGTTTTCCCTGTACCCATGTCGCTCCAGAGTACGACCAGTCCTGATTTTGGGAAATTGAAGGTAGGGGATTTCTTCGATTTGGATGAATCAACTCCGCCAGAATCCGTAGACTCCTTCTTTCTTTGATGTCCTTTTATAGATGGCGTGAAAAGTTGTTCCTTTTCAAGCTCATAAAGCTCAGGCACTCTCAAGCATTTTTCTTCAAGTTCAGGAATGCACAAAGCCTCAGAGAGATACTTGACATTAACAGTGACATCTGGTTTGTATTTGCTAAGTCCCCATTTCTTAGCCCGATATGAGCGCTGGTAATCTTTTAGTGATTTAGCATCGTCTATAATTGCAGTTAGCAGAGCATTGGCATCTTCACCCCTGGCTACCACGAAATCATCTACACCTTTTTCTGGCCCCGGCAGTAATGCAACTTCACATTCAGAACCAGCCGATTCGATTGCTTTTGCAGTGCGAACAGTGGCTTGAAACACCGACCACCTGGTTTTAGAAGAAGTTTCGTAGTCGAATAAAATAATGAACTTGCGTCCCGCCTGAGCCATCGGTACTAAGTCAGGATGCAATCGTTCATCAAAATCCTGTTTGCCCACGCGCCCGTTCCAAATTCCAGGGAGTGCGATCGCTACAAACCCCAGACTTAGCAAGCAAGCGGCTTTCTTCTCACCCTCGCATAAGATAATCGGAATCTCTGGATGCTGTTTCACCCACTCCCAAAATATTAGTGGATTAAGTTGATCCAGTAAGCGCAATGCTAAAAGTGAATGATAGCGCTTAATTAAATAACGCTTTGCAACTAAGTCCTGGATGGGGTTAGCGACATCAAAGTAGGTAACGCGGTTGGGGGTTTTGGGGGGTGATTCGTACTTAACTGGCTTGCCTTTTTCCCAATCAATGCGAGGGAAGTTCGGCTTAATCCGCCCCCACTCCATTGGTTGCCAGTTTTTAAAGGGGTCAAGTGACTGAATCCACGTCCCACCTAGTAATAGGTGCTGATACATTTTTATGTATCCATCTGTTACCCGACCCGCATTCTTACGTGGGATTTTATCAGATATGAACAGGAAATCATAAACTGATTCTCCCTCTACATGGAAAAAGTTGCGCTTAATCAACGCCGGATGAATGGCGCTACCAGCTAACAACTCATGGTATTCCGCTGCCGTGAGGTTGTTTGGGTATTCAATTGTCGCTGAATTCATCGGTTCTCCCCTCGGAATTCCTTGGAGAGAACTCTTTCAAGCTGCGAAACCCTTGCTCTAGCCTCGATATTCCGAAAATTTACCTTCGTCACAGCACAAAATTGCCATGCGAAAGCTGCACTCGACCCCATGCGCTCTAACACTGCGCTCTTGGGGCGTTCTCTGTTTGTCATGATATTTTCCCCTGATAACTCGGTTTACAAGTTCAGAGGGGGTTGCATCAGTTATCAGTTATCTAATCTTGGACTCTACTCCCAACTGATAACTGGTAACTGTTATTCGCGCTACTACTGCTTTTAACTACAAAATTCGGGATATTTCTTAACCAAACTTAACTTTACCTAAAATTTATGAATTTCGACAGCAAAAACACACCGCAGGGAATGGACTTTCCAAACGGTAGACCCTATAATGGATCTTGCAGCGCGGTAAAAACTCTCGGACAAATTTAGTAGTCGTCTCTGTCGCCAAACTTCAACGGCAACTTATTTTGTTCCTTCGAGATGAACCCCGCTCTGAAAAAAGATGAATTTTACAAACAGACAAAGCGCCTACTCCTTAGTGGCGCTTTGTGCTTTAGATTTTTTGATGTTTTCACTTTCATACTCTCCTTCATTAGCTTGGTCATCCTAGCTCTAAAAGCTTTGATACTTTAGGCATGATATAAGCAGAGCGATGCATTTGACAGTCAAATTCAAAAACTGAAAAGTGATCTGATATTTTGGACATCGCCTACTTGTATCTGTTTGATTTTGAGTATTGCTTTTAGTACTCTGGTAATTGTACTAGTTTTGGCAATCTCCTAAAACTTTTTTTGATTGAGTGCGTACTCAAACTAGAATATAGCAGTATCGTAATATAATAACAACTCCAATTGCTATGATTTGTGAAAGAAAATTATACAGCAGTTTGCAAGTTAAGTTAGGTAGAAAATACAGGACTTATGAAACACCCTCTCCCATACCCCAGTCTTTGACCATCAAGTAAAGCGAGTGTGAAATACTCGAAAATGCCCAAACTGCTCCAGTAGGTTTGGTTTTTCCAGGGTATCACTGCTCAACAGCGATACAGTACTGCTTCCCAGAAACAACCGATAAGCGACAACCAATTATCTCTAGCTGTGACTTCCACAACCCTTTGTGTATCGGGGAGTAAGTCTTTGATTCTCTCCCACTGGTGATCTCGCCGCACATAACCAGCAACTTAGGTTATTTGTTTATCCCAAGTATTACTGACTCCAGTTTACCTAATTGATGATACACCCTAGCTCTGTCTTCCCGCATTCTGTCTCAAAACCCGTAGCTTTGTACTTCATGCAAAAGAAAACTGTTGTATAAATAGAGAATAGTAGACTACGCAAGTTTTTAAAAGATTATCTGCTAGAAAGTATATACTTTTTGTTTAATGAAATAAAAAACAGTACTAAAAGGAGCTTAATAAAAGGTGAATGCTAAAGAAGCTATCCAAGCCATAGATGACTTAGTGTTTGCAAAACAAGGCAGGTGGCTAGAGGAGCCAGAAAAAATTGTGCTTAGATCAGCTTGGCTTGATCTGGATTACAAGGACATAGTAGAGAGTACTCCCTATGACATTAATCTTTTGCAGAGGCGTGTAGCACCTAAACTGTGGGTACTATTAACAGGGATATTAGGGAATGGGGAAAAAGTCACTAAGAAACGACTGAGGGGCATTGTAGAAAAACAGATCGCATTAGCTGACAAGGAACCAGCAAAATGGAATGAAGCTGCTGCTGGTCTACCCATACTCGCAGGAAGTCTGCCTGACATATCTAATTTTTACGGTCGAACTCCTGAACTAGCAATGCTAAAAGAATTGATAGCTCAAGAGCGTTGTGTAGCAATTATAGGAGCGGCAGGAATAGGGAAAAGTGCTTTAGTTGCTAAGTTGGTTCAAGTTTTGCGTATGGGGTCGTATGAGTTTAATGGTTTTATTTGGAAGTCAATTTCGTATAGTCCATTACTTACAGATTTAGTTGCTGACTTGCTTAGAATTTTGGCTTCTTCAGAAAACGAGGAGTTAGATTTACCAGAATCTATCCAAGCTAGAATATCTAAATTGTTTGAATACCTGCGTTCACGTCGTTATTTGGTGATTTTAGACTCAGCAGAGTCTTTATTACAGGGAGATAGAAATAGCAGTTCAAATGCTTACGGTAAGGAGTATGCAGAGTATGGAACGTTATTTAATAGAATGATAGAGGAACAGCATCAAAGTTGTTTACTAATAACCAGCCGTGAACCATTTATTGATTTTAATCGTCTACAAAAAAAGGGACAACCAGTTAGGACGGTAAAACTTGAAGGTTTGGGAAAGGAAGCTTTGGAAATTTTTAGTTTCTACGGTTTAACTAATGAGGATAAATGGGGAGATTTAATTCAAACCTATCGTGGTAATCCTTTATCTTTAAAGATGTTAGCGGACAAGATTCACAAATTTTTTGGTGGAAGTGTAGAGAAGTTTTTAAATTTTAAAACTGTATTGATGACAGATATATTTCAAGATAGTTTGGATGAATTATTTGAAGAAAAAGGTCGTCTAACTATTTTAGAGAAACAGATTATGTTCCATTTAACAGAAGAACTAAATAAAGAGTCTGGGAATTCAATTGGATTGAGTGTATTACTTAAAAAATTCAAGGGTAGACAGCAGAATGAGGTAACAACCTCAGAAGTACTTGAAGCTATAGAGGCTTTATATGCACGTTCTTTAATTGAGCAAGAAACGAATGATAGTAAAGAAGTACTATTGAGTTTAGAGCCTCAAGTTATAAAGTATCTTTGTACCTATGCTTTAAAATTAGTTCAAAATACGGTTTATGATTTTAAATCAGCAGCTTAATTATATTATTAACTTAAGAGT